>JAUIGB010000005.1 GCA_030429975.1 bacterium | reverse complement strand
TGATCTAGTAGGCCTATTCCTGAATATCCATCGCCATTCGTGATTATATGTATGTTTTCTGGAATAGGATGTTGACCTCCATTGCTTAGTCGCCGACCAAACTCGTCACAAACGGCGGAGCCCAAAGAAAAGCACTCTACATACATGTGCTCGCCGGGTGCGTTGTTGTGCATCTCGGCCATTAAATTATCTGCACCAATCCTTATCGACTCGTCCGTACGAACTTCACCTAGCGGGAACATGGATGCAGGATAATGAAGGTTTATGTGTCGTGCGTTTGGATTAACCATGCCCAACCGTTCATACTCAGACCGTATAAACTCAGAGCGTGGGTCACCATTACCACCTACGAATACTTGTTCGTCAGCTTGCGCAACTGCAATCGTTGGTGATTTTTCCACAGCAACACTAGTCGCAACAACACCACCTGTCAGCACTAGCGCGCTGGCGCCCAACGCGATTGCCCGTCGAAACTTGGAAGTCTCGCTTTCATTTGTTTTTTCTGCCGTCGCTACAATAGCCGGGGCAGCCTCACTATTTCTTTTCCCTCGCATAAAAGCTCCCGATACCCCCACCAGAATTAATTATATGGACGAAGTGTACTATTCGGGATTTATGAAAGTCAAACAAAATGTGCCCAACCAAACACGAACATCAAAAGTGTTGCTACTGATAACAAAAAGCTAATGCTTTTTTTATTAAAATAATATTTTTTAACATCAAAAATAACTGTAGTAAAATGCCAGAACAAATAAGTCATGTATTATTGACAACGACTATTTAGAAATTGACCCGCTTATCGTTATCCTAAGACCTGTCTAATTAAAAAGCGTGTTAGTTCTGCAGGAATCCAGGCAATTGAACCGCTGGGCCCGAAGGGCTAGGACCTGATCCTGATGATGGTGTAGACGGGAAGCTAACCTTAGGACCAGATGACTGTCCGCTACCGAAATTTGGAATCAAATCTCGTAGATTTGGCATTTCGAATGACGGTGCCGGTGGTGGCGGAGGAGGTGCTGGTGCGGGAGCAGGAGCGGGCGCTGGTGCTGGTGGTGGCGGCGGAGGAGGCGGAAGCTCTACTCGTGGTGGTCGAGGCGGCGGGGGAGGTGGTGCTGGTGCCGGTGCCGGAGCCGGAGCGGGCGCTGGTGCTGGTGCGGGAGCAGATCGCTCAACTATTGGTCTACTAGGGGCAGGCGCTTGTATCTCGGGTGGTTGCGGAGCGGGGTTGGGGTCAATAACTTCTGGTTGCAATATAATTGGCGGAGCATTTCTCCATATTGGTGTATTATCCTCTGACATATTCGGTTCCGAAACCGGTGAACCAACCGCGGGTGGGGCAGGCTCTGGGATACTCGATGGTGTGGGTAGTTCTGGAACATCTATAGTAATAGACGTATTAGTGTTATCGGGTAGCCATTTACTTGGCACCAGATTGGATAGGTCAGGTAGGTCGTTTTGATTGAAGCCGCTGGTTGCAGGCGATATTAGAGGTGTTCTATTTTCGGGATTATCAATATATGCCTGAATCCTGCTACGCATATTATTTACAAACGCATTAAGTTGAGGAGTGATGTCCATCCCTGTGTACTGTTGGAATTGATCGGCAGCTATGCCAACACCCATATCCTGCAATGGAGTGTACCCCTGTTCTGGACGAGGAATAGCGTTGGCAATACCAGTAGCAATCTGCGATATCTCGTTCATGATGATACGCGCACCAACGTCTAGTGGCATTTCATTGTTTGCTATCTTGGCCGCGGTATCGGCTATAGTATTAAAGCCATTCCAACCATCATCCATAACTTGCTTCCATGGTTCTGGCATTTTTTCAACGACTGTTTGGAATAAGTTACCAGTTCCCAATTGAGCGTCTAACGCGACTGCGGCATAGTGCATAGCCTCCCTCACATTCGCCTCTGGCGGAGGCGTATTTGGATCGTGATTTCGCGGGAACAATGCTCGTATAGCCTTATTGGCACTATCTGTATCTACTAGATTAATTCCAGCTTTTTGCAAAGCAGTGATTACCCATTCGTTCT
Source organism: bacterium (assembly GCA_030429975.1). Classification (GTDB taxonomy): domain Bacteria; phylum Patescibacteriota; class Saccharimonadia; order Saccharimonadales; family Saccharimonadaceae; genus UBA2112. The sequence continues at coordinate 48,399 of JAUIGB010000005.1, read as the reverse complement.
TTGGATGAGCCACCCAGTGCTCAATACCATTAGCATCTCTCGACATGGTCCATTCGTAGTTTGGGTCACCAAAGGCCGGCGCTTCGTGCGTACCCTCCGGAATACCGGCCAAATCATACAGCAATACAGCCAGGCTTTCATTACCACCACTCGCATATGGATCGTCCGCTCGATATATAACACGTACTTTTGCGCCTGGAGGAAATGGCTTGTTACTATGCTCCGGTAATTTCAAGAACATTCCGCCAATCTTGCCAATGCCACCACTCGTCAGTCCTTCCGGACTTTGTGGGCCACCAATTATATCGACAGTTAGGTCTGAAGGCCATTGATTGCCGTTTTCGGAATATATCCGCCACATTGCGTCCTGCGCGGCGTAAGTACCGAATGAATACGCACTGATATGCGTGTGTTCGCCACGAGACCTAGATTCATGATAATTATTAACTAGAGTATTTGAGCCTTCTCTGATTGACTCATGCGGGATATGGCCCGGATCACCAATACCCATATTAGCCGACCATTGTACGGCCTCGTCATTATCACCTGGCGCGTAACCTTTTACGTCGAACTCTTCGACTGGACCAACAGTTTGTCCGTTACCACCAATTACATATGATTTAACAGCGCTAGTTAGAATAGCGCGCTCGTAACCAAATTCGTCGGATGCTATCGATGATATTTCGTTCTTGCTAGGCTGCTCGCTGTTAGCCATGTATGTCAAACCGCCGGCTAAACCAGCAGCGACGACTACACTAGCCACGGCCTTTCGGCCTATTCCGCGCACGGCGCCAAGCTTCAACCGTCGTTCATTTGACTTGTTGTCTTCTTCGTCTGAAGCCCTATTGGCCCTTGCCCGGGCAAAATCTATAACATTTTCACCAGATTGATTAGCATGATTAATATTTCTTTCTAATGCGTTATCGGTTAGAGGATTGGTGATTGTTTCTTTCGCCTCATAAGCCTTGTCGCTAGCGAAATATAACGCCTTGTGTGCTACATTGATTAGCCCTTCACGTACGCGTTGAGCTTTCTCTTTCATTGGATCAACAGTCGTCTCAAACGTATGCTGAGCAACCCAATCTCTATGATCTCCCATGAGCAATTTTAGGATTGGTGATAAATTCTGATCAGATAGGTCATTTTGAATGCCACCGCCCAAATCATCAGGGGAGTTCAGATAATCACGCATTTCTGCATCGTAGCGAGCAAGTACCTCTATAGAGTCTTGTTCAATAACAGGGTTAGTAGTATTGACTTCACCTCTTACCATATTATTATCCATATTAACATATTCTTTTTAAAATGTCAATATTATTATGGTATTCGTTAAGAGGTAGTGTATTTGCGCGACCAGCGTGAATAGGGTATTATACAGGGGTAAATAACCATAAGAGGTTTTATCATGAAGCACACTATAAAAAACATATTAACTGGTAGCTTGGTTTTTGCGCTGGTATTCACGCCTGCCGTATTCGCCCAAGAGGCCGATAGCGAAGACGACTCCACCGTGTCGGATACATCCAGATTGGAGCAACGCAGGCTGGAGGCAAAACGTAAGCTTCAAGCCCGCCTAGATCAGGCGAAGGAAACCCGAACGGAAAGGGTTGATGAAGCTAAATCTAATCTTCGCGAAAGATTGAGCGATGCAAAGAAGAGTATTTGTGAGCGCCGTGAATCCAAGATTAATCAGATAATGGAGCGGATGGATACGCGACGAACCAATGCGTTTGACAGAGTTACTCAAATCTACGAGGCCATTACTGGTTTTTATACAGAAAAAAGCCTATCAGTAGAAAACTATGACAGCCTAGTCGCCGCTATCGTAGTAGCGAAAGAGGCTGCACAAGCCGGAATAGATAATCAGCAAGCCGTACCTCAACTTGATTGTGACGGAGACCAGCCCAAGGCTGACATCGCTGACTTCAAGCAAAGAAGGCTAGATAGTATAGACGCCATGAAAGCATATCGAGACGCAGTAAAGGATCTGGCATCTGCGGTCAAAGAGGTAGCCGAAGCTAACAGAACCACAAAGGAGGACTCTTAGATGAAAAACAGTAAAGGATTTTCAGTCTTAGAAGCAGTCCTAGTATTGGTAGTAGTAGTCGTTATAGGGGCAGTTGGTTACTTTGCTTATACCAACTTTTTTGCCACGAACAGCGATGCCGACACAAACGAAACCAGCCAGTCATCAGAAGAGAAGCTCGACCCCGTGGCGGTAGAATCAAGTGATGATTTAGACAAGGCAATCGAGGCATTGGACGATCTATCGATTGAGGATGGCACTGAAGCCACCGAATTAGACGAGGCGGCTAACGAATTCAGCAGTTAGCTCGTTGCTATTCTACGATAAGTAAACTTGACCGCGGGGCGCCACTTGCCCCGCGCGTCAGTATCAAATTGACGAATTGCATTGTGCGGAACTTCTTTTATCATTATGAGGGCGGGATTATATGGCGCAAGGGTACGATAGTACACTAAATCCGAGTCGGAAACAGGGCCAAGACCCGGGAATACTTTGCGAAAATGTTCCCTGCCAATATCGTCAAAATAATTTGGTCTACTTTTTGGAGGCAGATACAACTCGGCCTTTAGCCCCATACGAGTAACGAATTTTTTTACCTCGCCTAAGTTCAGGTTTGATTGAGCCGAGATAAAACAATATAGCTGTTTTCTATCGGTTAAAAAGACGCTTGCAAACGCAGTACGACTGACTGGAATCCTTCTTGCTATTACTTTGTCGACTTCGATATCCAAACCAAATTGCCTTTTCGCAACTTGTTCTATAGCCATGTCATCGTATACGTCATGCATTTGCAAAAAGTATAGCATATTAGTTAGACAGGGTACACGAATTATGCTATAGTTTCGTAATCAAAGAAGAGGTTATGTCAAAAAATATTGAACAGGTATTTGAAGAAAACGAGCGTCCATTGCTATCTACAGTTCTGGGGGCTGGCGGGCCTTTTGCCATCTCGTATGACTCGGGCATATGCGTAGGTCTAGGCCAAAAAGGCATAAACCTACGAGAAGACGATGGACCAATCTTGGCAGTATCTGGTGGAGTCTGGACGGCCGGATTTATCGAGGAAGGCATGACAAAGGATGGGGCAGAGAAGATACCGCCCGTACGTTTTCCGAATCGTGAAAAAGACTATCTATTAGGCATAGGCGAACAGGTTTTTGGCGAAGCGCGTTCTACGCGCATTGGAGCGGCAGTATTACGAATACCGACTTTTAAAAAGCCCGTGCCGCGCGTGGAGGTATTATGGGACGAAGACATAACAATTGCCGAAAAGGCAGCGGCGGCATCGGCCATCCCTGGCGGATATCGTCACGTCGCGCTGAAAGGCAATAAGTATTTCGACGGCGGAACAACCCTATCATTCACACACGCCCACCGCGCGCCGGACGCCGATAACTTAATAGTGGTTGCCGCCCTAGCTAAAAATTCAAAATTATCAATCGGACCATTAAAAGATCCGGGCATCGCAGGACGCCAGCTGGAGTGGCGTGCAAAAACAGAATTAAGAAATTGGGAGAAGTCGAATGGTGGCGATGCCAATCTGATATCACCCACGCCAGAAATAGGAAAAATGATAGAACGGTTTACTGATTTATTTGATAAAAAAATAGCCCGCAGAGCCTTTTCTATGGCTATTGAACAGGCACATCAGACAGTCGAAGAGAATCCTAGTCTCCAACAGCTCGCACAAAAAATGCGCCAAAAGTCATCAGGCCAATAAAAGTGTCCTTACGTTATAATTAGTAGCAATGGATTTTGAAAAACGCTATCAGCAGCTCAACACTGCTCAGAAATCTGCAGTTGATCAAATCGATGGACCCGTGATGGTAATAGCAGGTCCAGGCACTGGCAAGACCGAGCTATTGAGCATGCGCGCGGCTAATATTCTAAAAAGGACAGACACAAGCCCAGAAAACATACTATGCCTAACATTCACGGATGCCGGTTCTATAGCAATGCAAAAGCGCCTTACCAGCATAATCGGACGTGACGCGTACAACGTGTCTATTTTTACTTTCCACGCTTTTGGCTCGGAAATTATGAATAGGCATAGGGAGTATTTTTATAACGGTGCCGACTTCCGCCTGGCAGATGACCTAGCCAGACACAAAATAATTACAGAGATATTGGACTCTCGTGACTATGACAGCCCACTGCGCAGTCAAATGAACGGTAGATACACGTCTATTGGTGACATTATTACGGCTATAGGTGATTTAAAACGAGCGGGACTAACTGACGAGGAGTTCAGGTTATTACTAGATCAGACTCAAGCAACCGTAGAGATAGTCGGTCAGAAACTCACAGAAGTCTTCACTGACAGAGTAAGCAAATCAACGGTCGATAAACTGTCAGAAGTATTGAATGAAATATCAGAAGTTGACGAAAGTTCGCCACTACCAAACGTCGCAACTCTAAAAGATGTATTAATAAAAAGCATCAAATCCACACTAGAAGAGGCAAGAAATCACGAGAAAGTTACGCCACCAATAACGGCCTGGAAAGACGAATGGATGACTAGCGGCGCCGACAAATCAAAAATACTAAAGATTCAAAAGGCACTTCCAAAGCTTCGTGAGCTCAATATCATATACGGTCTATATTTAAAAATACTAGAAAAAGCAGAGCTGTTGGATTACGACGACATGATTATGCAAACGGTTCACGCAATCGAAGTGAACGATGATCTACGCTATGATTTGCAAGAGAAATATCATTACATTATGGTCGACGAGTTTCAGGATACAAACATGGCGCAAATGCGTATTCTACATAACCTCACAAACAATCCAGTGGTGGAAGATTCTCCAAATATCCTAGTAGTTGGTGACGACGATCAAGCTATCTATGGTTTTCAAGGAGCCGAAGTCAGCAATATTCTAAACTTTCGTGACAAATACAAAAAAGCAAACCTGATAACGCTAACAGAAAACTACCGTAGCTCACAGACGATACTGGACGGATCACGCGAAGTAATAGTGCAGGGCGACGATAGACTAGAGTCAAAGATAAGTTCCTTAAATAAAACCCTGCAATCCAATAGAAAAGATGATGACTCCAGAACAGAGATAGTGTCTTTCCCGTCTTCGCACGACGAAAGAAAGTGGATTGGATCATCAGTAAAATCTCTGATTAATTCCGGCGTAAAGCCGAGTGAAATTGCAATTATAGCTAGAAAACACTCCGATTTAATAAATTTGCTCGGGTACATGGCAAATGAAGAAATACCTATCAGTTATGACAAACGAGAAAACGTACTGGACGATGAAGTAATTGTCCTACTAGAACTACTCGGTAATATAGTTCATGCCATAAGTATCGGCGACCATATGACAGCCAACTCGATGTTGCCAGAACTTTTATCCCACCCAGCATGGCAAATAAAACCGACATTGTTATGGAAAATTAGTATCAAGTCTTATGAAACAAAAAGGCTCTGGATGGAGTTGTTAGCCGAACAAGACGAGACCAATAAACTATTCGAATGGCTAGTCGGAGCGGCGGCGCAAGCAAAACACGCGCCCCTGGAAATAATCTTGGACATACTTATCGGCAACAAGGACATCGAAGATATATGGTCTCCAATACGTAAGTATTATTTCCCGATAGAAAAAATCAGACATGATGCTAGTAGTTATGTGGCACACCTGGACAGTTTATCAGCACTGCGACAAAAGCTACGTGACAATGCGGTAGACATGAAATCTCCAAAACTAGTTGATTTTCTACAATTCATAGATGATAACCGAAAGGCCGGAATTAACATCACAAGCCTACGCCATCTAGGTGATGACGACAATGCCGTACAGATGATGTCGGCACATGGATCAAAAGGATTGGAGTTTGATCATGTGTTTATCATCAATGGAGTAGACACGGTTTGGGGCGAAAAGGTGAGAGGTAAATCATCGGTTATCTCGTTTCCGCCACATTTGCGTTTGCGACAGAACAATGATGATTACGACGAGAGGTTGCGTCTATTCTATGTAGCGATGACACGCGCTAGAAAAGGGCTCCATATATCGTTTTCAGGAGAAAATGATTCAGCAAAGGAGACCTTGCGTTCCGCATTCCTGTTAAATAGTAGCATCGAGTTGAACGAGGTCGAAGGATACGGTGAGTCAGAGCAATTAGCAGCATCAGAGAGCCAGTGGTATGCTCCTATAGTTAACATTCCATCAGCAACTATGCGTGAGTATTTGGCGCCAATTTTGAATAGCTACAAACTGAGCGCCACTCATATCAACCGATTCACGGATATAGTAAACTCAGGACCACACAGATTCTTGCTAGATTCACTATTGCACTTTCCTGCGGCTCCCGCGGCAAACGCAAACTATGGCACTGCCATCCATAGGTCTTTGCAACGAGCTCACGAACATCTGAAATCCACCGGATCACATTTGCCAGAAGAGGATGTGTTACAAGAGTTTGAAAAACAGATGGATAAATTAATTTTTACGGACGACGACAGAAGGCATTTTACCCATAAAGGCTGCGACACGTTAAGGGCGTTTTTGAATGCAAAATATGACGGTTTCAAACCTACGCAATTAGCAGAATTGGACTTTGCTCGCCAAGACGCGTATCTGAACGACGCGCACCTGACAGGGAAATTAGACGTAGTCGAATTAGACAAAGACACCATGACGGCCCGCGTCGTTGATTACAAAACGGGTAGTGTTCTATCGTCATGGGATAAAGGTGATGTCTATAAAAAAGTCAAAGCATACAAATACAGACAGCAACTGTTATTTTATAAACTACTAATAGAGAACTCTCGCGATTGGAGAAAATATAAAATGAACGACGGCATCCTGCAGTTCGTTGAACCCAACGATAACGGCGAGATTATGGAACTCAACTTGGGCTCTATAGAGCAGCAAGAGCTTGATCGTTTCAAAAAGTTAGTTCAAATAATATGGCAACATGTCCAAGATTTGTCCTTTCCCGACACCTCAGAGTATGACAAAACAATTGACGGTATCAAACAATTTGAGGATGATCTGCTGGCTGGTAAAATATAGTTGACAAAAACAGTATAAATAAATATAATTACTTTCTAGTACAGACGTGTATGTGGCGGGGATGACGAGAATACGTCATTCTTTTTATGCCCGCTGCATACTTTCCTGTCGAACGTTTACACGAAAGTTTGTCTGCAATGCGGATGTAGCTCAGGGCAGAGCGCTGACACCCCGGGAAGGATTCAAATATCACGACCCGGGAAGAGCGCATCCCGGTGGCTGAATAGGCGAATCCTGCCGTCAGAGGTCGCAGGTTCGATTCCTGCCATCCGCCCAATCTTGCAGTATGAAGGTGGAGCAGTTGCCGCTGTTTCTGATTTGGCGCCCGGACACGCCGAATCAGTTTATCCGTCTTGGCTTGCCGTCTCGGGTTTTCGCCGCCGGCCCATTCGGAATTAGCCGAAAGGGCCGAGGGGCTGCAGACCCTCGGCCCGCAAGCGAGTATAGCTCAGAGTTCCCAGCAGGGACGGTAGAGCGCCGCCTTCACGGCGGAGGTCACGGGTTCAAATCCCGTTGCTCGCACAAACTTTCTATGTAAAGACTCGTGCGGACGTGGGACACCCGTCACGAGATAGGTTGGGTACGCGCAGCCAGGCGCTATAGTACCCGCCTGCCGGCCACGTACGTCTCGCCCCCCGGGCGTACGTGGCCGGCTCCCAAAAACCTAGCGACAAGGGCAAGCGGTGCACTATGTCGCAAGGCTAGTAGTTCGAGGTGACCGGTAATCCCGGTTGAATTACTAGGAGCGGAAGGGTGTGTCGCCGATCGGCACCCCCTCCGCTCGTAATATTTTCCGTTGCGATTAGCGACGGTTATTTTTTTATCACGTTACAATATATATAATGAGTAATAATTTTTGGTACGAACTACCCAAACCTTTTTTCATCCTTGCCCCCATGGAGGCCGTCACGGATGTCGTGTTTCGTCATGTTATCAAGCACGCCGGTTCACCAGACGTTTTTTTCACCGAGTTTACAAACGCGACTGGCTGGGCGCACGCAGGTGATAAAGCAATCGGCGGCAGGCTTATCAAAACAGATGATGAACATCCTCTGGTTGCTCAGCTATGGGGTTCAGACCCCACATGCATGGAGCAAATGGCACTACACTGTGCTGAATTAGGATTTGACGGTATAGATATAAATATGGGGTGCCCCGAGGCAACAGCCGTTAAAAGCGGTGGCGGAGCCGGTATGATACGAACACCCGAGAACGCAACTGCTATTATAGATGCAGCTAAAAAATCCGGGCTTCCCGTGAGTGTAAAAACTCGATTAGGCTATAGCAGGGTAGACGAGTGGCCCGAATGGCTAGGCCACATATTACGGCAGGATGTAGTCAACCTTACCATTCACTTGCGCTCCAAAAAGGAGATGAGTAAGGTTCCGGCCCACTACGAACTAATTCCCGAAATCAAAAAACTTCGTGATGACATAGCTCCCGATACGCTATTAACTATCAATGGTGACATTAACGATCGCACGCATGGTCTGGAACTAGTAAACAAATACGACGTAGATGGGGTAATGATAGGCAGGGGAGTGTTTCATAATCCATACGCCTTCGAAACCAATCAGAAAGAACATACTAGAGATGACATGATTAACTTATTGAAAATACAATTAGATTTATACGATAAATATTCAAAACAAACCGGACGTCCGTTTGATACCCTAAAGAGATTCTTCAAAATATACATTCGTGAATTTGATGGCGCCGCGGAGCTTCGTGATAGAATGATGCACACAAAAAGCACTGACGAAGTTCGCTCTTTGATCGCTAGTATTCGCTAGACATTTATAAAGCTGGTCAGATTTCCTAGCAAGCCCTGAACATTTCCAGACATTCCATTGGCAAGCCCTAATTGAGACGTAATGGCCGTAAATGAACTCATGAGGCCATTTATGCTACCTATGCCATCGCTATCGCTTAATAAACTGCTTAGATTTGTTGTATTTCCCAGGTTGCCTAAATTGCCTAAACCGCTCGCATTACCCAGTTCGCTCAATATACTATTAAACGTATCGACCGACCCAGCCAACAATGACATTGCGGATGCAAGAACATTCTTGACGGTTGATGTCATGGTTGCGATATTGGCCATGCGCGACTCGGCGTCGACGATCGCATCGGCACTACTGATGTTGAGATCCTCGCATCCGGGTCCTGCACCAGAGACAGTGGTATCGCCATTTTCACTCTTTATACTTATTTCACTATTACCACTTTTTATTCCGCCCAGACATTCCCGCATTAATTGGATTTGTGATTTTAGCTTATCGCGAGCAACTTCTATTTTGTCTACAACACCAGTTAAAGTCTCGATTGCGTTCGTAACTTTAGATTGTACATCCGCCAGCTGCGTTAGTTGATGTTGGGCCTCTATATTCTTGATAAGTGGCTGTATGTCCTCCATGCTTTGCGCACCTTTGACTTTTTCTTTTAAATGGCTCAGTTGCTCTATGGTTTTTTCCGTAAAGCTTTTTACCTTTTCCTTTAGATTCGACGCGAGCTCGAGCTTCACGTCCAATCCATTTTCATCTTTTGTAATATATAAGCCGTTTTCGGCCTTCTCAATAGTTGCGCTGGAGTTTTCCTTGCTAATATTAATATCAACAGTAAGTCTCTCTCTGGTTTCGCGATAATTCTGAACGCGTCTTTCAATTTCTTCCAGAGCTTTGTTCTTTAGCTCCTGAAAACCCCTTGTTTCGTTAGCGGCTTGAGCGTTCGTAGTAGCGACGGGACCGTGAATAGCCAGCGCCATTGATAGAAATACTAGTCCAATCGCAACAGTATGTTTTTTTAATAGAGTAGGGAATAGTATCTTCATTTTATTCCTCCAGTCTTATTCTCTTACTATCATCTTTTAATGCGGCCTCGGCAGCTTTTTGATCAGCGACGGATTGCTTGATGCCTTTTTCGATATCCGTGAGATCCTGTTCAATTTCTTCTTTCGTCGCTACCGATTCCGTACTGTTATTATCATTATTTCCGTTTGATCCGCCAATGTTTCCTATTATTAGAAACACCAACAGACTAAGTATTGCTAACGCGCCAAAAATTATTCCTACAATAATCCATAAATTCTTTTTTGATTCTCCTAACGATTCCATGCTTACGCCTCCCTAACTGACAAAGCAGTTGCTACTAATAGATTCTGTATGTCCACGGACATTTCCAACACGCTGTCTAATTGTGTCGCTACCCCTTCTAAATAATCGATGGAAGCATGCTCAGAGAGGTCACTATATTCTGCTATTAACTGATCCGCTACGGATAGTAGTTTATGCATGAGATTCGTCATGGTATTCAGCTCATCCAGCCTAAACTGAACTGTATTTATTGCGCGATTATCGCGTACTTCTATCTCTAGATTCTCGCAATCATTATCTGGTGTATTAGATTCTGCACAATCTTTCAACACTTTGACTTGTGTCTGAATTTTATTTGTAACGTTGCCAGATATCTTTTTGATCGCTTTGAGGTTATTGGCATATGTTTCGACGCCGGCTGACACCACGGGCACGACAGCTTTATTGAATTGTTTGTTGAACTCTCTTACGCTTTTATCGATATCAGCTATTGTGTCGGCTGAGTTGATCTTGTCTTTTAGGGAGATCAGTTCCTTCTTGTCACTATTGATTAAACCGAGTTTTGATTGAATCACGGCCATGGCGTTATTCTTCATAACTTCTACGGTCATTTCTGCGTAATAGTCAGTGCCGTCAACATTGGCGACTGTTATTAAGTCATCTAGATCTTTTTTATGCTGCTGGGCCTCAATTAAAACATTCTCTAAATCGGACAAGTTGTCATCAATCTCTTTGTTTGTCGCCAATGAAGTGTCGTGATAGCCCGGCGCGGAAGCCGCGCTATAGAGAGGTGAGTCCTTGGAAGGAGAGCCAAATATCGCATAAAGCACCAGTCCGATGATTATACAGATGGTCATGGCAATAGAAATAGTCGTCCATACTAGGCGCGCGGAATTATGTTGGTTCTTTTCCATCTTTTTTCCTATTATTTGTTTTCTATTTCTATGGGGTCAATTGTAGCATAAGGACTACTAATCAACAACGACCACGCGCATTCTCGGACCGCATAGAACGAGAGCTGTTGCAACATTGTAATACGTCATCGCGATAATTTTTTGACACGCCTCTTCGTCGTTCGCAGATACAGCCTCAGCGGCGTTTTTGAACGACCATGCATCAATATTAAAGGCCTGGTAGTCGTTGCCATATTCATTAGCAAGCGCCTCGCGATCCAGGGTAGTACCCTCGCGCATGTTTATTCCTGCTACGACCTCTTTGTGAGCACCTTCAAGTACCTCCACTTCGGACTCCTGGGCCTCATTCAGCACATCATATACTTCCTTGCCGGTGGAAAAAATTTTCGCTTCTGCGCGTAGTTTGGCATTGCCTATAATCAACTCTTCGGTTACATCATCGACGAAATTTTTACCCAGTATAGACTCTACGTACTTTTTCACTATGTCCGGATTGCGAACAATCATGTCATAAATCTTTGGTAATCTATCGTTCGCGCCACAACCTGAATCGTTAGGATCCTCATGACGATTATCGGCGTGACCACCGATGGGATAACCATTTGCATGTAAATCACGAATTGTCCTCTGTATGCCGTTGGCTATAGATTCCAAGGGACCCAAGGGAACATCTTTCGTTAGGTCTTGAGCTACGAATATTGTTTCTGTTCCACCAGCTGCATTGGGGCCATGAGTTGGACTATCACATTTGCGACCGTCTATACATTTACATGGTATTAGCTTGTCAGTAGCAATCAAAAAACGTCCTTGATAAACATCTTCCGTCAATTTATCAACTGTATCGTTTTCTTGAGCCTCAACTTGCTGAATATTACCTTCGGCACCGTCCAGCAAAATATATTCAGGAATATTTTTTTGCATCTCTAAAACTCCCGCGTCCTTTTCCATATACTATCTTTTATCCTCGCCTGTGGCGTCTTCGCAGGTCAGCAACCTTCAAACGAACCGCATGACGATCGACCAGCTGTGATGCCTTTTCTAGCTCAACTTGATCCTTGGCACTAGCCTTGAGTTTCATGGCTCGCTCTAGAGCCGCCTTGGCCTCTGATTCAGATATCTCATCAGCGTTATCAGCCTCGTCTACCAGTACCTTGATGCCATCAGGAGTTATTTCTATCACACCGCCACTGACCGCGAAATATTCTAGTTTGCTGTCGGCGTCGCCCTTGCTATTGCGTACGGCTATCGCACCAGGTATCGCAACTCCAACTAACGGCTCATGCCCTGGAAAAACTGCTATCTCGCCAGCGGCGGTTGGCAAGATGACTTCATATACATCTTGGTCAACTTTGGAACCGGTTAGTGTTACTAATTGGAACTTCACTATTTATCCTTTTTAGAGCTTTTCTTTGCTGATTTTTTAGAATCTTTTTTCGAATCAGGTTCAGCCTTTTCCTTTTTTGACTCTTTCTTGCCATTAGCTTGTTCGCTCAACGAACCAGGCACCATGTAGAACCAGTTTTCAGGCTTATCGTCATACTTGCCAGCCAAGATATCCGCTGCATCTTTTACTGTGTCGTCTAGCTTTGCGTATAAACCTTTTCGTCCCGTAAACTGTTCAGCAACATGGAATGGTTGCGCAAAGAATCGTTGCAAACGTCGCGCGCGATTGACGGTACGCTTCTGTTCGTCGGAAAGCTCTTCCATACCCAAGATAGCGATTATGTCTTGTAGGTCTTTGTACTCCTGGAGCGTTCGCTGTACTTCACGAGCAACTCGATAGTGCTCCTCGCCAACGACCTCTGGATCCAATGAAGTTGACGAGCTGTCCAGGACGTCAACGGCAGGGTAGATACCGATTTCCGTCAATGCACGGTTCATCACAATAGTCGCATCTAGGTGGGCGAACGTAGTAGCCGGGGCTGGATCCGTAAGGTCGTCCGCTGGGACATAAACAGCCTGCACGGACGTGATAGATCCTTTTTTGGTTGATGTGATTCGTTCCTGTAGCATACCCATTTCTTGTTGTAGGTTAGGTTGGTAACCAACGGCAGATGGCAAACGACCAAGAAGGGCAGAAACTTCAGCGCCAGCCTGTGTATAACGAAAGATATTGTCAACGAATAATAGGACGTCTTTGCCTTCGTCACGAAAAGCTTCAGCCATCGCTAGGCCAGACAAGGCAACACGCAAACGTGCCCCTGGTGGCTCATTCATCTGACCGAATACCAATGATGTTTGTGGCAGTACTCCGGCTTCTTTCATTTCAAAGTAAAGGTCATTACCTTCACGAGTACGTTCACCGACACCTGCAAAAACAGAATTACCACTGTGGAATTTAGCAATGTTGAAAATCAATTCCTGAATCAGCACGGTTTTACCAACACCAGCACCAGCGAATAGACCAGCCTTGCCACCTTTCGTGAGCGGAGCAACTAGGTCGATAACCTTGATACCGGTTTCTAGGATTTCAGCTTTGTTAGATTGTTCAGTTAGGGCAGGAGGAGCCTTGTGAATCGGAGCGGTGTCACCCTTCGGCGCAGGCATTTCGTCGATTGGCTCGCCAACCACGTTAAACATGCGACCCTGAGTGGCTTTACCTACAGGTACGCTAATTGGTTTACCTGTATTTACGACAGCCTGGCCCCTTTTAAGTCCATCTGTAGATGACAGGGCAATGGCACGAACAGTATGTTCGTCTAGATGCTGTGCCACCTCTAGCGTGATAGTGACGTCGCCGTTTTTTACATGCAACGCATCGTAGATTGCCGGTAGCTTGGCACCGTCGCCGAACTCGACGTCTATGACCACGCCAACTACGGCGGTGATCTTTCCGTCTTTTAGTGTCGTCTTTTCTACTGTCTTAGTCATCTTTTTCTCCTGTCTTCATTGTCAATTGCTTGGTTAATCTTGCTGGGTATCTACTGTCTGTCATGTTGTTTCCTTTGCGAATTGATATATCTTCCTTTTGCGCCTGACTGGGTGTTCTGCCTTTTTAATCCTACCTTCTGGCGCAGGAAGTCTCATCCCTAGCGCTAACCTGGCAAAATCATGCGACATACCATATATTTGATTTATCTTGTCATCAGGCAAACACACGTCATATTCTCGCTGTATATCGACTGTCATCTCCTTTGCCAAGTCCCTAGCGCGCTCCTCTGGAGATTGGGTGCTAGGCCCCGACTGTTCAGTTCTGTAATTGACCCAGTCTTCACCAGCTTCGAACATGATCGTAAAGATATTTGTACGAGGTACGTATTCGGGTTTATCACACTGGCGCAATTCGGATAAAGTCGCCTCGTCAAGTAACTGAGTTCGATTATACTCAACAACATCCATATTAGGCCTCTTTTGCTGCGGACTCATTCCTTCAACGCCTCCACGCCACCGCTAATCTCGGCTAGCTCTTGGGTAATCGCTCCCTGACGAGCCTTATTCATAGCTAGCGTCAAATCATCAATCAAATCATTTGCGTTGTCGGTTGCGTTCTTCATCGCCAACATTCGCATGATATATTCACTGGCACGGGCCGTTAGTAGGAAGTAGTAAACCTGCGCTTCGACCAATCGATGGGTTACGGCTTCTAGCACTTCTTCGGCGCTAGGCTCAAATTCTGCGGTACGAACATCTTCGCTCACTTCTTCCGTCTCTTCGAATCCAGCAGGCAGAATGCGTTTGACCGTAGCGACTTGATTAACGCTACTAATAAACTGAGTAAACACCACGTCGACTACGTCAGCTTCGCCTGCGTTAAACGCATCAATAGCTGTATCGACGATTGCATGTAATTCCGCGCCTGACGGATCGTCCGGTAAATCCTGATAAGCCGCAGCCACATTCACGCCTTTTAGTTTTGACACGAATCGATTCGCACGTCGTCCGATAGCAATAGTCTGATTTTTTATACCCGCCTTATCATCCTCTAGCAATTGCTTCGCGTATAATTTCAGTACATTTGCATCATACGCTCCAGCTAGGCCTTTATCGGTAGCCACCACGATGAGCATGCGCGAATTGATCTTTGCCGGTTCACGAAATAGGGGATGTCTATCAGTCTCGCCCTGTGCCGCGAGGTGAGTCAACAGCTCTCGTGCCGCCTGCGTATATGGCTCCATGGCCTTTTCCGCGTCCTGAGCCTTACGCATCTTGCTGGCTGCTACCAGTTGCATAGCCTTGGTAATCTGCTTGGTTGATTTAACAGATCGAATACGGTTTTTGAGTGCGCGCGTGCTAGACATTATCGTCGCCCCCTTCTAGCTGCATCTAGTGACAAAACCCTGGCCCGTGATGGTTGTTTGCTCGGATCAGACAATGCAAGCTCTTCCAAATAACCATAATCCGCGTCATCCGCGTCGTGCGTCACTACCGTTTCTACAGCTTCGCTGTTATCAATAATTACGTCATGAATCTGCCGTAGAGCATCCAAAGACAGGCTACCTAGCGCCGACCTTATCTCTAGTCGCAAGTGGGCTTTTTCGGCTTGGTTTGTCAGTGAGTATTGCTCTGCCATATTATTCCGCTCCTCTCGCTCGAGGAAGTCTTGGTTTTCTATCTCGGACTTGTCTGCTGAGACTAGGATGCTGTGACCGTCTCGTACGACTAGGGTCAATAATTCCCAAGCCAGCGTACAAAGAACCCTTGTTAGACTGACCATCTGAAACATTCTCGTCATCTTGACCTTGATCTTCATTCACGGTCCTTAGAACCTCGACAGCGCCAGTCATCAGACTGTTTGCGTGTTCATTCTGAGCAACCATACCGTCGACGATCTTTTCAACCTGAACAATCTGATCCAGCGGTAAGCTACCCAGTGCCGATGCGATGTTTTCTATGCGCTCACTACGCATATCATGCACTGTCTCGGCCACGCTTTTATCGACCATCTGACGAATAGCAGCCTCACGCCCCAGATATTCTAGGTTGGGATTCTGTGGATGACTCCAGGTTTTTTCGGTCATTCTTAATCCTCGAACCCTTTCGCTACGGCAACTGCTGTTTTGTCTAATAGTCCGGCGACTTTTGATTCGTCTTCGATCTTTTCAGCGCCAGTGTTTAGTTCCTGCATTTCCTTTTTGTGGTCTTTCCATAGCCTGGTCAGCATAGCAGTCTTTGCCTCCTGAATCTTGGCAACAGGAACCTTATCGAATGAACCACTGGTCACGGCACGAATACTGGCAACTTGCTCCCAAATACTCATTGGGCTGTATTGATGCTGTTTCAAAAGTTCCGTCAGTCGCTGACCACGTTCGATTTGTTGTTTTGTTTCTTCGTCCAGATCACTACCAAACTGCGCGAATGACGCTAGTTCACGGAACTGTGACAAACCAAGTTTTAGACCGCCGCCAACAGATTTGACAGCCTTTGTCTGAGCATCACCACCGACACGGCTCACAGATAGCCCAGCGCTGATTGCCGGTCGAATACCCTGGTTAAACAGATCTGTTTCCATGAATATCTGTCCGTCAGTAATCGAAATAACGTTGGTTGGAATATACGCGGAAATGTCGCCGGCCTGGGTTTCGATGATAGGCAGGGCAGTCAACGAACCGCCACCAAGTTTGTCGGACAATTTAGCAGATCGTTCCAGTAGGCGAGAATGTAGATAGAATACATCGCCCGGAAACGCCTCGCGTCCTGGTGGACGACGAAGTAGTAGTGACATTTGTCGGTATGCAACAGCGTGCTTGGTCAAATCATCATAGATAATCAACGCGTGTTTTTTGTTGTCGCGGAAATATTCGCCCATGGCCGTAGCGGCGTATGGCGCCAAGTACAGCAGGGAAGCTGGATCGCTAGGACCAGTCGCGACGATGATTGTCTGATCCATCACGCCTTCGGCCTTTAGTCGATCAACTAGGCGAGCAATTTTTGAAAGTTTCTGTCCGATAGCAACATAGATATTAATAACACCGGTCTTTTGGCGACCCTGATTGATCATAGTGTCAATGGCAATGGCAGTTTTACCAGTCTGACGGTCACCAATAATCAACTCGCGCTGACCTCGGCCGATAGGGAACATGGCGTCGATAGAAACGATACCAGTCATCATAGGTTCGTGCACGTGTTTTCGGCCCAATACACCGATTGCTTCGCGCTCTACCAGACCACGCTGTTTGGTCTTGATAGCCGGGCCACCATCCAGTGGCTTGCCTAGAGGATCAACCACTCGACCTAGCATCTCTTCGCCAACTGGCACGTCTAGGATAGTACCTTTTAGAGTTACCTTGGCGCCCGCAACGACCTCTTCGTCAGAACCTAGGAGTACGGCTCCGATTTCGTCTTCGTTTAGGTTTAGGGCGAACGCCTCGACTGTGCCGCTTTTTGTTTCGATAAGTAGCACTTCGCTAGCGCCAGCACTTCGTAGGCCATACACCCATGCGACGCCATCGCCGACTCGCGTGACGATACCAACCGACTCTAAATCACCAGATACTTCTAGCTTGTTTATCGCTTCGCGAAGATCCTTGCCGAGTTCTGTTACTTTTAATAATTCTGCCATTTTTACTCCTTATATCTTGCTTGCTTTCAATAAATTCAACCGTCGACGTAGGGTGGAATCTAATTCCCGACCGGCCGCCGATACTCGCACACCGCCTAACAGGCTAGGGTCTACATTTTCACGCCACACTATACGATCGGCATTGATTTTCTTTACCAAATAATCAGCGACTGCGTCCTTGGAATCAGAATCTAGTGGTTGTGCACTATCCAAATCCGCGACTACCAAACCACCACGATCAGCCAGCGCTTGTTCGATATCACGGACAATCAACTCGGCTTCACGTACTCGCTTTTCTTCTATCAGATAGGCCGCCAGCTGATCAAACACATTTTTGCCAGCCAATATCTCATCGGCTACATGTGCTGCGATCTTTCGCCTTGACAGCTTTTGGCCCGCCATTTACGCTTTCTCCTTTAGAGCAGCGTCAATAACCTTCTTGTCTGTTTCTTTAGCGTATGATTTACTGACGATTTTTTCAGTCGCCAGTGCTACAAGTTCGATTGTATCGTTATGCAGCGTCTTACGCGCGGCAATTACATCCTTTTCCAATTGTTCATGTGCATCCGCTACGATTTTCTCCGCCTTCTGTTTAGCCCTCGTCTCGCCCTCGGCAACCATGGCGGCAGCTTCGTCTTTGGCGGTATTTACTATATCCTTTGCCTCGGCTCGAGCTTCCTTGAGCATCTCGGATATTTCTTCCTGAGATTTTGCGGCTTTATCTATAGATTCTTGCGCGGCTTTTTGTCCTGCCTCTATCTTTTCCTGACGTTCATCGACGGCACGCATCAAGATAGGGAACACAAACTTTCCCATCAATACGACCAATATTACGAAAGCCACTGCCTGAAACAGCAACATCTGTCCGTTGATACCCAACGAACTGAATATGTCGCCACCAGCCTCTGTAGCTTCTGACGCAGCGAATTGTGTTAGGTGTCCTAACATTCTTATCCTCTTATCCTGCTACAGCCCGTGCGATAAATGCGACGACGATACCAATGATAGCCAGAGAGTCGGCAAAGACAATCGCGGTGATCATCAGCGTTCGGATTTCGCCTAGTTTTTCTGGGTTTCGGCCAAATGCGCCTAACGCACCACCACCGATTACACCAATACCTACTGCTGCACCCAGGGCTGGTAGGGCATAAGCTAGCACAAATGCTAATTGTTCCATTATTTTTACTCCTTTTAATTTATTAACAATATTGTATCATCACTCTGTCAAGCCGCCACTCTCTTCGGTTTATCAGCGGATGAGTGATCTGTAATATTTGGCTGGGCCTCGTCATGAGAGCCGTGGCTCTCGACTGCCAGCGCGGTAAATATCAATGTCAAAACAAAGAATACATAGGCCTGAACAAAGCCGATAAACAGCTCGAAGGCCAGGAAAAAAGGCAAGGCGACCATGGCAAAATAACTAGTCATCACGGCTATGACTACCAGCAATATTTCACCAGCAAAGCAGTTACCGAACATTCGAACGCTGAGCGCCGCGTAGCGCGAAAACTCACCGATAAATTCCAGTAAACCCTCGAAGGTACCTAACGGATCCTTGATTGGATTTCTGAAATACCTCTTTAAATTGCCGATAGGACCGTGCGCCTGCAGGGCAAAAAACTGCACCGTCAAAAGAACTATTATTGCCACAGCAAACGTAAAGTTCAGATCGGCCGTAATAGATCGTAGTATTGGCACGTCCTTATAAAATATCGAGTCTAGACCCGGCAAAACACTCATCCAATACCCGAATAGCATGAAAAAGAAAATCGTCAGAGCCAGTGGCGCTATGCGCGTAGCGATTTTTTTGTCAGGAATAACACTGTATACCTGACCCAACATACCCTCGAAAGTCCACTGTGCCAACCCTACGAATCGATTGTATTTGTGGTTTTTAATCATATGAACCAGGTAAGCGAAAACGCTCAGCATGATGACTAGGCTAATAGCACCTGTCAGTAGGGAATTTGTTATACCAAAGCCAGCAATCTCGAACAAAGGTTGCGAAGCAACGTGTATTTCCAATCCAGATGATGCAGCGAAATTATTTAGCATTTTCTACCTTTGAATACTGTTGTTTAACCAAAAATGCGGTAACTAAAATACCCAGTGCCAGACCTCCGACTGCAAAGATTGGTTCGGTGTTCATAGCACCGTCAATCCACAGTCCGCCTAGGGCACCACCGAGCGTAGGCACAAACATACGCCACGTAGTGTCGGCAGCAGTCGCAAACAATAAAACAACCGTCGATCGTTCCGGCGGTTGAGGCTTGTCGTCGCTCTTTTTGGGCGCTTCAGCACTCATTACTAGTTAACTGTAACAGAGAAGTTCAAGCGTGACAAGCTATACTGGTATCATGACAAAGAGACATAAGCTATCAAAACCATCGCCGTATAGGAAGGTGGTGTCAAGCGTAGATAAAAGACGTTACCATACCAAAAAGGAAGCCGAAAACACCGCCGAGGTTCAAATGCTCCAAAATCCAGGTCTAGAACTGTTCGTTTATAAAGGCCCCGACGGGGGTTGGTATTTAACTAGACGCAAACACGATAATTGACAAAAATAACATTAAATACTATAATTTACGCAACTTCATTATAATGAGGTACCTAAACAAGCAGACGATACGAGATGAGCTATGGTGATACGAAGCCAAGAACGCATCACTATAGCTCATCTCGTGTGAAACATAAGCACCAGATAAGTCTCCGAACAAATTCTAGAGAAGGGAACGATCGATGACGATCTTTTATCGGACGCGACGGGCACTCGTCTACGGCGCTTCGATGCTGGTCGCGGCATTCATGGCACTAACCATGATGTCGCTATCGCCAGTCGCGCCAACCGCGAATGCTGTCAGCTCGAGCGAAATTCTGCTACTGGCCATTCAGAAGCCGGGAATCGCATGCGAGTACGCCAGCAAGAACGTGCACTACGAGTACGCAGTGGCCCAATACGCCAGAAGGCTTGGCGGGACCGCTGGCAACGAGGTAATCCGTGGCGGTATGGCACTCAGCATCCTGGCGGAATGCCCTTGGCACGCGCATTTGTACGCGCCGCCCGTAGTGGGTCAGCCCCCCTACGGACCCTGGGCCAATATTCCGACACGGTCACCGGTACAGGCGAAGTCGATGGCATACCAGAGGGGTTACGAAGCCTGTGGCATCGCCTCCCGTCAAGGAGTCGAAGCTGGAGTTCGCTTTCTGTCGGAACCGCACTGGACAATTCCTTACCCGCCCACATGGGACGAGGCAAGGGCTGGCATGCTGCTCAGCGCCGCGTCGCGCTGCGCCTACATGATGCCTCAGGTGCGCGTATATCTGGGAGGCTGATCCGCCAATGTCAAAACGACGAGCAGGCGGGGTGTTTTACCGTCTGCTTGTCGTTTTGATTATTACCGACACGCCATGTGCGTGTTTTTTGTATAATAGGGATTAGTAATTTTGTATTCCATCAATGCAAATGATATACTATGTATAGTGAGTACTACTTAACATCTATGTTGTCGCATTGAATCCCAAGGTTTACACTTAACATATATTTTTCGCTTCGCGACGTATCACATCGATACGTTTTGGCGCGAGAAAATACACGTTAAATCATGTAACTGCTTGAGATTCAAAAGCAACAAATAGACATTAACCAGTACTAGAAGGGTATCTATGAGCGACAAATCAGATTCAAAAGTAATAATCTATAGCACCACTTGGTGCGCATTTTGCCACACCGAAGCACAGTGGCTAGAACACTTGGGAATTCCATACGTCAAAAAGGACATCGAGCAAGATGCGGACGCCCAAAAAGAATTGATGGACAAAATGGACGGCAACTTTAGCGGTGTTCCCGTAACGGACGTCGCCGGGACTATGGTGTTAGGATTCGATCGTCCTAAACTAATGGACGCCATGAAAGCCGCTGGTCTGAATCCAAAGTCATAGATTATACTTGTCAATATGGCCAAACATACCGTTGAATTGCAATCTGGCGACAAAGTCACATATTGGAGCCACAATGATTCGCGCAAACAAACTCTCGTTTTAATACACGGTTTTACCGGCACTCATGAGGGATTCCAGTATTTAGTCCCGTTGCTATCCGACTTTCGGCTGATTATTCCAGACCTTCCGGGTTTTGGTGTCAGCCCACTGCCACACCACAAATTAACATTGGCAGAGCTGGGTAAGTTGCTCACCCAATTCATACAAAAACTCGAGCTAGAAAAACCGAACCTAATCGGTCATTCCATGGGCTCGCTGGTTGTAGCCGAAGCAATACGTCAACATCCCGAACTATTCGCAAAAGAGCTAGTCCTCGCTAGCCCCGTACCAACGCCCATAAAATGGATCGACTCTAGGAAAGTTGGCGCCGTGGCCAGTGGTCTATATTATTCAGCCAGTCATCGTCTGCCTGTTGTAGGTAAACGTCTATCCACAAGCAAACCGATAACGAAGTTTAGCACCAATCTCATAATGACTACCAAGGATGTCGAGATGAGAGACAAGATACACCGGCACCATTACGATAACCTGAATTACATCAGTCACATAGGCTGGTACAAACAACTAAACAGACAGATCAACCGCACCGGTATTAGTCATTACAAATCAGCCTTGAGCAAATTTGACGTGTTAATAATAAACGGTGATAACGACGCCGTCACCCCGCTAAAACACCAAAAGAAAACCGCCGACATCATAAACGCGAAACTCATTACCATACCAGAAGTTGGACATCTAGCTCATTACGAAAAGCCTACTGATCTAGCTGCTGCGATTGTTGATTTTCTTCGATGACTCGCTCGTAAAGCTTTTCAAATTCAGGAATTACTACCTTCACGTCATGCTTTTTAGCGATCTTGACGCTATTTTTTGCATATGTAGCCCTCTTTTTAGGATGATCCAATAGGTCAACCAAAGCCTTGGCCATAGCCTCTATGTCATCAACCGCAATCAAGTGACCATTTTTGCCAGTGATACACAGTTCGCCTAGGGCACCGGCATCTACGGCAACAACCGGTTTACCGCTCGCCATTGCCTCTAACATCGCCAGACACTGCAACTCAGTAGGCGAGGGCATAACGTATATATCGCCGATACGGTGTAGTTGCACTAAATCATCGTCCGAAACCAATCCCGTAAAAGTCACGTGATCCTCAAGTTGCAAAGTACTAATCAGTTCATCCAACCTTTCACGAGCATTGCCGTCGCCGACTATGACGGCATGGAAATCCTTACCGGACCATCGCAACAATTCGAGCGCCTGAACCATTATGTGTATATGCTTCTCTTCGTCTACGCGACCTATGTAGGTGATGAGGGTCTTGTCTCTAGGAATTTTAAACTTCGTGAACAGCTCGGGTTTTGGCTTGCCTGGCTTAAAGCGATCTAGGTTGATTCCGTTACTAATTGCCAAAGCTGGCGCCTCTATTCGGTCAGTGTTGAACAATTCTATGGCTGATTTAGTTGGCATGACGATACGCTTCGCGCCCCTATAAAGCAAAGCTCCATATTCGGTCAGAATATAACTAAACGGCCGAGAAACAGGAGCTAAAATCTTGATGTTCTTTATCATGTTATCGGGCATGACGTGATTCGTAGCGACAACCGGTATTCCTTGATGAACGGCCGCTCGTAATATTCCCAAACCGACCGTAAACTGCGTGTGGACATGCACCACATCCGGCTTGAACTCGTTTAGTATTCGTCGCATTTCGCGATCATACGTTACCGAAACACGAAAATTTTTTCGGAAGGTCAGCCCAAAAGAACGAATACGTGTTATTTCGTAATTTTCATCAACTTCCTTATAGCCACGTCCAGTCTGTGACGGGGCAACAACCATAACGGTATGACCGTTTTCAGCCAAACCTTGCGCCATCGTTCGCGCCGCCGTAGCGACACCGCTCTTCATCGGCCAATGCTGGTCGTTCGCAATGAGAATACGCATTTAGGCCATTATACCATGCGGCATATGCTAAAATTATTGCCATGGGTAGTTACCATCCATTTCTAAAAGCAATACCTTACACGATTATTTTATTCGCGCTGACACATTTGATGCTCAGCTTTTTTTATAGTGTTATTCATGGCGACGCAGATGCCATGAATATGTTCCACGTACTTGGCTTTAATCTATTCTGGCCAGAGCTAGGCACGGGTGGACTAAACACCCTTTTAGGAGCTCTGTTGGTTATCGCGACCGGTGTTTTAGTAGCTCTGATCTTGCGATGGCGTGATATCCGCGCTGACAGCCTACGAGAAGAACTCAAGACAAACGCCAAAAAATCCAAGGAAAAGTAATGCGTATTTTTTTTGATGCCAGGTATATTCGGGTGGATTTTCATGATGGTATCAGCAGATACACTACCGAGCTAGCCAATGCCCTAGCTAGACAAGAGGAAATAACGTTTATTATCTCCGACAAACGCCAGCTGGACTTTTTGCCACCGGATTCAAAACACGTGCTATTGCATCCCGTTACGTCATGGCGCGAACCGTTGTCCGCGCTTTGGCTCAACAAACACAATCCAGACATCGTCATGTCACCACTGCAAACCATAGGTTCGGTAGGTCGTCGTTTCAAACTAGTCCTCAACCTACAAGACACCACGTACTACAAACACCGCACGCCACCGCCACAATACAATCCCGCCGTACGCATTGCTTGGCGTCTGTATCACATGACCTACGTTCCGCAACGGATTACACTGGCTGGCGCCGACCTAGTGGCGACCGTCAGTGAAACAAGCAAACGCGAAATATTAGAGGCAAAGCTAACGAAAAAACCAATCGTTGTCGTGCCAAACGCTTCTAGAGATTTATCAATCCATCTAGACAAACCCGTAGAACAGGGCGACAACCCTCCCAAAAACCTCGTGTACATGGGCGCATTCATACCTTACAAGAACGCCGAATGTTTGATTCAATCACTGGCGTATCTAAATGGACGCACACTGCATTTACTGTCACGAATATCAGACAAACGGCGACGCGAATTAGAAAAATTGATACCCGAAAACGGCAATGTCGTATTTCATAATGGCATTAGTGACGAGGATTACGCGCGCCTGCTAGCCGACGATGCCATCATGGTCAGCGCGTCAAAGGCCGAAGGGTTTGGCCTGCCACTGATAGAAGCAATCGATCTGAAAGTGCCGGCGGTAGTCACTGACATGGAAATATTTCATGAAGTCGCGGGACCGGGCGCGCTATACGCCGATCCCGAAAGCCCGCAGGATTTCGCATCCAAAATCGCACAACTAGATAGCCGTGATGCGCGCGAAGAGATTATCAAAAAGGGTAGAGAACACACCAAAAAATTCAGCTGGGACCACTCCGCCAAAGTCCTGCTGACAGCAGCCAAAAAACTCGTCTAAAACGAAAGCAGGGTGCCTGGAGCGTGTTGCACACGACTCCAGACACCCTGTTGTTACTTTCCGATTACATCTCGTTGTCGACGAACTCGGCCCGCGCCGAATCATCAGCGCGATCAATCGCCCAGCGCTCACGGGTCTCCGGCCGATCGGTCCAGCGATGCTTGGCGTAGCTACCCGCAACAAATGCCAGAATGACACACAGCGCCAGCCCAAGCCAGTAGTCGCCGCTACCGACATACTCCAGGCCGAAACGCTCGACGGACGTCAAGTGCCACAGTTGCAGGGCGAAGGCCAGCATCAGCAGGCCATAGAACCAGCCCTGCGCCACCTCGGCACGAACCATGTCGTCGAGTGCCTTCTGACGAGCGGGACCGGTCTTGCCCTGCAGGCGCTTGGCGCTCTTCCAGCTGTTCAGCACCAAGGTGCCGAACACAAAGAACGCGCCGAGACCGACCCACCGCCAGAACCAACCAGAATCCCAGGGGGAATCCGCGTCTGGATGGGTGAGATACAGCCACAGCACCAAGGAACCCGGCGCCGTCCACGACAGGATGCCCGACGGGATGTCGTTCATCAGCTTGCCATTCCAGGGGTGCGGGTTGTCTTTGGCAGCAGGGCCGTCGAAGATGTCAGTGGAAATGGCGTAGACAAATACGCCCAGCGCCCAACCCCACATCTCGTTCGGAACCAGATAGAGCAGCGCCAGTGCGGCGACAGCACGAGAAATGGAAAGGAACACGGCGGGGTTTCGCAACCCACTTTTGATGAGTTCGACATTCATTCGAACCACCTCCAAATATCGTAGGGATACCGTTGTTAGGTATTATAACAGATTTTACAATATTTTGCAATATTAACAGTGGTGACTAGTGGAATACACCACTTTTGAAATATTGCGCGAATTGGGGATTGTCCTGATGAAAAGCACAGTGCCTGGCAGAAACATAATCTACCATCATGCCAGGGTTCCATTCGGTCCACCTAGTCGCAGCCCTAGGCTGTAGTACGGCGTCATTTTTGCCCGTACACATCAGATACCTCATACTCACGCCAGCTAATGCCCGGCAGGCTCGTGGCAAAGAGCCATCCTTTACTATGTCATTCATCCAATTAATCTCGTCTGCCCATAGCGACAAAGCAAAACCAGACAACCTTTGACGTGCCGACTGACGAAACTGATACTCGTAATTTTCGGGACTAGTCAGTAGATCGCGCGGTATCGTAACATCGCCTTTTTTAGGGATGAATATCGGAGCCTTTATTATTCCCGGAGCGTGCTCTAATACAGTCGCGACCACATGATTGCCCAGTAGGTGAGACTGCTCGTTCACCAACGTATCGCGACCAGCAGGGGAGTCTACTACCAAAGCCCGCAACTGCTCGGTGTTCATGCCATCATTCCTGTCCAATAGCTCGCTCATCACGAACGGCGTCAACATTCCGCCCATACTGGCACCCACGAATCGCACCGGCTGTTCATCGTCAACGTATGGCTGAATATCACTGATTACGGCATCCGCTATGCGGTCAGGATGAAACTTTTTTCCAATAGCATTGTACGTCCGCACATCACCTGGTAAGTACCGCTGTATAGTCGAGGCTTGATCAGCTCCATGGCTTTGCATGCCGGCCAAAAAAACGGTCACTCCAGGACCACCCAAACTATCATGAGTTCTAGGAAAACGATGTCTTTCTACCGCCCCGTTCATTCGTGACGATTATGCTACAGGTCAGATATTTTATCAAACATAGCCACGATTGGCCCCGTCATTTGCTGGATAGTTACGTCGGCCGATGTATCGATAATAGCCATCTGTCGTTCATTGCCCGTAATTTCCATGTCAAAGTCGGGAAGTTTATACGTAGTCGCGCCAACTGGCGGTACTATTGGCTGTCTCTCGCGCTCGCTATCAGCCCGGTTCCTCTCTATTATTTGATCAGTAAAGTCATCTACTTCACGGCGCTGTTCATCAGTCAGCTTGTCATACGGTACGTCATAATATCCCAGCGTACGTCGCGCGCCAATCCGCGGGTCGCTGACAAAATAAAACCCCGCTCGAAAATCACAAAAGCCCTCTGACTCCAATTGTACGCCGACTTCTTCTAGCGCCCGACCGTCCATCAACACGACGCGATATCCCTCGTCAGATGCGTCATGCAACCATTTACGCACTAGGTTGTCCTTGAAATCCTGAGCCAATGGACGCGCCCCAAACTTGGCACTATTCGCGCCAACCTCGTTCGTGTACAACAATGCGTCTCTCTCGGCATGATCCATATGGTAAACCTTTTTTACTAGATCGGTTGTCTCGTGTAGCATCTTTTCGTCAGACAAAAACTGATCGATAGATTCTGGAGAGTCTACGTCCACGCCATGTTCATGCGCCGACACGACTAAAACGCGGAACACCTGTCCCGCGTCGATTAACATCGTCTTTATATTTCTTGCCTGCAGTGAACGTTTGACCGCATGCACGATGGTGCCTTTTCCGCTACGCGCCTGTCCATCAAATGTGAATAATTGCGGGCGATTCATCTCAACAGACTATACCAGAGAATAATCCCTGTTACAATTAATGGGAATGGCAGGCAAGAAATCAGTCAAAAAACCATCCGCAATCCTCAACCGTCGCGCGCGGTTTGATTACGCGTTAGAGGATGATTTAGTAGTGGGAATATCCCTAACCGGACCAGAAGTTCGTGCCGCCCGCGATGGACACGTCCACCTAAAAGGTTCTTTCGTGACGATTCGTGACAATGAACTGTGGCTAAACAACGCCAGTTTTAGCCTAAAGCTAAACGAAAAAGGCAAGCCAGGGGCCAGAACAATCGACACCGAGCCCCGCAAACTGCTAGCGCATCGAAAACAAATCGATCAATTGTACGCAAAGCGTCACGAAGGTATGTCAATAGTACCGACCAAGCTGTTAACCACCGGACAACACATCAAGTTAGTAATCGCCCTGGGTAAAGGCAAAAAACGCATGGACAAACGCGAAACTATCAAAAAACGCGACCTAGAACGCGAAGCAAAGGACTACAAATCATGAAAATCTACTCCTGGAACGTCAACGGAATTCGCGCCGTCATCAAAAAAGGCGCGCTGACAGAATTCATCAACAAACATCAACCGGACATTTTTTGTATCCAAGAAACCAAGGCCAAAAAAGGCCAGGCCGAAATCGATTTGGCCGAATATACCGAATATTGGTGCGACGCCAACAAAGCCGGATATAGCGGTACGGCCATATTCAGTAAAACGCCGGCCATCACCACTGTAAATAACATTCCAGCAGACATTGCCAGTAAATACCAGCTGTCGGATCAATTTGGCGACACTAACGCCGAGGGTAGGGTACTGGCCGCCGAATTCGACGATTTTTGGGTAGTCAGCGTATACACGCCAAATAGCAAAGGCAAACTGGAACGCCTCGACCTGCGTACCCAGCAGTGGGATCGTGCTTTTTTGGAATACATGAAGAGGCTAGAGCAGAGTAAACCCGTGATTTTTTGCGGAGACCTAAACGTCGCGCACCAAGAAATCGACCTCGCCCGTCCTGACGACAACCACAAATCACACGGCTTTACCGACGAAGAGCGAGCCGGTTTTGACGCGATAGTCGAAGCCAAATTCCTCGACACGTTTCGTATGTTCAACACTGATGGCGAAAACTACACCTGGTGGACAGCCTGGGCAAACGCCCGCGCGCGCAACGTTGGATGGCGTATCGACTATGTCGTAGCGTCGCAGTCCCTAAAATCCCGTATCAAATCAGCCCATATTCATGCCGATCAAATGGGCAGTGATCATTGTCCTGTCAGCATTGTAATTTCATAGTTATTATGTTATAATATATCCAGTATCTTCGACACCTTGTTCGAAGACAGTACAGATTGGATTAACAACGTGATCAAGATGCGAAATCTCGCGACCGGCTTCATCGCTGTCGCCGGATCCTTGCTGATGACTGCCTGTGGCGAAGAGATCCTGCCGGGTTCGAGCGAACAACTGCTCGAGGACCCGCCGGCGATTTTGAGCGAGTCGGTCCGGAGCATGAATCATGACCGGCACCTGTTCGCCAACGAGGCGAGAGCATGCGAAGACTCGGTTTCGGGAAGTGTTCAAGAGTGCATCGCCGACAAGGTCGGCGATGGTAGGCTAATGTCGCTGGACGGCATCGTCGAGTGGACATGGCACGTCCCCGAAGAAGACGCCTACATCGTGGTTATCTCGGGGAAGGGTGGCTACTTCACAGAGACCGGCTTTGACTGCCCGATCGAGGAAGCCGTCTGCAGTCAGCTGAAAGAGGACGACGAAGTCCACTATGTCGGCAGGACCAATGTGAACTACAGCCCCCAGCACGGCAAGCGAGTCGGACTCGAATTCGTGAGCATCAAAATCACCGGCTGATCCGCAGACCCTGCGATGACCAACAGAGAAGACCCTGTGGCCGTCGCAGGGTCTTTCTCTTTACTAACATTGACTTTTTATCAATTTTATTCTATTATTTGCTTAGAACTCTATCCCGAAAAGAGGGTAGGGAGATCTTCGACAACGGAAGGAAAGCTCCGTGTTAAAAGAATTAGAGAACTACGTCGGCCGTTGGGTCTTTGTGCTCAATGGTCATTACATGGACAAGGACCAGTGGGAAAAAGCGCTAAATCCGCACTCCTACTTGGACGGGTCCAACACGCGACGCGACGCTAACACGTTGCTCACGATTGCGACCTTGTGGTGTCTCGGCGGTCTTGTGCTAGGCGGTATGGCCGCCTTCATGTGGGCTCCGATTCAGTCCGCGGTTCTTGGCGCGGGTGGTATCGGATTTCTGATTCGGAGCTGGGTGCGTTTTCGTCAATCTGCCGACAAACGCAAAGAAGCGGATCGCGAACAGTACATGTACGATCTGCAGCTGCCAGAGGAAACCGAGATAATCGACCCGCATGTCGATTACTATCTCGGCAAGATCATGGAATGCACGGGGCCCGGTCTGTCGTGGAGCAGAGTGCGTCACGAAATTGAGCGAGAAAGCGACAAGGGCCTGGACTACGAGGCGATCCTACGGAACGAGCTTCATGTGACAGCCGAGGTTCGAGCGCGTTTGCGAGTGGAGGTCAATGAAGCTCGCAAAAAGACGACTCAGTCATGGCTGGACGATCGTGTTCCAGTACTGTACGGATCTCTCGCTCATGCCCAGAAAGTCAACGACGATTACGTGAACAATCACGATCGCATCGTTCGCATGGCCGCGCGTCTCGCAAACAACAATGCCGAGAATCTCAACCAACAGTTGACGAACGCGGCCATCAACGCGGCCCCTTCCGTACCGAAATCCGCCACCCCGTAATCACAAACAGCAAGCGCTGCTCGGTTACCGGGTGGCGTTTTGCTTTCTTGGGCGGAATATAAACACTAGAACTTTTGCCAAACATTATCGTGCTGTACAATCGCTCCATGAATATCGAGGAGGGAACCTACGCTCGTTTATGTGATCTGGGCGTATCCAAACGTACAATTGATCGAATCGACGATTTGGTCGCACAACGCGACGACTACGCGTACACCGGCGGTGAAGTGGCCGACAAGCATTTCATAGCCTTCGTGGGTGCTACTCGCGTAGGTAAATCTACTAGTATAAATCCGATGCTGGAAATGGGGCGTCAACGAGGAATAGATATAGCCGAGGTAGGCTCGTCCGTCACTCGCGGGCGACGTCCATCAGATCCGGCAGATTATATTACCGCGGACGAAGGGCACAACCACGATCGTGCCGTCGATCTGATCGAAAACGGTCAAATGCTCAACTGGTCGCTATTCAAAACAGGACATATTTACGGAGGTCAACCGCAAAACTTTGATTCCAAATACAATCTGCAACCCTTTTTACCCGATAGCCTAGATATGATGCGCCGCGCCGGATTCGCCACGCTAAAAACCGTTTATGTCGTGGCACCCACCAATGAATGGCGATCGCGCTTCACCGAACCAGTAGACGACCCAGATACCCGCAATCGATTGCTAGAGGCCCTAGATTCGCTAGAATTTGGCATGAATCAGCCAGATCTGATAAGGTATGTCAACCAACCAGGGGAAGAGGCTCTGAAAAAGGCATCATCGACACTCCTCAACATAGTACTGGCCGAGGATAACGAGGCTCGCATACGCGTACTGGAATCACGGATATCCAGCGGATACTACCTGCATGGACAGGGTATGAAAAACGCTGCTCTAGAAATGCTAGACGAAAATTAAAAAAACATTTGACATATTTTATATATTGTGCTATAGTGAAAGGATAGAGGTGGTAGAGGCGACAAAATCGACTCCCACACCTGTACATTTATAGTGAAAACGAGAATACTTTTCAGTACGGTTTATCAGATACATTAATGTGTATCTGGCAAACTGTACTGAAATTGCCCAAAAAGGCAAGAACGGTCACAGTAGGTAATCATTGTCCTCAATAGGGTCAAGTTACCACAGTCTCAGTCTCCTGCCTTTCGTCTCATGCTTCATGCTTTCCGCCTTCTGCTTGGCGGGTTAGAATATTGTTATCCAAAGAGTGTTAACAATTCTATCTCCGCCTGCTAGACCCCATCACTCGCTGGTGGGTTGGAATGGTCGCACTGCGCGACCGGCTAGTTGCGATCCTCCGCCGAAAGGGGGGTCGTGACAAAGGTTGGCGCAGGCCCACCTACAGATGTGCGCATGCGGTTGATCGCCGCCTGTACCACACTGTGAACCCGCGGAGTGCACCCGCTGTGGATGAGAGATCCTGCATACCGGGCCCGGTATTTCTCACTCACACACCACCATGTCCTCGCGCTAGATGCGCCATAAGGGGCTGGTAGGGGGTCGTTCGCGCTATGCGCGGGCGGCCCCCATTTCATTTGTCATGTATAATCAACGGATATGGAACACTTGCAGTATTGGAAAAGGCAAGAGCCAAAAAAGCCACTTTTCCCGGATATAGAATGGAACAAGCCCGAGCAAAAACAGCATGCGGGTAAATTAGGTATTGTCGGTGGCAACAAGTTGGGCTTTGTCGGTGTAGGCGACGCGTACGGGACCGCCATGGACGCCGGAGTAGGCCAAGTACGCGTACTATTACCAAACGTACTAAAGAAATCCGTCCCGGCGGTAATTACCGACGTCACATACACACCTACAAATCCATCTGGGGGCATGTCGCGCGAGGGCATCAACGAACTGCGTGCCATGGGTAAATGGGCCGATGGCGTACTGCTGATAGGCGACAGTGGCAAAAATAGCGAAACAGCCATGTTGGTAGAGGATTTTATTCGTGATTATTCCGGCCCGTTGACGGTCACTAGGGACGCGCTAGATCTAGTGTTAGACACACCAGATGTAGTGGTCGAGCGTGATGGCACGCTACTGGTAGCGTCCTTTGCTCAGTTACAAAAAATATTCAGCAGAGTGTATTATCCAAAGATTTTGACTTTTAGCATGCAGTTGCAACAGCTTGTCGAAGCACTGCACAAATTCACGATCACTTACCCCGTGACAATCGCTACGTTCCATCAGAACCAAATCATAATTGCCAGCGCAGGCCAAGTGACCACGACGCCGTGGGAATACCCGATGGCGATATGGAAAGGCACCGTCGCCACCAACATGGCGTGTTATTGGCTATGGAATCCAGGTCAACCCCTAGAATCCGCCACCGCCAGCCTAACAGCATAGGTTTACTATTTTAGTTTTTATGTTATAATTATACTCGATCAGAAAGTAGATCTTTCTGTTAGTCCATCTATCTATCGATTGGAGAATCGTGAACAGAACCGAGTTCGTGGCGGCGCTACGAGACCATGCCAACAGCACGCGGGCATACGTCGACTCAGTCGAGCGACACGTCGCCAACACACTGGCCGATCACATCGCTGGCATGACCATTCCTCACGGTGACGATCCACACTGGCGAATCCAAGATCATGCGCTGGGCGTCATCGGACACTCCGTGAATGTCCTCAAGAGGGCTAATCCGCCAGAGGACTTGGCGCACTACGTACGCGAAATCATTCGTGAAACGACGGGGTCAGACGCCATGGCCGAACAGGTCGACAAGTTCCTGCGACCGGAGTGGCATCTCATCAATGCACGGTTCCTGCAGTTCGCCGAACATGTCTATGACCGTGGCGGTTTATACCAAAAAATCAGCCAGATGACCGGATGGCAGACGAGTGGAGAGTTTGGACGAACCACACTGGCTTGCGCGGCATTCGGCGGACGAATCATGCTGACGTTCCAGCGTCGTGTCCGCGAGGACAGTGTAGACATGGTTTCATTCACCTGCGACTCCGACGACCCGCACGGTATAACCGGTGGCATGAACCATCGACGGGCCGACTTGGCGACGATTCTGGAAATGATCGATGACGTCCGGATCAACTGGACCAGAGAGTCGGAAAACTTCGGCGAATCCAAATCGGTTCACTTCGTCTGATGGACTAAAGGCAACTGGGTGCCAAAACACAGTGCAGACAGCCCAGAAACTGTCTGCACAATAACCCTAGAATTTATTATTTATAAAAAGCGAAAAGCCCAGCCCCTTGGATAGGGAACTGGGCTATCGCACCGCGTTTGATTAGGAGGCCTGCGGATGCTCAAGCCTCCGCACTGCCGATCTGAGGTTGCTGGCGACTGCCTTTACCTCCGAAATCAGCGCGAGATGCGCCCGTGTCTCGTCGCTCAGTTCTTCGAAGGGATTCGGCAAGCTCAGACGACTGCGCAGGCCAACCTTGCGATGGATGGGCCCGCTGCTCTCTACGAACCATAGCGAATTACTGGGACGGTCCGTACGCCAGCTATATGGTACCACCAGGATATCCCTGTGTGGTTGCCATCCTGTGTTCGCGACACGTCTACCCGCCAAACAATAAGCCCTCAGGCCATAGACCTTATATATCAGTCCATCTCGAGACATGAACGACGTCCATTTCACATAGCCCGTGATCTCATCGAGGGCCCGATCCAGTGTCGCTTGCGATATCTTGTTCGGAAACGTCACGGTCTCGAACGTAATTGGCTCCGGCATCGACATTTTTTCTCCTAGACTCTTGCGGTGCGCCATCAGAGGCCACCGACTCTTTTGGTTGTATATATTTTGACATAAAATAGCAAAAAAGTAAAGACCCCACGAATCAACGTGAGGCCTATATGACAAACACTGACCAATTCAATTAATCTTCGGTTCGGGCCACCGTGGCTTGCACCGAGGCGCGCACCTGGCGATGTCGATGCTCAATCGCGTCGCCACCCCTGCCGTATAACGTCGTACGGCAGAGAACCAGGTGCCATCCGGGTATCCAGCAATAGCGAACCCACTTGGCACACACCATGGTGGCGGCCAGATTAGCTCGATTATGATCCTCGGATCGTTTCAATAGCTTGTACTCGTTGACCCGAAAGTGCGCGGATAGCCAGATCAGGCCCGCGATCGCTCCGGCCGTCACGCATATTGCGAGGACGGCGGCGGGAATGACCGCCACACCCCACCAAAAGTCTGATGACAAGGGAAGATTCCTCTCGTTTGTCTGTCATGTAAAAGTGTTCCTTGCGGAATGTATGTACTCTATCAATCAAATGACCGAATATGCAAGCATAGGCAATAAGGGCGGGCGCACGAACTAATGTTCACCAGATTTTGCTCACGCAGCGGCCCGATTCATCAGGCTGTCTGGCGAAAAATTTACTAACTGGTACCGCGGGCCGGACTTGAACCGGCACGAACTAATGTTCACCAGATTTTGAGTCTAGCGCGTCTACCAATTCCGCCACCGCGGCACTAGTTAGTAAATTTTAATTTTGCCCGCAAAATTGTCTACCATCCGCCAGCTGGCGGACCGCCACCGCGGCACTAGAAAGTTCATTTTGATTCGCGAAGCGAATTGTCTACTGATTCCACCAATTGCTCAATCTTGAACAATTTTCCTAATTATAAACGATTCCAGCAAGATTTAACAGGTTACAGTGTATAATGGTTACCATAGGGAATCTAGCTAGTGCAGCCAAAAAAAGACACAGACGAAAACCAGACAGATAATCGCGATGAAAACCGCGAAAAAGCCACGGATCTAGTACGTGGTCAGTTAGATGCGCTATACGATAGTCAGTCACCAGTGGGCGAGACCGATATCAAAGCGAAAAAAGAGGAAAAGCCCGCGCCCATCACTCAGACTCCAACAGATGAACATACCGCTCGTTACCACGCCGAATGGCAAGATTATTACAAAAAATATTACGAACAATACTACGTGGGACATCTGCACCGAGCCATCGAGGACGCCGAAAAGACCAATCGATCACCCGAAGAAATCCGCCAGGAAGAGCTTGCCAACCTGCGCGAAAAAATAGCCGTAAAGGCAAAAACAAGCGCCAAAAAGGCGCGCAAAAGCCGACATTTCATACCAATCGCCAGCGCCATAATCGTCGCCGGAATCGTGGCGTTTCTACAGTACAACCAAGTCCTGATATCGAACGTCACGGCATACGTCAGCCCAGGTGCAATCGACCCAAACAATATCATCGTTGATCCTACCGCCAATATACGAGTCAGCGCCGAACCACGGCTCATCATACCCAAAATCAACGTTGACGTTCCCGTAGTATACGGCGTTGGCTATGATCAGCGCTCACAGCTAGAGGCCATGAAAAAAGGCGTAGCGCATTTTTCTATACCGGGCGCTAACAGCGTGCCAGGCGAGGTGGGCAATACCGTCATATCTGGCCACTCTAGTAACGACCTATTTGATCCGGGGGATTATAAGTTTATATTTGCCCAGCTAGAAAAAATGCAAAAGGGCGATAGCATATACGTTAACTACGAATCTACCCGCTATACCTATACGATTACTAAAAAAGAGGTGGTCCTACCCAACCAAGTGGATAAGCTGACCTACGACACCGACAAACCCGTTCTGACGCTGATAACATGCACGCCACTTGGTACGGCCGAAAAACGCTTGTTAGTAACCGCCGAACAAGTAGCGCCCGACCCATCAAAAGCCAAGGCACCAGCCGTTGACGCTACCGACGACGGCGACGCCGTATTCGCTGGCGATGGACCGACCTTGCTAGAACGACTATTCGGCGCGCGATAGACTAGGTAGCCCGCAAGAGCTTCACGTAATAGGAATCAGCGTAAACCTGCTGATAATACCCCAAAACATCCGTATGTGGAGCTATAACAGGCACGCCCTTGAATGACGTGACTTGCAATCCATTAGAGTTATCTTCGCCCAGTCCCACGATACTGTGCAAAGGACCATATTCCAACGAATAGATAACGCCTATCGCGCCCATGCCCAACTTTACGGTAGGGGAATTGTTCCTATGGTCACAGCTAACTGGATGAAAAGATTTGTCGCAGGTGTTTTCGGCGCCTTTGGCATGATCTGGATGTAGAAATCGGCTAAACCTATGACAGTTCATATCCTGACCTTCACGCATCACGTTTAATGCCCGCGCCAGGCCACGAGCCATGTGTGTTGGCATGTCTAGCATCTCGCTATCAGTTCCATTGTTCGCGATACCTGCGTACTCCCTGGCGTTGCCATAGTCGCAGTGAACGCCAGCTATCTGCCGATACAACACGCTAACTCGGTCGACTTCATTTATTGACATGGTCGACACTTCTTTTGGGTGCGTATACAGAGTCACCCGGCTATAGTCCAAAGACTCGCTCATATATTAATATTATAGTATATTTTGTATAATATAGCAAATTATAGAATCATCTGCACACGTCGTAGTTCGTAACCTGCATCCGTCTGCAAAAATCCATAAATATACTTGCCACCACCGCTCAGCGCGGCCGAAAATCCTTCGGTTACATTCATGAGGTCTTGTTGGTTTGCACCGTCAAAGTCATACATGCGCAGAGTTCCTCCACGATCGGACCAAAAGATATAATCATCTAGCCAGTTAGCGGTACCGGTCGTATCTGATTCGTAAGCCCATGCGGTTTCATCGTATTTATCCAGCTCTATGTCATACACCGCGAATTTGTTTGGATATTCCAACAACACGAAACGCCCATTGCGACTAAACGACAGATCGGTTACGTCATTGCCAACATCCTGTAGGATCAACCTGCTAAATTCCGCGGAAGTAGAACCGTCGGGAAATACACCAGTATCGACAGTGAGCGTACCCTCGTGGATTATAGAGATGTACGAACGATTAAAATAACTAGATTGGGCGGCCAGTATGGGGCCAGTGGTATCGATATACGCGCGTAACATCTGCTGTTCGTCGAACCCTAGGCGCGAATAGCCCACGGTACGGATACCTATCTCGCTAGGTACCGTGACATAGGATATAGTGTCGCTATTTACTACCGAATAACTAGCTACGCCAACTGCTAGGGGATCCGAAACCTGGCCACTGCTAGTGCTGGCTCGCATTACCTTGTCGTCGACGCGTACGAACATCAACTGGTCGCTACTTCCGGCAAAATACACGTTATCTATTGCCAGTGAAAACTCTCGGTTCAGATTTTTGGAACTAGCCGGCGTGTCGCGGTCGAGCAATATCCATTCGCTGGTCGCACCTTTATCGTGGCGTAATAGCACGGCGTTTTCATTCTTGCTCCAACTAGTCATAGTTATCGATGACTGGACGGGATCGTATCCAGTGAATAGGGCAGTGTTTAGCTCTACCTGTACCTTTTTGACTTCTTCTGTACGTATGTCAACGAACTGGAACGTCCTGCTGCTCTTTGTTGGTTGAACGGCTATATAGCTACGGCTGGGCGACACCAATGTGTCATGGACATTGGCTAGTGTATCTACAGTGTTGACGTTTAGGTTATTTGGCACCAGACGAGCATAGTTAACCCAGCCGACCTGGCCGGCGGTTATCGTGATGTCTTTTGTCCAAGGGCGATACCTTTCCAGATTGTATTCGATACTATGGTCATCGGCGGACACGGTGGCTTTGGTATTAGTGTTCGATCCTAATTGGCGTCCGTCCAGAGTTACCTTGGCGCCCGTCGGTACAGAGGCGAACTGCAGCAGTCCACCCTGTGCTATGCTTCCTTTTCGTTCGTCATACGAAAAGCCCAACACTAATAGCGTCATGATGGTAACTATCATGACGACAACTATTGTCATAAAGCTGTATACTAGTGTTCTTTTCAGTGGTTGTCTTTTTTGGGAAACGTAATGTTTCATACGTTTTTTTATTATATCAAGTATTGCAATATTTTGTCCCAAAGCATAAGATTAATATTACACATATGCTTAAGGGGGATTGCGAGTGAACTCTAACAACGGTCGAATTACTATTGCTGGGAAGGAATATGATGCAGTAACTGGCATGCCCATTACTGACAAAGCTCCCCATGTAGAGTCCGTTTCTCATAACAGTGGTCATTCGCCGTCACACAACGTCCATGCGCGACCTATGCGCTCGACCACGTTACACCGTCGTGCTACCAAAAAGCCAGAACCAGCAGTGACTCGTATCGAAAAGCCCAAACAACACGTCCAACATTCACACCCGACAAATGTTCAGACACACCATCAGGTGCGTCGTTTCGCGCCACATCCTACGGGCGCGATCAAACCATCTGGCAAGACTATGGATATCGGACCAGCACGCGTTTCTAGGCCAGTCATGGACATGAAGCCAGCCCAAAAACCCGTACATCGGGCAGTACCGTCGCCAGACGTGCATGTACAGCACCCTCATGTAGTCAAGGCGCATGCCAAATCTTTGCAAAAATCACAGTCCCAATCTCGGCCACATGTCCCAGCAAAGACTATCAACCAACAAGCCATTCAAAACGCCATAGAAAAGGTAGAAAAACCAAAGCCACTCAAAAAACGCTTTAATCTACGCAACAAACTAGTTGGCGTATTTAGCGCAGTTATCGCCGTGGTCATGCTAGGCGGATATTTCACATACCTAAACATGCCCAACTTATCCGTACGCGTCGCTGCTATGCACGCGGGCGTCAACGCTGAATATCCGTCGTATAATCCCGACGGATATAGTTTGAACGGACCAATCAAATTCGCCGATGGGCGAGTATCGCTGGCCTACAAATCAAACGGTGGCCCGCAAAACTACACCATCAGCCAAAGCCGAAGCGACTGGAACAACGAAGCAGTCCTAGACAACTATGTGAATCCACGCGCCGGCACCAACTATATTCCGTATACCGAGAGGGGACTAGTTATTTATACATACGAAAATAACGCCGCTTGGGTAAATGGCGGGATACTGTATACAATTGAAGGCAACGCACCACTATCCAGTGAGCAAATCCGACGGATTGCCACTAGTTTGCTATAAACACATGTTCCTGTAGGCGCAGGAACCGACGCCCCACCTTTTGAACCGGCAAAAGGTGGATAAAAACTCGGTGACGCTACGAACACGCCAAGGCCAATAACATCGAATAACCGGTCAAGACAGAACGCAAGCGGTCGGTCACTATATATTGGTTAATCGTGCCGACTATGATGGCTTGAACGATTCCGGTTATTTTATGCCATTGGCCTTGGGTATTCGCAGTAGTCACCCGGGCGGCTGTCGCGCGAAAACGCAAATTTAAAATATTTTATCCATTTAAAGTTAATCTCTGATTTTCATGGAAACCATCAGCGAAAGGAGCTATAATTTAGAATAATGGTGTCAAAAAATCCAACTTTATTCTATTCATGGCAATCGGACAGTCCAGACACGCGTAACTACATCGAAAGTGCTCTAAAAAAAGCACTCAAGAATATTGCCAGCACCATGGATGTTGAAGATGCGCCACGACTCGACAGGGATACTAAGGGTGAGGTCGGTGCCGTTTCAATTACAGCCACCATTAAACGAAAGATTAGCTCATCAAAAATCTTCCTCGCTGACGTTTCTTTAGTAGATAAGGGCAGATCGGGCAAAAAACTAGCTAATCAAAATGTGATGTTTGAGCTTGGATATGCCTTTGGTAAAAAAGGCGAGAAAGCAGTCATGCTTGTCGCAAATAGCGATTTTGGAGATGCTAAAGAGTTGCCATTTGATATAGCACAAAACCGCATCATCTTCTGCTCGCCAAAGAATGATCCTAAAGCGAAAAAGCTTATACCAAATTTGGAGGGGGCCATCAGAGCACACCTAGGTCTTATTCAGGAAGAAGAATCTATAGCCGAACAGGAAGATGCCAAGGAGCAACTGATAAGTGCGATTGAAAATGGTAAGCCCACTCAAACAAAAGCCGAGGTATTTTTTGACGGACTCTACAAACGATATGTCGAACTTGCCCCCGAGCCGTCAAAGGGTGGTGAATTATACACGGCACTCGGAGAAAAGGTCTACGAAGCATATCAAAAGACCCTGCCTCTTACGGTAGAACTTTTTGACGTTATCAACACGGCGGCAGAGTATGGTGACCCAAGGTCAATCCAGGTGGCTTACAAAGGCCTTGGTAATATAGCGGCTAGGTATGATCAACACGGCACGGATGAATATACCGCCCTAATCATTCAAGAGGTTGCCTCTTTAATTGTCGGCTGTTTAGCAAAATTTGAAAAATGGAGAGACATAGGCAAACTTATAGACACGGCATTTACAAAACCACCCAGGGGCGTGAGAAAGTACAAAATCGAGGACACATACCAATATCCTGAAGGTATAAAGCAATTTTTCAACAAGAAGACAGGCATGAACTACGCGATACCTACAACCCCGCTAATTCAAGAGCGCCTTGTTGATAACGATAAAATACTACAGACATACACGTGCGGATCTCTAATTAGTATGTTAGCTGTAGACTTTTATGATCCATATATTTCTGGTCTGTTACTTGGCAGGGATGATTACTATGTTCCAGATTTTATTTCAAACCTCGACTCAGAGCGATTTGCCCAAGAATTCAAACACGCATTAAACGCAAAGACTATTGATGAACTACAAAAAATCTTAGATCAAAAGCGTCAACAAAAATTGTCAGATGGCTTAGCGTACTGGAACACTGACATGACTCATATATTTAAAGGTGAGGATTTAATGCCAATACATGAAAAAGTAGGCGTAAAGTCATAGTTTCAAAGGTTCCAAGGACAATTCCTGGAATGCTAAAAACATATGTTTTTAGCATTATCTTTCTACGGGTTATTTTAAGGTTAGATTAATTGCCCTCACATATTAATATGCGCTTGACAAAACCAGTTGTAAATTCCATATCAAAACTTTTCGTAATTTTTTACAGATTACGAAATAGTCTATTTTTACGATACAACAAAACACCCTAGCGCACTCTCTATAGTGCTATTGATTATTATTGTACACCATATATGCTGTAAGTGTAACTAACGAGGGGGGGTTAAATGTTACACATACTAAACAAACTTAAATACATAGCGGCGGCAATAGTCATCGCTGTGGGATTGGTATTGCCCGGCAATACGGTATATGCCAGTTCGGTCTATGACAACGTCATGGAGAACACAGACACACTAGTCATCGGATATGACGGCTATTCAGACATAGACATAACAGAAACCTTTGTAGAAATCATGGACGAAGAGTGTCCAACGGGTTTTTATGAGGACTTTGCAGCTACACTGGCCGATGACACAGGCGTATACTCCGTTGCCCAGTTTCACCATCCAAATGGTACCAGCGACACAGTTAGTATCACATGGAACAGTGCATCTAGTAATGAAGGCGCTGCGGGGGTGGACTGGAATGAGGTTCGGTGGAGCGACATAGGCAATGCACAGGAAGCGAGGGTGTATGCTGGAGTATTCTCAGGCCTCTACCAATACGTTGAACTATACATGGATGGTAGCGGGAATCCGGGGTGCTTCTTTACGGCAGACGCTGGCGGTTGGAGGAACACATTTTTTGGTGAATCGATTAGCCAAGTTTTTACCGGTAGGTATTACAATTTCGTAACAACATACAGCGCGAATTATCCCACCAGCTATGCCGGCGAGAGTATCAACGGCACGGTAGATGACTTTGATGGAGATAACCTAGACTACATACAAGAAGCCATACAATATACATCAGATACGGATGTTGATACAGATGGTGACGGTATTGACGATTTCATAGAATCTGCGTGGTACCCTTATCGAAATGTTACGTTCTGTGATACCGGCGTTAGCCCGTATGTATGTGCATACCCAGAACCTCTAGCAAAGGATTTGTATATAGAAATAGATTGGATGTATGACTCAGGTGAAGATAAACTATACAAACCGACATCAACTCATCTAGATCAGGTGGTTGACATACTGTCAGACAACGAGATATTTACGCACATTGACATGGGTGAATATGGGGGCGGTAATCAACTACCCGTGTACTCAAGTAACGCAAACTTTGATCCAACCGTAGGCCATATTGACTTAGATGATTACAAGTATGGTGGCGATTCGACGGATACAGGAGGTCCTACGATATCTGCGCAGTTTGACTCTTTGAGACTTGATATATGGCGATACATGATAGTGGGAGATACTATAGGGGATGCAAGTGCTAGCACCTATGCGCAGGCAGAGACATTGGGAGATGACTCCTTTATAGCATACGGAAACACCGAAGACCGAGATGAACATTATGAATACAGCTTTGATAGGGCACTTGCGGGAATTATTACTCACGAGATTGGCCACTACTTATGTCTGTCATCCGTACAGCACTATGCCGAGCAGGACGAGGACTGTGTTTTTGCTGACATTGATCAAATCGATGCCGATGAGGACTATCAAAGTGTAATGAGTGTGGATTTAGCATTACCAAGAATTGAAGCTTGGGATGATATCGAGGATCTAGATTTCTCTGATGGGACTAACGGGGTAAACGACCATAATGACTGGAGTGCAATTCAAGATGGTATGGAAGCATTCATATATCAGGGAGAGTTCACGGCGCCACTAGAGGTCCAGAACAAGAAGCTAAAGCATGATGATGCGAAACATGTAAAAGTATCAAAAAAGGAAAAAGAAGTCAGGAAGTCCTTAGAAACAAAAATGAAGCACGATAGGTCAAAGGATGTAGTCAAAAACAAAGGCAAAAACAAATAGCTACATAACAATACATGTCAAAACTATATCAAAAGGACCTAAGCACAAGGTCTTTTTGATATAATATACGGTATGGGAAAAGTAAAATATTTTAAAAACAAAAAACTCATAGCTTGGATAATTGTTTTGACTGTACTCTTTGTGGCGATATTAGGCTACATAACCTGGTCATCATACAATAATGAATCGTGGTCCTGTAGGGATCGTACTGACTCACGAGGACAATATTCAGTAGTATGTGAGTAGTGAGTAACGCTAGACCTTTATTCCTCTCTGCAGAGTACGGGTCACTCTAAATATAGTAAATAAGTCCCATTTTGCCTCCGTAAAAAATCCACATGGATTCACGCAGGACCGGGTTTCGTTACTGTTCTGATATTATATGCTTATGGCTAAAAAAATCACACAATGGCATTAATAGATACGCTGTTATTGCGATAGCAGTCATAGTTGTTGTTACGACCGGTTTGCTACTGTGAACAATTAACACACAGCAGGAATCACCCTATTATACAAGAGTTGAGGCAAACGGTAGCCTGTCATCGGTTTGTTCATAGCATTTGACATAAATCTCAGGAGTATTTGCGCGTATTCAAAAGACCAGGGTATAGTACACTAACTATATGAAAAGCATAGGCATAGGCATAGTAATAATATCGGTCATTATGTTTGTGGCGACATTTATCTCGCCGACAACAGCATATATGCAACAGGATACAACCGATAGTCGCCAGGACAGGGGCAAGAATGCTCCTGTAGAGATATTTACAGATGAACCTATAAAATCAGAGGAGCAAAAAGCGACAGAACGCACAATAATGTATGGATTAGTCGGACTAGGTATACTATCGGTAATTTCTATAACGGCATGGTTGGTTAGAAAACGAAAATAACAGAGCAGGGGATCAAAGGTTCATCCTTTTAAGGCGCAAAACCGTGTAATTTGGGTTTCGCGCATAGCCGACGGGGTCCGGGGTACCTGCAGGCCCCCAAGACTTTACAGGCAAAAATGCCGGAATAATTCACAGAAGCAAAGTCAGCCCGATTAACTAAATCATAGGGACTGACCGCTTGCGTTCTTCTGTGACCGGTATTTTTGTTTGTATAGTCATGGCGAGTTGAAGCCACCCCGGTGGTTTAGCCGCATTTGCCACTCAAATGCGGTCGGTTTGGTTCTTTGCCGAAACAAAGAACAATTGCA
Organism: bacterium; assembly: GCA_030429975.1. GTDB lineage: Bacteria > Patescibacteriota > Saccharimonadia > Saccharimonadales > Saccharimonadaceae > UBA2112. The sequence goes on along the minus strand of JAUIGB010000005.1, from coordinate 4,219 downwards.
ACTTGTTGCATAATAATCCCCATTTTACCTCTGTAAAAAATCCATATGGAAATCCATATGGATTTCCCCAAGGAGAAACATATGTATTATAAAAAATAGGGGAGGAGAATCTTATTTAGACAACATAGCTAGAACCGCCATGGGTGCCACGATATATAGCACGAAAAAGCCTACTACGGCAATCACAGTCCAAGATACCAACGAATCTTCTTTTTGATCCAACACACGGAAAATCACATACGCCAAGACAAGTTGTAGTGCCAAGATAATACCGTCTTGAAGCATGAATATCTGGAACAAAGGGAAGTCACCGCCCGAGATGTATATGTACCTAAACGCCACGTTGATTAATGTCGGGATCAAAACCGCCAATAACACCCTAGGGACCAAACCCGTGTCGGTTCTGATTACTACGGCATACACGACAAGCGTCACGAAAAGCTGAATCATGATGTCAGTATATCACTTGTGGTTAGCTGACAGTTTGTATCAAAAAATATCAGCCTTGATAAGATATCGCCTGCAGGGCAGGTATCGTGGCAGGCAACTGCTCGGCTTTATCACAATATCCTTGAACCGCTATATAGCCATCCGCTAACTGTACGTATCCAAATTCTTGCCCGCCGTACAACTTGCCCGCGTCACCGTCTCCTGCAACATCATATTTATGCAGTTTATAGGACTCGCTGTCTCCGTTTACTTGCATCGCAACCTCCACGGTTCCGGTCGATTGGCGAGTATAGCCATCCTTTTCCAAATCAACTTGAGTTTTTTCCAGCCTCGACTCCATATCAATCGTGCCGTCCTTTTGCTCTACCGAGACAAAACACTCACGATTATTGCTAAATAGGGCCAGTGACGTTGCGTTACTTGGACCTTTTCGCCAACCTTCCGCACTATTCGTATCAAAAGCAAAGACCGACTTTGGCAAAGATTCTTCATTGTTGCCAGCCGACTGGGACTCTGCGTTACTTTTGCTGTTCATAATCAGAACAGAGCCCGCAACAACCGCGACGGCAACTATTGCTATGATAATTAGATTTTTTTTCGTATTTGTATTATTGTGCACTACCTTCATACCTCAACACTAACACGCTGCTAGTTTATAATAAATATATGACCAAAGTGACCCTACAAACAGACGGATACAAACTTGCGGGGAATTTATTTTTGCCGAAGGGCGATTTAAAGGGTGGCTTTTTGTTTATCCAGGGTTGGCGAGGACACCAGAACTTGCAGGCCGCGCAGGCGGTGGCTGATCTGGGTTACGCGACATTGACGTATGACATGCGTGGCAATGGCGATAGCGAAGGCGAAATCAACGACTTTAGCAGAGCAGACTTTATACATGACGCCACCGTAGCCTATGACTATTTGCGCGAACAAATAGGCGACGACATGCAAATTGGTGTAGTAGGTAGTAGCTTTGGTGGCTATACGGCCAGCATGTTGACGACTAAACGCGACGTTTCTTGTCTGTCGTTCAGAGTGCCAGCAAACTATCCCGACAACGGCTATGATACGCCCCATGCAAATTACGACCACGACGCGGTCAAAAAGTGGCGCACACAACCCACGACCCACTCGCAAAACCAGGCGTTAACGGCCATTCACAATTTCACCGGCAAAATTCAGATCGTAGAGGCTGGCGCGGACGCGGTGGTGCATCACCAAACACCGCAAAACTACGCCGACGCAGTAGCAGACAAATCCAAACTGCAATACGAGGTCATGCCAGACGCTCCACACAATCTCGCGACGCAAGCACTAGCGGACGAATACTGCGACTTACTAGTTACCTGGGTAAACTTGTTATAAAAATTATTAGTATCGTGGCCACGAGGCACTCCTCTAAAAAGTATCATATGCTATACTATGTATAGTTAATTAGGAGGAATCATGAGTCCGTTAATCATCGACGTACGTGAACCTAGCGAATATCAGCGCGGTCACGTCATGGGCGCCATCAATATTCCACCTTCCGAAATCATGGAAGGATCACCCCAGTTAAGCGGCGTCGAAAAAGACACCGAGATAGTTCTGTATTGCGTATCGGGCAGTCGGTCGAACGTATCATCGCATATCTTGCGCCAACAAGGTTTTACCAATATCACGAACGGTATCAACGCCCAACAAGTGGCAAACAAATACGATTTGCAAATAACTAAATAGTAGCATTTTGAACACAACGGACACGGGAGTATAATCATGGCATGACAGAGACTCCGACCGCTTCGCGACACTATAATCAAATTGCCGACAGAGTAGGCGACTGGTACGAACAAACAGAAGCTTTGGCCGACGAATACCTCAACAACGCCTCGGCCTTTGGTCAAGCAATGGCAGAAGTCGCCAACGAATTGGGACCAGAATATTCCGAAGATTTTTGCGCACGACTATCAAATACGCTCGATGAAAACGGCTGGCCAAACCCGTCTCTGCTAGCAGAGCTAAAAGAACTCAATCCCGAGGGCATGGAAACATTTCTGGATAGGTTCGAATCTATCAGCGAGTTACAGCGCCAGACCTACCAGCAAGCAGCCGATCAACTAATGGCGAAAATCCTTGCCAGTCGCCAACCTAGCGCAAAAGCCGAACAACAACCACAACCCAAGTTCGCCCGAGTCCGCGAACTAGGTCGGTCAATACTCCGCGGGTTTGATAGTGTTATACTAAAACCATGAAAATTATAGATACAATCACTATAAACTCGCCGGTGGGCGAAGTCTTCAAAGTCTTTACCGACCTAGACAATGCGAACAAAAATATTTCCGCGATCACGAAAATCAAAGTTCTCGAAGGCCCTAGCAAAATGGCCCCAGGGACAAAATGGCGCGAAACACGCACGATGTTCGGCAAAGAGGCAACCGAAGAAATGTGGGTAGGCGAACTGACAAAAAATAAAAGCTATACAATTGAAGCCGACTCGAGAGGCGCGAAATATCGTACGGATTACACGTTCACGGAAAAAGACGGCAAGACAGATGTCGCGATGGTATTTGACTGCGCAGTAGACAACCCTGTGGCGAACTTTTTCATGAACATCATGTTCCTGCTAATGAAAAGTGCTACCAAAAAACAGCTACGAAATGACCTGGTGGACCTGAAAACTGCTTGCGAAAAGTAGCACTGATAATAATCCCACGACACACTTGACATACTTTTCATACTTTTACTACAATGTAGTAAAAGGAGCTGATGAACATGCAACACAACAAAAAACTATATGGCACCGCCACTATCGGCAGTAAGGGCCAGGTTGTTATACCTGCAGATGCGCGCGAAGAACTGGAGTTAAAGACTGGCGATAGACTATATGTAATTGGCGCCATGAATTCCGGTGGTATAGTGTTTCTGAAGGAAGAGATGCTCGAAGGTATGCTAGCTCACATGACGGAACAGCTGGAAAATATACGTTCACTCAAAAATAATCAGAATAAGTAAAATATAAGGGGCCACGATCTCGTGCATCATAACTTAACATTGCGCTCAAAAATAATCATCATGCTGTCCGTCATGGCCAGCTTGTTTTTGGTAGCGCTCGACCAGACTATTATAGCCACTGCCCTCGGTAGGATAGTCGAGGATTTTAACGCGTTTGATTCACTTAGCTGGATAGTGACCGCATACCTGTTGACGACAACGATTACCGTGCCCATCGCGGGTAAGCTGTCTGATTTGTTCGGTAGACGAATTATGTTACTCATCGGCGTAACTATCTTTGGACTTGGTTCTCTATTTTCAGGCTTAGCCGGCAATATAGAGGCTTTAGTCATATGGCGAGCGATACAGGGTATAGGTGGCGGAATAATCACAGCAAACGCCTTTACGATTATCGGCGACCTGTTCGCCGCGCGAGAACGTAGTCGATGGCAAGGATTTTTTGGTGCGGTTTTTGGTCTGGCGTCACTGGTCGGCCCATTACTGGGTGGTTGGCTAACCGAAGGTCACACATTGCTAGGGGCAACTACTGATTGGCGCTGGACATTCTGGATTAATGTCCCTGTAGCTATCATAGTTTTTGTAGTCATTGCCGGCATATGTCCGCAGTTGAAACATGACAAAAATGTGCTCGTGCACCGGTGGCCAATGCCAACTCAATATCGCGAGCAACCATGACATCTTCGGCGACCTTCGGCATGCCCTTGAGACCCATTTTCACGGACAAGCCTGATTCGTTCATGCACCCGCCACAGGAAAGGTCCTTGTCCTCCTCGTG
>JAUIGB010000027.1 GCA_030429975.1 bacterium | reverse complement strand
TAGATTTTACTATGATGGCAAACCGCTATACGAAAAAATAAAAGAACACGTCACTAATCCGGACTGGGTATACAACTACCGCAGAACATACGTGCGTCCACAGAAACAAGGCTTTTCACCAACTTTGGTCGCCAGCATGGGATTGGGTGGTCACAACGTGCCGATAATTCGTGATGCTAAAGGCATAAGAAAACTGACACCTTCGGAATGCGCAAGACTGCAAGGCTACTATGATTTACATATACCAGTGGGCATGGCAGACCAGCAAATCTATAAGCAAATAGGTAACTCTGTTAGTGTTCCCGTGATTCAAGCTATAGCTGGTAGTATCGCAAATGCCATTGAAGCTACTAGCACTAGTACGGTAAAGGTAACTGAAAAAGTACCAAAACTCACCATAGCGCCTGCACTAGCTTAGCAACTCTAAATAATCTGTATATTGACTACATATGTTAAATATAGTAGTTTTGAACTATGAATAGTACAAAACACGCCAATTTTAGGAGACTTGCGAAGTCACGTGGCGAAAGAGTTCTGAAAGACTTACGACTGCTTGGTAATCTGTCAAATAACAATAATTACGAGTATACTGATTCTGAGGTTAGTCTTATTTTCTCTACCATTGAGGAAGAGCTAAAGATTGCCAAACTTGGTTTTAGAAAGAACAAAAAGAGAGGCATTAGATTGTGAGTGATGGTTTGTTTAGATGGCATTTCCCCTCGACGGATGGTGGTGATGAAGACGGAATTAATGACCCGCTGAGAGAAACCTTTGAGGGTGACCATGAAAGATTTGTTGCCCGTGAGAGCATACAAAATTCTCTAGATGCTCGAAAAGATAGTTCACAGCCTGTACTTGTAAGATTCGAACGATTAAACTTGCCTGTTTCTGAAATTCCTGGGCTTAACGAGCTTAAGGACATGTTGCAGCGTGCTAAGGACTATTCTCATAATCAAGATAAATCATCAGCTTTTTATGGTGCGGCGCTTGAGCTGTTAAGCAATAGTACTCTTCCCGTTTTGAAGATTAGCGACTTCAACACTATCGGCCTAAATGGAGATGACGACGATACTAGCGGTGGCTGGTACAAGCTTACTCGTGGCGTTGGTGTTAATTCTATGGCAGGTGTTGGTGGTGGTTCGTTCGGAATCGGTAAGGGTGCTCCTTTTGCCGCATCAACACTCCGTGCTGTTTTTTACTCGACAATTAACGATGCTAACGAGCCTGTTTTTAAAGGTAAGGTCCGTTTATCCAGCTTCCGAGATAATAAAGATGATGTAAGGCGTGGCATCGGTGACTATGGATTAGAAAACGGGCGTAGTGTGGGCTCAGTACGAAATATGGATGACATACCTGAGTTTTTCAGACGCATAGAACAAGGTACGGATATATACATCATTGGGTATCAGACCGAGGAATCTGACTGGACCAGACTACTGCTAAACTCTCTCCTAAATAATTTTTGGGCGGCTATTCATTTCAATGAACTTGACGTAGAACTGCTCGAAAACGGAGAATTATTACACAGCGTGGATGAAGAAAACTTAGAGGGCTACATGACTGAGTATGCGGGCGGAAAGGATGACTCACTCAACTTCTACCTGGCCGTTAAAGAGCCTACGAAAAGAATTGACGCTGAACTCCCATTACTCAAGGATGTTACATTATTTGTTAAAACTGGGGATGGCTACCCTAAGGCAGTACAGATGATGCGCAAATCCAAAATGGTTGTCTATTCCATCGGCAACTATCGCGTCCTGCCTGAGCCATATGCTGCAGTGTTTATATGCGAAAGTGACGAAGGAAACAAACTACTGAGAGACCTTGAGCCCCCCGCTCATGACACATGGGATGCTGAACGTAGTAAGCCAACGGGTAAAAGAATAGTCAAAGAGTATTTGGATTTTATACGCAACTCTCTCAGAGATATGGCAGATGATAGGGATACAGAACCTGAAGATATACCAGAACTAAGCAAGTGGCTTCCTGAGGATGAGGAACGTGACGACACTAATCCCTACTTAGGTTCAATGGGCGAACCAACAGGTGAACACTCAGATATAGAAACTGCTCGCGAAGTTGGTGCCCAGCGTGAAATGACAGACACAAAAGTTAAACCCGTTAGACAACGTGAGGTGCCCATGACCCAAACTTCTGACTCTGGGGAGCAAGAGCCTAAGAATGCACCAAATCCTGACCCAGGACAAGGCGGTGGCGGTGATGTTAAGGTAGACCCTTCAACAAGAGGTAACATTCCCCATATCGATGTTGCTAGCATAAGATTCAGGGCCCGTGAATTAAGGAAGGACGGAGATAGACTGTACCAGGCCGTTGTCACTTCATCCATTGTTCAGTCGGGCTCATTGAGACTAATGGCTATTGGTGACGACCAGTCATATCCAATCGACATTGCGGGTATTATTGATGAAGCAGGAAATGCTATTGATTTTGACGGCTCTACAATTAAAGGCCTGGACCTAGAAGCTAATAAACCAATCAAGCTATTCATCAGCTTGCAGCACAAAAAACGTTACGCATTGGGGGTTGAATAATCATGGCAATCACAAAATCTTACCCCTTTCCAGTTTTAGGAAACGAAGACGATATAACCGGACTATTCCGACCAAAGTTTCGCTACACTCTTGAGCCTACTACAGTAGTTATTGATTGCGAGTTTGAAGTCAGCAATCCGACAATTGAAAAATTGCTCGCCTCACAAAAAGCAACCTATCTTGTGCAGGTTGAGTGTGGCAATACCTTTTATCGCAGGACGTTCATGACAACTGATAGTAGTCTAAGTATTGAAATTCCATCCGGAGACCTTAGGGACAAAGTGGATGTAAATATTGTTATATGTGCGACTGAGGATATTTCAGATTATAGTCCTGATGGCATACACCCAGACCTAGCTGGTGACCCTACATTTGTAGAGAAAGGTGACGTGCTAGCTGATGGTGGCACAGGGTCATTTGTAGCTGACAAGGATTTCGACCCTTTGAAAGCTCCAGTGTCTTCGTTTATGAAAATCAAGGAAGCCGATGAAAAGAGTGCTCCGATGGCAATTGATTACAGTGGAGACCAAATCGTCATAAGACTTTCAAAGGATGATTACAGAAACTACGCATACGCCAGAAGATATGCTACATCAAGCTTGCACTCCTCGCTTGTGCTACCTGCTCTTATAGATGCCATATACGTTATTAACAATAAGGGTAGCGAGTTTGAAGGACAGCCATGGTACAACCGTATTAAACAGATATGTAGAGAACGGGATGTAGACATTAGCGACCCGTTGACCGCAGCGCAAAGAATGCTAGGAAAGCCCGTTGAAAGAGGATTAAAAGAAGTTCGGCATCTAAGTAGCGACAACGGAGAGGATGAATAATATGGGGAATGTCAGACAACTAATATTTACCCGTTCATACTCAGAAGAACTACGAGAACGGCTATCATCAGGGAGCAGCTTAACAGAATACCTCGAAGAAGATATGGCCATGCCGGAAGCAGGTACACTTCAAGCAACACTCGATGTTTCTGATGCGATTCCAGAATTAGACCCAAGCGTAAATGCCGACACAGAAAATGCGATTAAAGTATACGAGTTTCTTGATAATCTAGATAAAACCCAAGCATCCGACAAAAGGCTTTGGATATATTTGTCTCATGTTACATTTCGCAAGTACACCATAGGTAGATGGGAAATAAAGGCCTCTGCTGAAGACCTTACGTATAATAGCGAGGCAAAACGTAAAGCTATCAGTTATATTGCAGAACACTGGTTTTTGAGTGGGAATGCTAGAAGCCTACGTCGTCATTCAATAGCCCGTCTATGGTGGGCGGCTTACTTGACAGTAGCTCCTTGGGAAAGAGATTCAGAATACTTTGGTGAATTAGAGGATGAGGATAGATACAAATATACTAGGGTGGTCTTCTCGACTCAGGATATTGCGCAAAACCTTCTAGAGCGGCGACTGGGATGGTCGGATAGAATTCTAATAGCAGTTCTTGAATATTTGCGGCAAAACCCTGAAGTGGCACAGAACCGCGAGCATATGCGTAACCTAGTGAAGGAACTTAATTTGATTCTTGGTTACCGTAAATTAGCAACACTTAGTTTTAGCGAGTTGCTAGCTGTTGTTACAGAAACGTCCGAAAGCATTTAATATGGCCGACGAGAGGCGTAATTGGAGTAGAGAGGAGACAATAGTCGCCTTTAATATCTACTGCAAAATTACTTTCAGTAAGGCAACCAAAACTAACCCACTTATTATTAGTGCAGCAAAACTACTGGGCCGCACACCGTCTGCGTTATCAATGAAAATAGGTAACCTGGCAAGTCTGGACCCAGAGTTAAAAAAGCGAGGGATAGGTGGATTGCCTAACATCAGCAAGCTAGATAAAGATGTATGGCAGGAGTTCAACCAGGATTGGGATAAGCTTGCGTTTGAAAGTGAGACTATCATTGCTAGCCTGAAAAATCATGCTATCGAAGAAGGTATCAGTGAAGATGTTGCTACCCTACCAATTGGTAAAGACAGGCAGTCTATTGTTAAAACTCGCGTGAATCAGTCATTCTTCCGAAGTTCAGTGTTAAGCGCATATGGACACAAGTGCTGCATAACCGGCATATCCATGTCTGAACTTCTAATAGCTAGTCACATAATTCCTTGGTCTAAGAGAGACGACACCCGTACTGACCCGCGTAACGGACTTTTATTAAACGCTCTTCATGACAAAGCGTTTGATTCGGGCTTAATAACGGTAACTCCAGACTATGTTATTCACGTATCAGATGAAGTAAGCCAACAGCTCTCCGAAGAGTACCTTAAAGAATGGTTCACTCCTTACGAAAGTAAACAAATCGCCTTACCAAATAAATTCCTGCCCTCAAAGGAATATTTAAAGTGGCATAACGAAAACGTATTCAGGGGCAAGCTGAAGTAACTTGTTTTTGCATATTTTAAGACCATTAAGTCCAGTCTTGAACTAATCAACACTGCTTCTAGGTTAAAAGATGGGTTTGTATGCGTCTTGAGAATTAGTGCTTTAAATGTGCTCTATCACGGGACTTAATTGAACTTATTATGTTTACCTCGATTTATTGTTCGGTCTCTAAAAACTGCAGTACATCAGACTTTTTCCAGCGTCTTATGTTTCGCTTTCCTATGCGTACAGCCTTAAGAGTGCCATCCTTATCCCAGTTACGAAGTGTATTCGGGTGCACTTTTAATATCTTGACTACTTCTGGCAGGCTTAGGTACTCTGGTAAATCATTTTTCATATAACAATAGTTTACATTAGTTTATAATTTTTGTACAATAATACCAGGAATTGTTATATGCCAAAAGGTACAACTAATCGCAAAAAACGCACCAAAGTTCTCGCAAATGAGGCTGAACTTGCTAGTGTTCGAGGACAACAATTATTTACTTCTGAGTACCGTGATAAAGCATTTGGTAGCAGTGAACGTACTGTAAATGAACTACTAGACTACTTCGCCATAACTACCGAGGGTACTAAAAAGATACTCCCAAAAGAAAAACGCCGTTATGTTATCTACCTACGCAAGTCTACGGATGATGAGACCAAGCAAGTCCGCTCACTAGACGACCAACGAGTTGAGTGTCTAAAGAAAGCTGCTAGCTTGGGTATTTCGATACGAGAGGAAGATATATTGGTAGAAAGTGCCTCTGCAAAAACATCTGGTAATCGCCCAATCTTTGATACTATGCTTCAAAGTTTTAGGATAGGTAAATATCAAGGGCTAATATCTTGGTCGCCTGACCGCATATCTCGCAACATGAAAGATGCTGGGGAGGTTATAGAAATGATTGACCACGAGGAAATACAAGACCTCGTATTTGTCACATACCAATTTGAAAATTCAGCAAACGGCAAGATGATGTTAGGTATTCTATTCGCCACATCTAAGCAATACTCCGATAAGCTAGCGGTTGATGTGAAGCGTGGCACTGTCGGCAATATCGTAGAGGGTAAGTATAACGGCGTACTCAAAAAAGGTTATTACGTAGATGATGCTACCGGCTTCTTTACTCCTGATGAGTACAACTGGAATATTCTTCGTAGGGCTGTAGATATGCGGCTATATGAGGGTATGAGTAATACTGATATTGCAGACTTTCTGAATGAGTCTAAGCTCACTGAACGCAAAAACCAAGACGAGCAACCCAAGCTTGTAAAAGTCACTAAGCAAATGGTAGGTAATATCTTTGAGGATTCATTCTACTGTGGTCTATACAAGTACGGTGAAAACCTCGCAAATCTCGTAGACTTATATAACTTCAAACCTCTAATAACTGCTGATGAGTACATACAGTTGAATGCCGATGTAGCTAAAGACTTTGGCAGGACAACAAGCGTAAAAACAAACCGCAGTCAACGCTTAGATTATGGCTTGTTGCATAACAAGGTTATCTGTGAATACTGTGATGGCATTATGGTATTTCAGCATACGGTACTGAAGCGTGGTAAAAATACTGGTAAATGGGTTATCAGCTTCTATTGCCGCAATAAAGCTTGCTTACGGCATAATGCTACCGAACAAAAGAAGCTAGGCATTAAGCTTTCAAAAAGTATACGTGCTAAGTATGTTCTAGCAGGCATAGAGTGGCAACTGCGTCATCTTACAAAGAAGAGTGAACAAGCTTATCGCATGTATATAAATAGTCTGGAAGCAAGTATCGCTGCTGACAGGGCTATACTAACTCGCAAACTTGCCGAAGCTAAGCAGTCACTTAAGAATAACGAGCAACAGTATGCACGCTACCAAGAGTTTCAGGTTAACAGTCCTGATGACTATAAGAAGTACCACGAAGGCAAACTAGAACAGTATCAACAGCTAATACATCTAGATGAAGAGGCTATAGCTAGCAATAAGGCTGATATAGCTAAGCTTGATATATCGCTACCATCTGAACAAGAGTTTTACGAACTCACACGCTCTAAGGTGTTAGACATGCTTCAAACGACTGACATTATGGTTTTGGACACCATATGCAATGAGTTTGTTACGAACCTACATGCAGGTAACAATTCTACCTCTGTTATAAAACTAAAACCACCATACGATAGTATGGTGGAATTAGGTAATGTATCTACTGGTCGGGGTGAAAGGACTCAAACCTTCGACCTCCCGGTCCCAAACCGGGCGCGCTATCAACTGCGCCACACCCCGTGAACGTACTTTGTACCTTGGTGATTATACCCTAATTACAGGCATTTTTCTAGTTTTTACGGTGGTCTTCTCGTGAGAAATACTTTCCATTAATAACTACCCGCTTGCCATCAAATAAAAAACATAAAGCGCATACAGGATTAGAAATACTACACCAGCTAGGCGATTCAATCGCAGCTTACCGGTTACGAGCGCAGCGAGGAGGACTATAGGTGCTAGCACGGCGATACCGATATTTAGCAACAATGTTTCGCTGATAGCTATCGGCGATACTACGCTGGTAACCCCTACAACCCAAAGGATATTAAATATGTTTGACCCAACAATATTGCCTACGGCCAAATCAGACTTTCGGCGGTACACCGCTACCACTGTGGTGGCAAGCTCCGGCAGCGACGTACCTACTGCTACTACCGTCAACCCCACCACGAGTTCTGGCACGCCGGCGGCCCGAGCCAGTATTTCAGCGCCGTCTACCGTGAACGTAGCGCCCACCATGAGCCCGATAAGTCCTGCTGCCGTCATCGGTAGAGAGATGAGATAAGGGTAGCTTTTGGGTGTGAATCTGAGCGCCTGAAAGAGCTTGGTGCCGATTGGTGCTGGCTTTTGAGACAGCTTATAGACGTACCACATAAAGAGTGCGAATAGCGTGAGCAGCAGCGCGCCATCGAGTCGATCTATCACATTCACGCTCCTGCCTAGCAGCGTATCGAAGCTCATGATAAACAATACAGCTGAGGCTGTAACCAGAAACGGTATTTCTTTTTTGATTGTAGATTGACCAACGGCGAGCGTGCCCATGACGGCGGCGATACCAAGCGCAAAGAGTATGTTGGCGATGTTGCTACCGATAATATTGCCGATACCGATGTCGGTGCTCTGGTCGAATATTGCGGTTAGCGCAATCACTAGCTCTGGCGTACTGGTACCAAAAGCCACGATTGTCAGGCCAATAACGAGCGGCGAGATACTTGAGCGAGCCGCTATAGACGATGCGCCGCGCACCAGCCCTTCTGCGCCGACCAATAGGATTACGAGACCAAGTACGAATAGTGCAGCAGCTTCAATCATGGGTAGGCTCTATTGTAGAGGAGGATGTAGCTAAAAGACAGACCGCCTGGCAGTGCGAATCGCCTGTATTGGTATGCTTTATTTCTTGTTCAGAAACGACTACCATAAAGTAAAGTGAAAAAAACTATTTCGACAAGAACCTTTTTTACCATACTGAGCCTCGGCGCGGTGCTTGCGGCTATCGTTAGTTTACTTATAGGCCTCCA
>JAUIGB010000004.1 GCA_030429975.1 bacterium | reverse complement strand
TCATGCGACGTCGCGATGACCGTTGGACTCTTTTCGTGACGACGAGTATATGGTTCGTCGTCCGGAATCTCGGGGTTGGTCACCACGTAAACGTGGGTTTCGGCCGACTCCAGACCCGTCTCGGGATCCATGCCTGTCGATTCACGAAATTCCAGCTCGCTTCTGGCACTGCTTGCCAGCTGACTCAAATTGCGAATTGTCGCGAAGAACAGGCTCCGCGTATCGGCGTCGGCATCGGCAATGGATAGTCTATCCAGCCGTTTCGCGATCTCGGCTAGCTGCTCGGCGTCTTGCTGAACAGTCGGGGTCCTCGCATCATGACACATGGTCACCCTCTCGGTTTTTTGCTCTTGCTTGTCAACGATCATTGTTGATCAAAAACAGCAACTGGCTTTTTATAGATCATCAATTATTATCTAGATATTATCATAAAAATCATAATTTGTCAATATATTAAAAAACACCCTCACGGGGTGCGTACGCGACGCTGGGCGGGAATCTCCCGCGCCAGCGTCGCTATAGTAGCATCAGTGGATGATGGGCCCTTGGGCGGTTTCCGGCATCAGACGGTCTAACTGCGCCATCGTTATCGGACAACCTCCGAAGTCTTGCAGTTTGTCATCCAGGATTTCACCGGCGGTTCCACCTAGGTAGGTGAAGGTCATGTTGGCGCCCTCGCCATTCACGCGAAACACGGCGCGTTCACGAACGTACAGCTCGTCGCTGTCCTCAAGGAGCTCCCATGACACGCCCGAAAGCGGTGAGGGCTCGGATCTGAATGGGGCAAACAAGCCCGCTATCTTTGACAGAAAGCTCATGCTTCCTACTCTCTCTACTGACCGGCTACGCCGATGTACTAGTCCCGTCAGTTTGACGGAATCTAGGATATTTTAATATCGTTAGTAAATTATGTCAATTCCATGTAGACAATCTACCCCTGTTTTGGTATAATCAATACATAACAATCAATGTTGGGAGATGGTACAACCATCGCTTGCACCACAGAAAGGATTAGTCTAATCATGGCTAAAAAAGCAGAATTGCTAGAAAAAGCAAAAGAACTCGGTCTAGAAGTTACCGACAAGAACACAATTGCCGAAATTGAATCGGCGATTAAGGGTGCTGACCAGTCAGCGGAAACACCTGCGGATACGGAAGAGGTATCCGAAGAAAAAACCGCCGCCAAAGCAGGCAAGCGTAGTGAAAAGGCTCAAAAAGAAGTTGCTGAAAAAATGGAAAAAGAGGCCCGCAAAGAAGCTGGCGACACGACTCCACAGTCAGATGACGCGAAAGCAACCGTCAAAAAGGGCGAAGCACCAAAGGTACGACCGCGCATCGAACGACGCGGTAAAAACTACCGAAAGGTCGCGGAATTAGTCGACCGAAACAAAATGTACAGCCTAAAGGAAGCCCTGGATCTAGCGGTACAAACAAACCCTGTTAAATTTGACGCTAGCGTAGAGGTACACGTACGCCTAGGCGTAGACCCACGGCAGGCAGATCAGAATATCCGTGCGACAGTAGCGCTACCAAACGGAACCGGTAAAACGGTACGCGTAGCCGTATTCGCACCAGAAGACCTACATGCTGACGCGAAAAAAGCCGGAGCGGACGTGGTAGGTGACGAAGAATTCCTCAAACAACTAGACAAAGAAGAATTGAACTTTGACATCTTAGTCGCAACTCCACAATACATGCCTAAGCTCGGTAAGTACGCACGTCTACTTGGCCCACGCGGTCTGATGCCAAACCCAAAGAGTGGCACTGTAGCGACAGACGTAGCCAAGGCCGTTACGGAAGCAAAAGCCGGTCGCGTAGAATACCGTGTAGACAAGCAAGCCATTGTTCACATTGCTATTGGTAAAGTGAGTTTTGGAGCGGACAAGCTATTGGTAAATGCTAATGCGTTCTTTGAGAGCCTAAAAGCACAAAAACCATCCAGCTTAAAGGGTAACTATATAAACACTACTAGTGTCAGCACCACTATGGGTCCTGGTATCAAAGTAGAATCTAGTATTAGCTAGAGTGTCCCATTAACAAAAAGGCCCCGTACCAGGGGTCTTTTTGTTATAATGTGATTAATTACATTCAGAAGGGACAGAATATGCCGAACCATGAGGGGTTGCCGAACGGTCAAAAAATTGAATATCCATATATGCCAGACGAGGCCACGATTGAGTACACCAGCATGAACAACCTATTCATGCAGATGGCGCGCGAATACGCACAGCGATACTCGCTAGACAAAGTCATGCCAAACAGCAGTATTATCGTGCGCGACGGTGCGATAGTTGGCATAGGCGCGAATGGTAGCGACTACCACGAAAACAACGAGTGCGAACGCGTAAAGCGTGGCTCGAAAACAGGCGAAGATTACGAACTATGCGAGGGTTGCCATCCAAAAAATCATTCGGAACAATCCGCGATTAATGACGCCCGCGAAGTTGGTATACAAAACCTAGAGGGAGCCGAGCTATATCTATGGGGACATTGGTGGTGTTGCGAACCTTGCTGGAATACAATGCTGGATAGCGGAATAAGCAAGGTTCACTTACTAGAGGGAAGCGAAGTGCTGTTCAACCGTGAAGACCCGAACAATGTCATCGGTCGTCAGTTCGAATAACCGACATCATTTAAGATTTCTACTTGTTTCCGTATTTTTGCTGATTGTATTTCTCGGCCCCAAGTCTAGCCAGCTCCTCATCTTCTGACTGACTAACGAATTTCATGGCTTCCGCAACATTCGGATGAACCTCCGCCACAAGCTTATGCATGTCCTGATACACCTTTCTGTACGCCGGATGACCCTGGGGACTTGTTCGCAATTCAGCGGTATGCACCAGTGATCGCGCGTTAATTTTCACAGTGAATCGCATCATATGGCCAAACAGGGTAGCGTATTGTGCCTGGTCATCGTAGCCCCGCTTTTTTAGTTCGCCATACAATTCTTGACTCTTTTTGAAGGCACTTTGATAGGCTTGATCTAATCCAGCATCAACTATAATATCTGGAGTCACATGCCCAAGCCTTATATCCAGCGACTGCCAGTCTAGACCGTCTACAATCCTGTGCCTTTGTATGTCACGAAATGCTCCATAATCACACTGCACCTCAAAGGTATAGTGTATAAATTCAAATGCACGGCCCGGCTTGGCCCTGCGGTTATAACGGTCACCTATATAGGTTTTTAAAATCTCTTCCTTTTTTTCAGTGCCTAATTGTTCGACCACCTCGATAATCTTTTCATAGGGATAGTCGCTAGAATCGGCCAGTATTTTCACGACAAGCTCGTCTTCGGTTCCATCAACCCCCACCAATTTGACGCCCGGGCCCATATCCTCTTTACTGACTTCTACTTCGGGCAATATCTGTTTCGCTAACTCTTTCGATTGATCACGAGTTTCACTACGATGATGAACTATTAGGTCACCCCTAGTGGGCATATCTGTTCTCTCGAAAAACACAGGAGCAACTGCGCGCACCGCATCCAGTACCTGTCCGCCAATTTTATTCATCTCTGGTAGCTCATGAGAACGAAGATGTTGAATCATATTGTTAACTGCTTGAGCACTACCAACTATACCGACCGTGGCCTTCGTTGATGCTGGCAAAAGCGAACGAACCCCATCACATGCCTGTGCATGACATGCTGTACGCCAGGCTCCGTCTCGCTCCTCTTCGGGAGTACTAGAATTGTCCATAATATATTGCTTTAATTTTTCATACAGCGATGAATATATATCAAATATCTCGTTATTTGTTTTCTCGTAGAGTTCTGTCGTCTCATCGTCAAATTCGGCGGGAGTATAGTATGCATAACGCCCATTTTCGTCTTTTTTATCAAACCTTAGGTATCTAGTGGATTGCTCTAGATATGCCGCAAGCCGACCCCATTCAACTTCCTTGGTAGCCAGGTTGCTCATGCCTTCAACCACCACTTGTAGGGGGTAGAGCTGCATAACCGAATCATCGCCAAACTGGTTCACGACTCGTCGCAAAAGTCCAATTTCCTTATCGGAATCTTCAATAAATTCACTCGCAATAATAGTTCTCAGATCATTAGAGTTTCTAGACAAACGCGCCATTGCCGCGGCTACCGCCTGCGGATCAGCATCCTCGGAGAAGGCATAAACAGGTGCCTCTACATCCGTGACCCATGATTCAATACGCTTTTTACCTTCATCAGTTAAATACAACAACCCCTCGGATGTTTTTCCTACCAACTCATAACCACTAGACATGTCACATCCTCTCTCTCAAAGTTTTAGTATAGATATTTCTATAATATCAAACGGTATCTACGTGGTACAGTTGCGATGCTAGTTTTGTTTAGAACAAACCGAATTTTGTAGTGACCTGAAATAGATCCAGACCACATCGACCGACCTTGTCGATAAACTGCCGGTATTCTTCTTTGGTGCCACCAATTTGCCTCATGGTTTCTATTCTAGGATCATGGAATGCGCCGACGACTCGAGCGCCTTTAGCGAGCAAAGCCTCGTTCCAGGTAAATCTATTTTTTTGCTCGTAATCGTCGTACCATTCGCCGAGTAGGTGGTCAGTCGTTGTTTCATTTGTAAAATCGAACAAATGGTCGTCATACTCCCCATTACTTCTTAGAACTTTTCCAGTGTCGCCATCGAAGCAACTTTTCATGACTCCGTCCAGCACAAGTCCGTAAGGTTTATGATATGTAACTGCCGGGTTGGGCCTGGATACGGTACATAATACTTCGCGTATATCAAAGCCCATAGCTTTGGCCACACCGCTGGGAGTTTCGTCACTTGCGTTCAAAAACACATCCAACTTTTTGATTGGCGGGCGTTCTCTTCCGTGTTGACCCATGATAGAAGAGAACACCGCAGCATTAGTATCCACCATTGTATGGAAGTAATAATAGGGTTTCTCACCTATACTTGACATACCTTAATTATATCATACTTATGCTAATTTTGCAATATATGACACTACGGTTCTGGCGTTGGTTCAGGTGATGACTCCGGCTCTGGTGTCGGCGTAGGGCTCGGACTTGGAGTAGGTGTAGGTGTCGGCGTTGGCTCTGGCGTGGGTGATGGCTTTGGAGCCGGGCTTGTCGTTGGCTCGGGTACGTTTACAACCGGTTCGGCGGTTGACGGATCAGTAGTTTCCGAACTTTTAACAGGCACGACTACAGCACCTTGACCGGTATTTTGCGTACTATCTTCGTTTGTTGTTTTCTTGTTCTCTTCATCGTTTTTCTCCTTTGACCTTTGCTTACTATTGTCTTGTTGCCCTTGATCATTATTCCGGGCAACTTTATCATTAGACGGCGCAATCGCGTTTACCATAAACGTCATCATCGCGGCGAAGAAACACGCGAACACTACACCTTCTGCAATTAAAAAGTTTTTGTTTTGGTATCGTTTTTTGATTACTAACATATGTCCCTCCTTTCCCACTATCAGTGGCGACAAATATACATTATACAACTATTTTTACAAACGATAAATAATGTTGTATCATACTTATGCTTACTAACAGATTAAATTGTTGGGATCTTTTGTGTGTCACGATATCAAAAGTCTCGCAACTCATTATGATTGCATTACTTGTCGTTAATTCACGCATATGTCACATATTGACCTTCATCTTGCCCGTAAAAACATGCTACAATTAAGTAAGTTTTAAGTGAGGGACCGAGACTGCCGATTTTGCCATGAGCGTATACAGTAATATAGAAATTAAAGCAGCTATAGACGATGGATCAATCGTCAGCGTTCCGTACAACCCAGAGAATGTTTCCGAAGCTAGCCTGGATTTCACGCTAGGATACTACTTTTATAAACAAGAATATTCCGACGCGTCCAAAGTATACAACCCGTTCGACAAAGAAGGCGTGGATAAATATTTCAATGGCCCGCTAGAAGCCGAACCACATTCCGTGTGGTGCAAAAAGAATGGCTACGCGCTGTTTGAAAATATTCCCAAAAATCATCCAATCATAGTTCTACGCCCTGGCGAACGCATATTGGCGCACACACATGAATTCGTAGGCGTACGTCCACATGGAGGAGCCTGCGAAGTCAAATCACGCAGTAGCTGGGGTCGCAATGGCGTGGCGGTGTGCTTCGATGCTGGCTGGATAGACCCAGGATATATCAATCGTATTACTCTAGAAATCTACAATCTCAACCGCCATGAATCGGTTGTACTTCCAGTGGGGGAACGAATAGGGCAGCTGATCTTTCACAAAACCGGCATAGTCAAAGGTGATTATAGTAGTGGCCGCGGAGGCATGAGTGGCAAATACCAGCATACCAGTGACCTAGACGAGCTGATTGCGACCTGGTCGCCCGAACAAATGCTACCCAGGTCTTACAAAGATCAACGTATGATGCCGCCAAAGATTAAAGGTTTACCAGAGGGGATAAAATGAACGAACGGGGTTTAGTAATAACATTTGAGGGTGGCGACGGATCCGGTAAAGGAACCCAAGCTGAAAAGACACGGCTATTCGCGTCATCAATTGGTAAAAATGTTTTAAAACGCAGCTTTCCTAGATATGGCGAGCAGTCAGCTATTCCAGTAGAGGAGTACTTGAACGGCAAATATGGGGAACTTTATTCAGTTCCACCTCGATTAGTCGCATTAGCATACGCGGCGGATCGCCTGGTCGGAACTGGCGAAATAATCAACCATATAGAGCAGGGCCCAGACCACTGGGCAGTATTGGACAGATACGATGGATCAAACTATGCGTACCAGGGCGCTAAATACGAAGATGCCGACGAACGACATGAGTTCATGCGCTGGCTGGCGAATTACGAGCGTGAAATGGGCATGTTGGTACCCGACAAAAACTTCGTCATGATCGTTCCACCAGAAACCGCGTACAAAAACGTCGCGAAAAAGGCAAAACGCAGTTACACAGAGTCGACTCATGACCTACACGAAAGCGATACCGAATACCAGGCGCGCGTACTGTTGGTATACAAGGAATTATGCGAGATGTTTCCAGACAAGTACATACCAATAGAATGTACCGACGCAGATGGCAATATGCGTAGCGAAGACGAAATACAAAAAGACATACAAAGCCGGCTAGGATACTAATTTATACGGATCAATGATTTTATTGTTCGACTCAGTGACTGCTGAGCCTTAATGGCCATATTTACGCCATCCCAACCAGCCACCATAACACGTTCGGAAGCCCCTTCGTGCATACCATGCTGTTGCATGAACTTCAGGTCATTCACAGGATAGCGAACGCTGGCGGGTAGATGTTGCCACCTCTTCTTTACCACTGAATCAAACAATTTAACTAATTTTTCGTCCCGTTTTGTAAACCTTGGCAAATCATCTGCATAGTCAGGATTGTTCCGTATTTCGGACGGCATACCGCCCATGATGAGTTTACCGACGAATCCGGTGGGCTCGGCAAGTGGAATATTCATGGCGCGACGAGCAAGTTCTGGAACAGCGGTAGGGAATGGAAACTTTTTGTCTTTTAGTAGGCTGAATCCCCATTTCGCGGAATCGGTCATAGTTAAATCATTAGTGACCATGTTCTTCCAAAAATCCTGAAACTCACCATAGTTTTCAGGTAAATGTTCATCTGTGATTCCAAATCGCTGATACCAAGTGATGTACTCCATGTACATTTGTTCCAAAATACTATCGCGTAGTTCAGGGTCATCGGAGCGTGGATCAAACCGTAGGAATATTTGCTCGGCAGCCTGAAAAAAAGTCAGATGTGTTTCTACCCAGCTTTTTGGATTGAGGGCGCTGTACAACATTCCATCGGGCAGTCTACCGTGGATAGGCTTGTGAAGCGAGGTAATGAGTTGGGCGACTTTGTCTCCGTTTTCACCATCAAACGCCGATGCAGTAATCATACCAATGGAGCCGCCGAGCCGGGCGAGCGTATTGTCATATACATCAGAATGGTTCGCCACACCCGCACCAGTATGCGGTTGCATTACCTGCACCAGAGCTATATGGCCCATGAACATCATACGATTGTCCATCGCCTTTAGTAGTTCGGAGTTACCGTCCAGCGGAAGTCCCTCTAGGTGCATTTTGCCATTAAAGTTAGGGTGGCCTTTTGGAACGTCACCGCTAGCGAATCTTATTGCTTCACCGAATGAATGGCTCATGATTCTCCTTATACTATAATTATACTACTTTTTTAATAATTTTGCAAGCATAGCTGTTTCTAATTGTCATTTTGCTACCATGATGTATGATTAGCATAGGTATTATACGTAGAAAAGGGGATAATATGAAATCTACTATTCAAAAAATAATGAGTAAGATGTTACTAGTACCTCTGTTCGCTCTATGCGTTAGCGGACTAGGAGCCGCTACTGTATCCGCCCAGGGTTGTCAGCTGAATTCAGATAATCCAGTGGGAAGTGGCTCGGATTGTGGTCGCAACGAATCATCGCCCACTAAGTTATTTGGCGAAGGTGGCGCAATAACAACCATCACGAACGTTCTTCTGTTTATCATCGGTGCCGTCAGCGTATTGATGATTATTTATGGCGGTATTTTGTACACGATTAGTGGCGGAAACTCCGAGAAAATTCAAACTGCAAAAAACACCATATTGTACGCAATCATAGGAGTAATCGTGGCCATACTCGCGTATGCGATTGTTAACTTCGTGATATCTGCATTTGTCAGCGTATAATTTGTATATATCTCGTTTTTGTGGTATAAATATATAGTCCGAATAGGAACAACGAAAGGGACGTTAAGTTGCAACGCTCCAATTTGACCCCGCCAGCCGGGGAAACGTGCAAAGACCAAATGTGCGGCAAAACCGCCGAAACGTTGAAAAACGGAAACTGGGTCTGCTACATGCACACATTGGACGACTCCGACTAGGAGCAACTACCCACTTCAGGCCGCCACGATTCAAACCGAGTCGTGGCGCCTTTTCCTTGTTATCACAGATGTGATATAGTTTGATGAGTGGCAAAATTTGTCGCTCTTTTTTAATAAGGAGACCTGAGATGGGTGAACTGAAACCCGTACCGCAGGCACTGGCACTCGGTACGCTAGACATGGTGCGTGACGTCTTCGAAGGACACAAGAAGATCAGTGTCCGCACCGGACACCGCAACTTTACGCCCGGCGGACTGTTGATCCTGCACTACGAGACACCGTCCGACGAAGACGGTAAACTGCCACCGGTGGAAAACAGCCACTCTGTGTGGTGCATGGCGACAATCGGTCCAGTCCGGCACACCACGCTTCGCGACGTAACCGAGGGCGAATGGCGGGCCGATGGTTTCGATTCGGCCGACGCGCTGCTGGCAGGCCTGCAACAGTTCTACGGCGACTCGATCACATGGGACTCGGATGTCACAGTGGTCACATGGGACGATGTCCGCGGCGAGCAGGTCAAGTGGTACTTCGAGGATGCTCCAGCGACAAGCTAGCTCCGCGTCATCAACAACCAGCAAAAAGTTTGCTTCGGTCGTTGGTGACCGGAGCATTCTTTTTATCTGAAAAAGCTTGTGTTATCAGGGAAAAAACGTTAGCATAATAAGGTAATGGGTGACGCATCTTCTGATCGTGGGAGGTTTTTGCGTAGAATAACGCACATCTTTAGAGGTAAGATATCAACAAAAGTTTTTATCAACTTTGTGCTTATTGGTCTTGTGCCCCTAATAACCGTTAGCTACGTGCTGGTTACGGCGGCAAATGATCAGTTGCTAAAAAATGCCAGTGAAAAACAAGAAGCGGTCGCGACAGACATGGCTCGCCGCGTAGATAACTATCTTGCCAACAATATAAACTTATTAGATCTACAGGGTCGGCAGTTTTCGAATGAACAACTTGACGATGACGAGCTGGCTGAAAACCTGCGTATACTGTTTGACCAAACTGCAACGCTAAAGAATCTGACATTTCTGACCCAAGACGGCAAACGTACGGAATTAGTGCGTCAATCGGACGACACCATTACGGCCACGGTGTCAGACGATGAGTCCGGAGATCAAACAGGTGCCTTAAACTTTTTGTTAGGAAAACAGTTCCTGATAACAGTAGCTCGTGATGCCCAAAATAATTCTCAGATTGGTATAGCAATTCCTATCCTGAGGGAATATAGCGATCCTACCGGCGGGCTCTTTGTTTCACAGGTGGCAAAGCAGTCCGAGGACATGATAGGCGTTATAGCTGGTTATTACGACGCGGGCGCCATGCTAGAATCCGTAATATCATCAAAAATAGGGGACGGAGGATACGCATACGTCGTAACGAATACGGGCGAATTGGTCGCGCATCCAGACCGCAAATTCCTCTTTTCTCACACGGAATTAAAACAAACCCAAGCTGTCAAGCAGTTTATTGGCGGGAACAGAGATACTGGTGCAAGTTTATCCGAAAAGAACGTGGAGGTTGTTAGCACGCCAGCAGAAACGTTAACAAAGTGGGGCGTGATCGTTCAAGAGCCTGTATCTAGTATCTATGCAAGTGTAAACTCTTTCATTCAGATGGCTGCAACTATCGGTATAAGCGCGATCATTCTGTCTATTTTGGCCGGATTGTTCTTTAGCCGACAACTAGTAAGGCCTATACGTAAACTCTCAGAGGGAGCTAGGCAACTAGGCAGAGGAGAGTTTGAACATACCATAGAAGTAAAGACAAAAGATGAACTACAAGACCTGGCTAATACATTTAACCGAATGGGTATGAGTATTAAAAAACTAATTGGCGACCTGCAGGTCAACAATATGCGTTTGCTAGTAGAACAGGCAAAGTTGAATAACATTATTAGCAGTGTAAGTGACGGTGTCGTAGCCCTAAACAGCAAAGGCGAAATCGTATCGTCCAATCCACCGGCCGCGAAAATGATTGGCTTGCAACCGATGAATATCGACGGCAAACCGCTCTCCGAAGTGTTTAAATGGGAACACGACGAAAAACCGTTCACCCCAGACCTAGAGACCGTAGGCACTCAGCAATACAAAGATTTGACATTGAAAAACGATAGAAGCGTCGTTTATGTAGATATTATGGTTTCTGTACTGGAAAACAAAACGGGCAATGTATCGACGATAATAACAATCCATGACCAGTCAGAGAGCCGAGAATTGAGCTTTATGAAGTTAGATTTCGTAGCGATTGCTGCCCACGAGCTGCGTACGCCGCTGACAGTCGTTCGAGGCTACTTGGACATTCTCAATACCAGCGCGGCGACCCAGTTGAACGTATTCCAGCTCGAAAACTTACAAAAAGCCATGGTCGGCGCCAATCAGTTGCGGGAATTAATTAACAAACTCTTGAATATAGCCCGTATCGAACGCGGTGACATGGAGATATTCATAGAAAAACTAAATATTTCAAAACTAGTAGAAGAAAACGTAGAACAACACCAACCAGTCGCAGATCAAAAAGAGCAAAAGATTACATACAGCACCACATTAAATGGCGACATATATACTCCAGCAGACACCGCTTCGATAGTCGAGGTGCTAAACAACCTGATCGGTAACGCGTTAAAATACACGCCAAAGCGGGGCGAGGTAAAGGTCAGTATGACATCCGTAGGCGAGTTTGTTCGCGTCGAGATAAAAGATAATGGTCCGGGAGTTCCAGATGATATGCGGGGTAGGTTGTTCACGAAATTTTATCGAGCCGAACGGAGCTTGATAGCCGGCAGTAAGGGCACGGGACTAGGCTTGTTCATATCCAAAACAATCATTGAGCTGCAAGGCGGTCAAATAGGCATAGAACCAGATCAGGGTCACGGTTCGGTATTCTACTTTACGCTGCCGATTTATGACCCTGCAAGAGATGACGAAAAAGTAGCAAAAAACGCACAAGGAGGGGTTCGTGGCTGGTTCAAGAAACGTACTACTAGTTGAAGATGATGTAATGATTCGCGATATGTATCGCTTGGCGTTGGCTGACGCTCATTATTTAGTAGAAGTCGCCGATAGCGCCAATGAGCTCTATGCCAAGCTGCCAAACTTCCGCCCAGACGTAATGTTTTTAGATATTATGTTGCCTGGCGCGTCCGGCCTAGAGATACTGAACGAACTAAGAACTAATCCTAAGCACGGGTGCATGAACACGAAAATCATTATACTCACGAATCTAGCGCAACGTAATGTTGCGGACAACGCCATGGAACATGGGGCAGACGGATACGTAATAAAGGCAGACATACTACCGAAAGACTTGCCTACAGTCGTCCGTTCTCTAGAAGAAACCGACGAAAAGCACTCAAAATCAGAACAAAATTCCGAGTCTGATTCGGAATTATAAAAAATTAGACACGTATATTACTCTTATGCTAAACTGTTAGCAGGCACTGAAAAAAATAAAAACATGCAAAAAAACATCATCATTGCCATATTCCTACCAATACTTGCTCTGTCGAGTTTGTTTTCTGCGCCATCAACAGTTGTTGCCGGTGCTGTAACCCAAACGGAGTTTTGTAACGTAACCGTCACCTTTAAGGCGACAGTTCCTAATAGCGTAGAAGAGGGACAAAATTTCACGGTTACAGGTATATCTGTGCAGCCAGCAAAAAGCTATCGTTTCAACGTGTCTTCATCGGTATTTGAAATGACCGCGACGAACACATCATCACCAAATTATTCCCAAAACTTTGCCTACACCAACCCTAGTCCTACCACAGGCCACAGTACTTATGTGGGTCATTATCCCAACTGGTCTCATACTGCCAGTGGTAATGCAGGTGGTAACGTGGTTATAAAGCTGAAAAAATCTACTACAGTAGTACAGGGATACGGGAACGTTGTTTGTAACTTCAGCAAGACACTAGCGACCATTCCAATTACCGCGGCTACGCCCGATCCACCCGATCCGGATCCATCGCCATCACCATCGCCAAGCCCGTCTACTTCACCGTCACCAACACCCGACGACGGTGGTGGCAGTAGTGGAGGGGGCGGTACCGGAAGTGGAGGCACTGGGAGCTCTGGTGGTTCAAAAAAACCAGGATCGAAATCTGATGATAAAAAAGATACTTCTAAAGACAGCAAAAACGAAGACCAGCCAAAGGACATAGTCGTAGACGATAATGGTGAAGTCGTAAACGGCGACGAATTGTCGGTGGTGCCTTTGGCTATATTGGTTCGTGATGAAAACGGGAAGATAGTTCCAAACGCGGAAGTAACCCTAGACGGTGGCGAGAAACAAAAAACAGATGAAAACGGTAGAGTTGTGTTCTCGAACGTGCTGACCGGAGGTCATAGCATAAGTGTATCGTATCAAGGAAGAACGATTAGTAAAGACCTAGACCTAAGTACGGAAAACTTTGGCGAAGTTGTCGAGGTAAAACTGCCTGGAGCAATGTTTACGTTTAGCCCGGCATTCATAGCGATAGCGGGCGCGGGACTGGCTGTAATAGGGGGCATTATAGGATTGTGGCTGTTTAGACGTCATCAAAGAAGAGCTGCAATAGAAGACGCGGTATTTGATGTGCCATCTAGGCATCTAACATACTTACCAGGAGTGATGTCTGGATCGGTCATTGAAAGTTCATCCGGCAACTACACTATGCTGACGCCAACCCAACCTTCCCAACCCACTGCGCAAAACAATACCTCTCTTACCACCCAGCCTGGCGTTCCTCCTCCTATGGCACAGCAATTGCCACCACAGACGACTGCTCCTAGCGCGCCAAATCCCGTCGCTGCAACCGCACCAAACAACCAAGCACCAAAGACACCAAATGTCACGCAACAAGTCGCAAGGCCAACGACCGCCACGCCGCAGGTCAATCCGGTGCAACAAGCGACCGCGGCAACACAGCAACGGGTGCCAGTCGCACCTACGCCACCTGCAGCCCAGGTACAGTCGGGCCCTCCTCAAATCAGTCAAGTTCGATCAGCCGTTGCAAGCCAGCCTTTCAAAAAAGTCATTATGCCGTCATCTAGCGGAGCACCCGCGCAACCAATCCAGCAGAACGTGCCAACGCAGTCAGTGAATCAATTCTCGCGTCCACAACAACTACCTCATTAAAGTTGACATCCGGAGGTCATAGTTATTAAATGACGGGGTCTGGGCAATAGTCTAGATTCAGCACATTAGGAAGGTAACTACCATGGAATTTCTCGTAGGTGGAGGAATTGGCATAACGGCAGGTTTCGCGGGAACGCTCGGCCTGATGGCTCTGGTCATACCAGTTGCCGTCCTCTGTTATGCCGTACTGAACGCGAATGGGGTCACGGAACGTATCGCTCGCATGTTCGGCTTTCTACCGCGCAAAGGCGACATCACCCTGACCGAGCTCCAGAGCTCACCCGAGTACCAGGAAAAGTTAACAGAGCACCAAAGGCGTGCCCGACTGACGACCACCGTTTCCAACCAACAGAGCTGACGCGCTCCGCGTCATCGTTTCCGCAGCATTTCGCTCCGGTCGTCGATGACCCGGAGCGAAATGCTTATTTGATAAATATCTAATTACATGGTATTAATTACTCAGAGCTCATGATGACAGAGTGCGGCGATATACTACCCCTACACGAACGACGACCAGTATGGATTAACCAGCTGATTGATATACATGAAAAGCAGTCACAAAATGATGGGCGTCGATACGAGTATCAAGGAAAGACTAGCGAGTGTCGCTTTAAAACAGAAAAGAGTAAATCAGTATCCGCGGCCGAACTTATAGGTTCACGCGAGAATCTACGGATATTAGATATTGGAGCAGCTCGTGGCGCGTTCGTTCTCATGGCCCAAGAAATGGGTCACGCAGCCCAGGCATTATCAATATACGATTATCATACCGACGAATATCCCATGACAAAAAAGATACGCAAAGAAAACTACGTAGTGGGTAATGCAGAAAGACTATCTAACGTAGAGGGTTTGCTGAATGGTTACGATCTAGTTATTAGTAACAAGACTTTTTGGCTACTAATAGACCCATTGGGCACGCTAGAACAAGCGTACGACAAAATACTACCGGGCGGTACGATCGCCGTCGAAAACTTCCCCCTAGGAAAGGGTGTAAAGCCAGCAGGACGCGACGCTAGTCAACTAGACATAGAAACCGTTAGGGATTTGACGATTCGGGCCGGCTTCGCCGAAGTGTCAATCAGCTCGAGTCAAGACGTTGGACACGGTGCTAATTTCGTGGATATAGTGGCGACTAGGACGTCCACTAGGCTGGCAAAGTCCGCGTTCTCTATGGAATATCAAATGAACGGTAACTCTTGGCAATATGCGCCCATAAAAAAGAACTGTTAGAATATAGTAATATGAGCAACCACCTACCTCAAAACACGTCAGGTCCAGACGTACGCAGCATGCAGAGAGTTTTAGGCGAAATGTATAGTTACTTTGGACTACAAGAAAACGAGTTCCTGAGCCGTGCCCGTGACAATGGATGGCAAACCGAACCATCATCGGAAACTAGCATGGTATATCCTGACATCAATGACGTGAACTATCGGCGCCTTAGGTACACTATCGCAGGCGGAGTAGTAGTGCGTATAGCCAGAGGCTAACGTAAATATAAGCGTTTCTGATATTATTAACCTATGAAACGGTCTAGGCGCAAGCGACTAAAAAAACTTCGCGAATTACGAAAAACACATCGAAGATTATTAATAGCCGTGTCCGTATTTTTTGTCATGGTTGGCGTGATCTCTGTTGCGTACATAGTAGCCGATAGTATTCAATCATCACAAATAGGTAGATTGGTGACATTTTTTGATCGCGGAGAAGAAAGGGTAGTGTTAACGCACGCCAAAACAGTACGTCAAGCGCTAGATGACGCCCAGATACCAATAGCCCCGCAGGATGTAGTAGAACCGTCTATAAACAGCGAATTACTAGACACCGACCCGGCTATTATCATATACAGATCGCGACCAGTATTAGTCATCGACGGACAGGTGCGGCAAAAGGTAGTAACCGCAGAGGCTACCCCTAGACAGATAGTGAAACTCGCCGGTCTGGACAAAATAGGCAACCTCGATAAGGCAACCTTTACCACAGGGGACTTTGTAAAGGATGGCGCCAGTACAATACTCACAATCAAGCGAAAGTCAGTAAAACCAAGCAAGGTCGTCTTTCAACCAAAACCCAACGCACTGACCAAGTCCAAAGGGGCGCAAATATATGTAGATAGCGACGGAGTCGCCCATCGGGAAACATATTATGACCTACCGATGAATATTGTCATAAATCACTGCGGGGCGAATAACAGTTATACGATACGCGCCGTCGATGGCGCGAAGGTAGACAAAGACGGATATGTTTTAGTCGCCGCGAATTACGGTATTTACCCGAGATGCTCGATAGTCGAAACTAGCATGGGACCCGGTAAGATATATGATACCGGCGGATTCGCTCTGCGATATCCCCATGGATTTGACCTTGCCACGGACTGGTCATATCCAGACGGACGCTAACTACGGAGTAGGGTCAACCCTAGCCAACAGCCACGCGCCTGCATTCTTGCCACTATAACTTCTACGAGCCTCGGCAACAAAACCGGATTCGCGAATAGCATTCCAGTATTCTCGATATGGATTATTCAGACCAAGTGGAGTGCTGAGTATGCCAGTGTTTTCGGCCAGACCTAGTTCGCTATAAGCCACACTATCATCATGTCGTTTCGCTATCATTTGCGCGACCCATATGGAAGGTCTATAGATTTCGGCATCGGGTCGGTAATTACGTTGATATATTGACTCTATCTGGCTACGAATCGCCGAATTGCCAACGGTCAGAATCTGATGTAGTTCATCTGGCGAAACCTTTGTCTTGTCCCTATCGGCGGTCACGATACGTGTTTGCAGATGCCTGTCATCGACCAGCATCATATTCTGATCCGCAAACGCTATTTCGGGACTCCTCATATTCATATATATTATAGCATAAGTACTACCGTTTTGCAATGTTTTATGGTATAGTCAAGATATCGCCATCCCTGTTGGATCGGCATAGGTTTTTTCTCTGCCTCATCAGAGAACGAAGGATTAACAATGCTGAGATGGTTGAAGAACCTGTTCACGCAGGACCTAAGTCCTTTCCCGGACGAAGTCCGTGGTGGCAGCGCAAGGCGAGTACCCAAGGTGTCACGTGACGAAGTAGAAGGCTGGATTCAAGACGCCAAAGAGGTGGGTAGCAAGCACATCCTGGTGGTGCACCAGCACAACCTCTACGACAACGGCTTCGAAGAGGTATTTCCTTTTTACCTCGATAACGAACAGGAGCTGTCAAGAAGGGTCCACCTGGTCGATGGCAGCATGGACGGCACTTGCGTTCAGATAATCGATCTAGATCGTAACATCGACGACCAGTTGAGGGACGCCGTCTTCATCGAGCTGACTCTTGAAGAGCAGTTGAAGAAGGCCAGGGAAGAACTGGCCACGAGCCAGTGGGAAGCGGCCTGCGCCCCCATGCATGCCGCCGAGTACGCCGCCAGAAACTGCAATCGGCTACGCGCTGAAATAGCGCGCCTGCAGAAACTCATCGACCAGCAAGAATCCGTTACCCCGTGATCATCGGAAACCCGAGCAGAAGCTTCGCGGCCGATGGTCGCGGGGTTTTCTGTTTTTAAAACTATGTGTAATTTCATAGAAAATAGTTATAATTATTAGCATGGCAAACATACTCTTAGTTGACGACGATCTCGACCTACAAGAAATGTATAGTACAGCACTACAGGGTGCTGGACACAATGTCGTCGTCGCCAGTAATGGCGAAGAAGGCCTGAGTCAGGCGAATCAATATCAGTTCGATATCATTTTATTAGACATGATGATGCCAAAGCTTGACGGTCTAGGTTTCTTAAATGCATACGACTTACGAAAGCATCCTTCCGTGAAAGTTTTAGTATTCACTAACCAAAACCAAGTAGACCAAATAAACAAGGCCCTGGCGCTAGGCGTAAGTGGTTATCTAGAAAAAGCCGACGTCATACCAGCTAAATTGGTCGAAATGGTCAATAGCACTCTAGGCTCTCAAAGCTAACACCAAGATTTATCATAATTTACATATACCATTATTATGTTATAGTAATGGTATAGACGGGAATATGTGATGTCAAAAGAGCATTTTACGGACAAGCAACTACGCGACTTTCAGCACTGGGAAGAACAGTTCAAAGATGTTCAAAAATTTGATGTATCAGACGGTGACATGGATCAGATTTTTGCCCAAAAGCTTGATCCAATTGCGTGCGCGATAGCTCTCCAGAACGTAATACTAGACAAACACCCTGGTTCACGGGAGGCGCAAGCAGCTAACGCGCAAATAGCCGTAAACGAGCTGTCGTATCACTACACCGCAACCACGCTCAACAACCCCGCCCAGATTGATGTCAATCAATGGTTTACGCCAATTGATCAGGCGGTCAGCCACGATATGCAGGGCGTTATTAAGGTGCTCAAGGAGCATGACCATGTCCGAGTAGGTGGCAAATTAGGATTTTTTGAAAAACACTATTTCGAAGATTTAACTTCGCCGATAGGACACCGCGCCATCATCAGCGTGCGCCTACACAGCTCGGCATATCGCAACCCAAGCCTGGGCGAAGAAAACTCACTAGTGCGTCATGATAACTATCTGACTATTCCAGTCACTGCAATTGGCGACTACTACATGCCATCGCCAGAAGAAATCGAGGAACACAAAAGGCTCCATAGGGAAGAATAGAGTTATGCCCGAGCATCAGACGCTATTAGAGTTCCTTCCCGCGACTACCGACTTAAACGATGACGTCGTGAACGAGCTGGAAAATTTCGTGAGTCACAACAGCAAGCTGAGCTTTGAAGGGGCGGAAGATTGCGCCGGTTGGTTGGCGGCGCGGGATATGGGTTCAATGGCGATGATGGGCTGTGTCGGATATGCCGGCCGAGAGAACAGAGTATACCTCATGACCTTATGCGTGAACAAGGATGCTCGCAGACAGGGAATTGGACGCGCCTTGGCCGAGGGGGTCTATAACCAGGTTGTAGAAACAGGCGAAACCTTATTCGCTCTAACCGACGGTCGTATGAATAGTGGTTTTTATCGTAGCCTGGGTTATGAACATCTAAAACCCGCGAGTGAGTATAAAAAACTGGATGATATAGCCGGTCGAAAGCAACACCGTTTTTGTACGGTGTATGCAATACAAAAATAGGTTAAATTTTTCTCGCTACACTCACTAACACTTTCGCCAGAACAGTAATCGTTATGAAGATTACCGAGACGTGACCAACCAGCAAAAGTCTTTTTCGACGGCAACCAGGTAATAATGTTTCGTTAACAGGCACTACGGGGTCGTAGATGGGATAGACCGACACGAATTTACTTCTATTAACCGCAGGTATCATCTTGATGGAATTGTTGAGGTTTTTCATAGACACGCCAAACGCGGGTGAATTATCTATATACCGTTGCTGAACGGTTTCGGGAAGGATGTTTTTGCCACACAGCGTGATGACACCGCTCAAATCATCTGGTCTATGCGCATACATGTGAACTGCCATGCTTCCTCCGGCGCTTTCGCCAATCAGTACGATCCTTTTGCTTTTTGCGCGGTCTACGGCTTTATTAATCGCGTTCATTTTTTGATCAAACGTGCCTTCATGCCAATTCATCGGCACCATATCAACAGTAATACCCTTAAAGCGCCACTTGCTTAGTATAAAAGACCTCAGCCAATCATACTTGGCGCCAAATCCAGGTATGTAGATGATATGGGTTTTTGTATACATATATACTCACCATAGCACGATATACGGATCGTGTTTATATGGGCGCTACTCTACCGTTTCGAACTTCGCAGTGATGCCCAGTATTCTACCAGGGTATTCATAGTCATAGACTTTCGATGATTCTTGGGTATTGTCGATGTCGTATATATACACGGTACCACCTTCCTGGGTTCCTGTACTATATATTATTTTTCCATCGCCAACATAATAAACGTTTGAAATAGGGTCAGGCGCGTCAAACATCTTTACGGATTCGCCGTCGTTAAATAGATAGAACGAGCTGTCTTTCGTGTAATATACGACGCCCCTGTCACTATATCCCGCACGGGGATTACCGCCGCTCACGCCACTGATTTCTACTATTGTTGCTTGTTTTTTTGTCGCGACCTCAAACTCTACTATCTGGTAGTTATTATTACCTATATTTATCAGCTGCAGAGCTTTGTTTTGTTTGGGATTGAGCGAGATGTCATAGCCGATTGCCGTATCCGCACTGAATAATGCGACATGTTTATCATCTGTCATGTCATACGTTTTAATTCCGATTTTGCCACCGCCACAGTTGTAGCAACCAGAGGAGTAGTGTAGTTTATTCCCATCATATGCCACGGGAAACAGCCCCGCGTCATCGATAGTGAACAAATCATTCACGTCCCGTGTCTTGACATCGATTAATTTCGCGGTATTTTTTCGTGAATCATTCGGTAGGTATCCGAAAACTATACTGTTGCCATCACTTGAAAAAGTCACACCGGTTATCTGATCGGCGACCACGTCCCCTAGCGACTCTCCTTCAAATATTTTTTCGAAGCTAGCACCGCCATCACTACTGTACAGCAGGGCAGGCCCTTCACTGCTGGCGCATGAAGAGTCCGTAGCAATCACTATTTTGTCTTCGTGAGTGCTATATTGTACGACTGATTGATAATCTTCTATAGTCGTTACTTTTTTTGACTCGTTATCAGCCAACGAAACACCATGCACAGTTTCCTCGTTCATGGAACAAGTGTCACCGTCTGTATACTTCGTCGTTACATAAAGCAAGTTATTCGGAACCAGTTCTTTTTGTGGTTCCGTTTTTGGTTGCGCGGACGAGTCATTTGATGTGGCGACGTCTTTTTGCGTTGATAGATAGTACGCATATAGGCCACCACCAGAGAGTAGACACAATACTAATACTGTTATTAGCCACGCTGCTTTCTTTTTGTACCATTTCTTTTTCTTTGGTGGACTTGGGGGTTCTATTGGACCGTAGTTATTCTCGGGTGAACCCGGGGCAGGTGAATTCAAATTATTAGGGTTTTGACTAGAGTCGTTGTTCATAAGCATGATAATATCACAACTCTAAAAGCATCGCATAGTAAACCGTTGGCTATTGTATTTCAATACCTCGACATATGTAGTTAAAAGCATTAACATAATAGAGAATGGGTGAGGAGAAAAAACAGTCGTCTTATAGGCGCAAAGTATCGACCCGTGTACTTAGCTATTTTTTGGCTATTGCTGTGTTGCCTGTCATCATCGTTAGTGTCATATTGACCAATGCCGGTACCGAGCCACTTCTAAAAAGCGCGGCATCTAACCAGCAGAGGTTATCGTCGGATGGAGCCCGACAAGTTGACAGATATATTGACTCGCTCATCTCACAGTTAGAATTATCTGCGTCACAATTCAGCTTGGCGCCCGATCAGTTAGAGCCACAACTAAAAAATTTAATGTCAAATAATACCGACCTACAAAAAGTAGAGTTTTTGACGCTAGATCGCACATTACGAACTGCTACGAGAGGGAGCGATGGTATTCGTATCGCGTCTTCTACGTTGCCATCGTCTGATAATTCCAGCAATAACCAGGGACTGAGCTTGATGGATAACGAACGTCAATTAATTGACGTATCCCGTGACGTGAACAACAGACCACTAATCACTATAGGTATATCTGTCTATGATTCGACGTCTACTACTAATCGTCTACTAGGTAGTATTATTGGATACTATCAAACGACGGATGAAACATGGAAATCCATACTACCAGAGTTAGATAGCGACGAAAAGATGTATGTCGTCGACACCGACAATCAATTAGTTTACCACCCAGACGAAACAACATTGACAATCAGAAACGATTTTAGCACCGTAGAGAGCGTGAGAAGTTTCGCTGGCGGAGAAGGCGAGACGAAGCAAACGATATCCGCTGAAAAACAAGACGTTTTGGCGAATGCCAGTCTGACCGATGTCGGTTGGAGCGTGATAGTTGAACAACCCGTTA
The DNA here is from genome assembly GCA_030429975.1 of bacterium. Lineage (GTDB taxonomy): Bacteria > Patescibacteriota > Saccharimonadia > Saccharimonadales > Saccharimonadaceae > UBA2112. The sequence continues at coordinate 30,662 of JAUIGB010000004.1, read as the reverse complement.
GTAGTGTGAACGGCGCATATATGTCCTTTATTCTGACGGCGATTACAGTAGCTATAGTAATGGTTGTCTCTACGGTATTGGCGAGCATCTTGTTTACATGGAGAATAGCCAGCCCCGTAAAAAGCCTGCTCGATGGTATCAGGCGATTATCAAAAAACGACTATAGTCAGCCAATCGACGTAAAAACAAACGACGAGTTTCGGGAAATGTCAGAAACGCTCAACGGCTTAGGCGCCAACATTAGCACTTATATCAATAGCTTACAGGCGAACAACAGCAATCTCAGTTTTGGACAATCACAATTACAAAGCATCATAAATAGCGTAAACGATGGAATAATCGCCATTAACGCGAGGCAAGAAATAGTGTCCATCAATCCATCGGCAACCAGAATAGTGAACCACGTCGAGCCTCCATTCGTAGGACGTCCACTGTCGGAAATATTTCCGTGGACAATAGACGGCAGGCCACTAAACCTAGATATCGGCTATTCAGGAACTAAATCCTATGAGGGCGTGGTGCTGGCAAAAGGTGAGTCGGTTCAATACATGAACTTAATTGTTCAAGTCAATGAGAGAGAAGATGAGAGCGTAGCAGCTATCATAACCATGCATGACCAAACAGCCACTCGCGAACTAGATTTCATGAAACTAGATTTCGTAGCAATCGCGGCGCACGAACTTCGTACACCTTTGACCGTTATATCCGGGTATCTAGACGTGATAAACCGCGAAGCTATTCATAGTCTATCAACAGAGAATATCGAAGACCTACAAAACGCCATAATCGGCACTCAGCAATTACGCGAGCTAATCAACAAACTACTAAACATCGCTCGTATCGAACGTGGCGATATGGAAATATTCCTAGACAAACTGAACCTAACACAAATGACCGCGACGAACGTAGAACAACACCAACAAATCGCCGCCCAAAAGAGACAAGTGCTGTCGTTCACTTCTAGTATTAATCACAATGTATACGTACCCGCCGACCCAGCATCTATCACGGAAGTTCTGAACAATCTCATCGGCAACGCTATAAAATACACACCGGATGGCGGACAAATACGAGTAAACATCACCGCCACTAGTGACGAAGCCAGGGTGGAGGTGATTGATAACGGACCTGGTATCCCCGAAGAATTACGCGAAAAACTTTTCTCTAAGTTCTATCGCGCCGAACGTAGCATGATTACCGGAACGCGAGGCACAGGGTTAGGTTTGTTTATATCAAAAACCGTTATTGAATTACAGCGTGGAACGATAGGTATATCCCCGGATCAGGGCAGAGGTGGTTCAGCATTTTACTTCACGCTTCCTGTATACTTACCAGAACGCGACGACGCGCTAGTAACCCAAAACGTATCGAGAGGACGCCATGGATGGTTCAAAAAACGTACTAATAATTGAGGACGAACCAATGCTTCGTGACCTGTACCAAAAAGCTCTTCGAGGCGCGGGATATACCGTGGAGTTAGCTGGCAACTGGGCACAGGCTAGGGAAAAGCTAGTTAACTTCAAACCAACATACGTATTGCTGGACGTGATGTTACCAGGGGAGACGGGATTAGAGGTTCTGCAGTTTCTGCGTAACGACGCATCATTCAGCTGCACGCAGGCTAACATATTAGTACTAACAAATCTGGCCCAGCATAGCGTAGCAGACAACGCCATGGATCATGGGGCTGACGGATATATTATAAAAGCCGACATACTACCAGCTGATTTACCAGAGATTTTGGAATCAATTAACGACTAGAGGGCAACGAAAAACCGCGTACCCGGAGGTACGCGGTGTTCGCCTGTAGATGGGAGTGAATCAGAACCAGGTGCTGAGGCCTTGGGTCGGTGTGCCATCGCGCCGGACGACGCGGACGTCACCGAAGTGGGCGTCGTTCTCGCTGACATACCGACTCGGCATGACCTGCAGGTCCAGCATCTCGCCCCGCAAGTTCCGCGGAACGCTGGGAGCGTCGGCGAACATGACGGCGAAGCGACGTTCGGTCATGCGGGCGGGAAAGACGTTCTTTCCGCCCTGAGCGGCCTCGACCATCCAGTTGTCGTAGATGGCGCGGACGCCGGGATCGACAATCTGAACGTCGGCGGACAGCAACAGCACGAAAGCGGCGATCGGATGAGCCAGGACGATGTCCGTGGGCGCGTACACGTTCAGGACCGCGCAGTCGGCGTACACCAGCTTGGCGATCGTGTTGATCGGTCGGCAGGTGCTCGGCTCGTCGACGCTGGTGCCTTCGTTGATCTGGTCGGCCCACTCGGGCATGACGCGCTCGATGGTATCGAGGTCCTTGATGGTCGCCATGATGGCTCCTGTTCTCTAGTTGTGAACTACACTACCTTACGGCTATGTACTATTATAACACTAATGGCTATAAAAAGCAATAGCTGTATGCTATTCGGTATAGCGTTTGGCGATCTCTTGCTCTAGCACGGCTATCAGATGCTTCATGGAGCCTTCGGTCGGTATGTTCGCGCCGTTTTCGATAGGCTCTTCGACGGATCGAATCATCGCCAATAGTTGCTCTCGCCATTCTGGCGTTCCGGGCATTGCGTCAATCTGCATATAGTCGGATATATCTAGTTCTTCGGTACTAGGCCAATAGGCGTAATGGATGTCGATAATACCATCCTTGTAATAGACTTCGTAGATTTTTTCTTCTTGCCCCTGGAGTGCAAACCAGTCGGAAAAAGTTTCGTCACTAGCCTCTAGTATGCGAAAACCAAAATCGGTTTCTTCCTCGGGGTCGAATAGGGGATCACGAATTTGATCATATTCATACTGCGTAATAGGGCCCAGCCCATCAGGCAAGGGTGGTCGTTCAATGATATGGTCGCCGATACGAATTACGTGTTCGTAAGGAACGCCAACGGTCAAATTCTTTAGTCGTTCTAGCGTATTCGCTAACGTCTCGCGTGTAGATTCTGTAGGCTCGCCAAAGTCAGCAGGGCTGATTTCACCATATCCGCCCGTTTCAGCACTACCCATATCGATAGTATATATTTACACGACCGAATACAAAAGCATAGGGGTGTTTATTTGTGGGTAATATAATTTTATGTTATAGTAAACATAACGGACGAGCTACTGAAAAGAGGTGGACACATGTCCGAAGTACCGAATAAACCCTGGTTCGTGGGTGAACTGGCGAACGGCAATCTGTTGATTATCGACCGCACCAAAAATGGCGACAGGCACACCGAGTACCGCATCGTAACAGGGGGTAACTTCCGATTCGACTCCGGGAAATGGATTGACGATCAACTGGTCGCCGACGAACTGGGTAACCAGTATCGCATGTGGCAAGTTGGTGCCGAGATTCCAAATAGTAACGGCGGATGGTCGCTGGTTGGATTCGCCTATGTCGATCCGTCTATAGGCGCCAGATGGAAGCCACAGGCTTTTGCGATATCGCTCAGACCCAATGACATGATCTACAGTCCACACCGCTTCACCCATATCGAAGCCGTCAAGATCAACGAAGTGTGGTACATGGCTCGTTAGGCCAGCGCTCGAACAGGAGGAAAACATGTTAGCAGTCGTGATTATGACGCTATTGGGTGTAATCGTAGGGTCGGCGTGGTTGGCCATACGCGATATGCGAGAGATCAGCGGGCGGCAACGCCACCAGAGCACTCTTCGCTATCAGAGAGACACGCTGACAATGGGCATCAGTCACTAATCCCCGCACTATCGACAACGTCGAGCAGAAGCTCCGCGCCGATGGTCGCGGGGTTTTCTGTCTTTACTGCTTGGTTAAATCTTTGACTAACTTCAACGTTTTTACTAGCAGTTTTTCGCTAGCAACTTTACGGTCATCTTCGCCGTCAAAGTATGGCTCGGTCATTGCCTCGTCACCAGTAATCTCGATACTTCTGCCGCTATACTTACGCAAACGACCCCTATGGTTGAGACGCACCCTGGTTACATCTACTATGTCATCGGTGGCGGATTCACTTTTGTGCAATACCTCGAATACGCCGACTCCGCCTAGTGATAGTCCACCCAATGTCCTACCTTTTTTGTCGGCCAGCTTGGAATGTCCACGTTCAAATCCCTGGTAATAGGCAACTGTGGAGTCCGCCGAATCGAGCTGTTCTAGATATTGTTTGTAGCGCGCGTTATATTGATCGAGTGCGTCGGAATCTTTTGGATACTGCAGATTCTTGACAGAACGACTATCAGGGTCGACAAATTGTAGCGACCAACTACTAATCTCGTCCCTACTGCCATATCCACTAACGGCTCCATATTGATCCAGCCAACGTCCACCACTAAACATGCCGTACTTTGGCTCTTCGTCGAAATATTCCATGGGATACCGAGCGTTGACCAGCAGCCTGCGATACGAACGATAGTCATTGGGCAAGTTTTCAATCCACTCTACGTCATTGAACCATTCAGCGGTGGCCAATGACGACGCGCCATTGGCACGAATCACGTCTAATTCTTCACTGCCAATCATCTTGCTTTGATCGACTTCTATGTCCACGCCATCGGTATTAAAAATAGCCGTTCGTGATATCTCACGATATACGCCATAACGACTATTGTCCAAAAAATCCTTTACCTCTGTCTTGATCTCGTTCAGTAATTCGCTCATATCAAAAAACTCCTTTTTGGGTATTATACACCGTCGCCACTAGGCTTTTCGCAGGATTTTGTCCATCGACTTGCCCCTTGCTAGTTCGTCGACGAGTTTGTCCAAGTATCGAATCTCTTGCATCAAAGGCTCTTTGATATCCTCGACGCGCACGCCACATATTACACCGGTTATCGATTTTCGGACAGGGTTCATCCTTGGCGCGTCGGCAAAGAATTTTTCAAAGCTGGTTTGTCGTGCCAGCTGTAACTCCAGACCCTTGGGCGTATAGCCAGTCAGCCAGCATATTATTTCATCTACTTCTGCTTTTGTTCGATCCTTTTTCATGGCCTTTTCGACATATAGAGGATAGACTCTAGAAAAACTCATGGAATATACTCGTTCGTTACTCATATATCAATCATACTCCCAGACCAGTCATTTTCACTGACCGGTCGCAACCGTGTTGGCTGTATTTTTCTATTGCTTGGAGTAGGCGTTCTTCGTAACGCAGAGGCAACATGAACACTTTTGGTTCGTTGGTCTTTATCCCGGTGAAATAATCGTATCCATCGATAGGTATCGTCCGTACTTCAATATAGTCTGTACTCGTACCGTTCAAAGTCTTCGTCTGAATTCCAATCGTGTCTATTTCGCAGTTTCGGATACTAGGCGAAACATCCTCGTATTTGGAATGGTTGACAAAAAACCATTCACTTGCATCTGCCGGCTCGGATATTTTATACACGGTGTCGTTCACCTTTAGTTCATTTTGAGGCGAAAAGTTAAAAGTCGCTGGAACGAATGCTATATACGCTATCACTGCGACAACTAGACATAGAATATGACGGGGCTCTACGGACTTTTTGCTCCGAATCAGCATAACTAGCCCGACGACACCAATAACAATCGTGATTATAGAAAGCATTGCGCCTACCAGCCCAACCACTCCGAGCGTGCCCATAGACAGAATATAGAATGACCAGTTAAGTAACGGATTGATATCGCCTAGTATGTAAAATATGATGATGCCGACGAGCACAGAACTAGACACGAAAGTAATTTGCCACAGTGTATCTAGCTTTTTCCGGCCCGATTTCATTATCGAAACAGCCATAGCAACAGCTATCGCCACGAAAGGTAGGCTACTAACTATGATAGCCGGCAAAACACCTTTGATTGAGACGCCGACCGCTGAAAGAGTGACCGACGCAAGGTATTGATACAGCATCATGAACGCACCAAACATAATCAAAGCAATCAAACCAAATATAACGCTCAGTATTACCTTGCCCGGCCCAAATGGTTTTTTGTTTGTCTTCTTTTTGCTCATAGACTAACTATAGCAAAAAACATAAGCTTATAGTGTTAATAGTGTATTTTTGCTATGATTAATCTATGAAAAAGTCAAAAAAGAAACAGCAAAAAAACAAGAATCTATACGCTGGCATAGGTATTGGTACGTCTGCTGGTATCTTTTTGGGTTGGATACTGTTTGATCAAATAGGCCTAGGCGCTCTAGTAGGCTCGGCAACCGGCGCGATAATCGGCGGAATTATAGACGATAGTAAAAAGAATAGATAGCCGTTCCTGCAGGAACCGACGTAATGTTCTGGAATGACCCATCCGCCAGCCGGCGGACCAGGTCAGTTCTTTCTCGTATCGGCAGAGAAAGAACCAAAGAGATTCTCGGGCGGTCATATCACAGACGCGGCACATAGCAACAAAAAGCTGGTCACTGCGGAACTCCCTATGGTCGGTCCATTTCTATATTCTAGTTAATCAAATGGACTGGTCCTCGTGAATTATTCCAGCTTTGTTGTCACTATATGCCTCGGTGTGACATGAAGCCCGGCTGAACAGCAAAACACACCCGCTTAGCGGCGGTACTAACTGCGTTTTTTCTTCCAGTCTTTGATAGTCAGCCTATTCCGCGACTCGGAAATAACAACCTTCTGTCGCTTGCGCCAACCCAACTTTTGCATGATACGCGCGGGGATGCTGATACTATACGTATCCTGCGTTTGCTGAATATTCCGAATGTTTTCTTTGTTTGTTTTTCTTCTAGCCATACCCCCACTATAACAAAAAACATATGTGGAAACATATGTTTTTGCATATGTTTATTTAACAGATGTGAATCATGGGTTTTGATAGTATAAGTTATCACATGCCATGCAATGATTTTCACCGTTTCGAGGTCGGATCCTGAAATATATAAATATTAAACTAAATCTTATCCTGACTAATGCAATGTCGATTCTAATCTGCACGTTATAATAATAGGGCGTTTTCATTATCGTTATTTCACTTTAAATTTATTATCCGTAGATAATCCTTGACAACTATATACATACACTAGATAGGCAAGCATATATAATGTATAGATTTATCATCAGTAAATATGGAACTTTTTATTATTTTGACATACCACGTCGCGGACTATTGGGACGTGTCAATATTTTACTTATATTATCCATAAGCATATTTAAATATAAACAGAGGAAATTGTGTTATATGAAAAATTACGCTACAAAACAATTGACAAATCCTTGCGTCGTCAAATATACTAAACACAAACAGAACGGAGGAAAACCATGGGGGACCAGAATCCACTTACAAGTCTGATAGTCGAAAGTACGGATAATATCGATAGGGAGCGGTTAACTTCGCTACTCACGGGCTACGTAGTTTTTAACAAGACTGGAGAAATATCATTCTTACCAGCATTCTACAAATTATCAAACAGTTCAAAAATATTAATCATTTTAGTGGCGCAAAAAGCTCGTCACTTACTATTTGACAATGTCGCCGACGCAATGTCGCCGTCCGAAGTCATCGCCCTTGACGTAATGGCTGAAGGTAGCGTAAAAAGCTGCCTAAAACGACTCCTGGAAAAGACACATGACGTCAAAAAGGATGGCGAAAAAAGATACTACGTACCAAATTATTTATTAGAAGAGCTACACTCCAAAATCGGAACAGAAGAGGCTTAACTATGGATTCTGAAATTATTGCACGCCTAGACGCAATAAACCAGCGACTACAGGCGATTGAAAATCTTCTCACCGCTCAGTCACCGGCTGACACAAAAGTGACGAAAAACGCAACTCCGGCACGGCAAATGTCTGTTGCCGAATATGTGCTCGAAAAGAATCCTACTGATGACACAGAGCGGACACTCGTTCTAGCTAGTTTTCTCGAAATATTCAGGGAACAAACTAACTTTACTGCCGATGAACTACGGCGTTTGTTTATCGAAAGTAGACTGAAGGCACCTTCAAATGTAAATGATAAAATTGGAAAGCGCATTCAAAAAGGCCACATAATGCCCGTAGGAGAGCGTGATGGAAAAAAGACATGGTGTTTAACTATGACCGGACAAGCGGTTGTTAAGGAAGGATTTGGAAAATAATGGAACGGGCTGATTTTGAAAAGCGCCTGAAGCGTCTTGAAGCAGCAGTATTTGGCGATGGTGCATCCGAAATAAAACCCCATCAAGGCAAAGCAATAGCGCTTTCGCAATTATCCCGTAGCGCGCATCTTACAAATGGGCAGAAGAAGATAGCACTCATAGTAGGATACAACGAAAAGGTATCAAACCAACCGCCAATTGGATTTACACAAATCAAAGAAAGCTGGACCGGTGCCAAATTTGTCGGCAAGTGTGACCCAAAGCTACTCGAACGTGCAATCGTTGATGGATATATCCGCGACCCCGAAACAAATAATAGATACGACCTGACACAGCAGGGTGAAGACTTCTTAGAAGAATTATTGAAGGGATTTGAAAATGACAGGAAGTAAAATAGACGAGCTCGAAAAGCGAGTCGCCGCACTTGAAGCATTAGTCGAAAATATACAGGGCACGGCGGCGTCGCAGGAATCTACCGCCAACGACGCCTTAATGCCTAACTGGTCGCTTAATGAACGTGCATTCGTGGGCCGATATGCGCAAGGGAAATCGGGTGAGAAGAAATTTACACTTTTAGTAGCGTACTTGGCCAAGGGTAATTTCGAGGTTGCAGTCTCACTTTCCGACATTCAAAAGTTATGGTCAAACATGACTGCAAAAACGCTTCTTGGTTCAAAGTTCAACACCAAATACCCCACTGTTGCGAAGACCAACGGCTGGATAAACAATCCCAAAAAGGGAACATATCAGTTAACACTTGGGTGGGATGAAGTGCTAACGAACGGGCGAACCAGTAATTAGAGAGTTTAATATGTCAGATTCTATTTCAGCCCATGATTACACAAAAAAAATCCCTGACTTCTACAAACTAGATAGCAGAGTTCAGACTGATTATATCGCATACTATATTTCACAATATAAAAATATATCACCCTTTAACGTCATAGATCTCGATAGTATATTCCAGGACGAACTTAGCATCCGCCCCCACGGTCGCCTGGCCCAATACCTATCTGAAGAAGCAAAAAAAAGAGGTGGAAAATATATAAAAGCACCAAAGGGTTACAAGCTTAGCGGAAATATCTTGACACACATAGCTGCAATAGTAGAAGGTGCGCCAGAAATGACTAAGCTTAACGACAATTTAGCGTCGCTAATGGCAAGCATTACTGATTCTAACGAACAGGTCCTCCTGAGTGAGGCTGCGAAATGCTATCAAGTCAAGGCAAATAGGGCAGCAATGGTACTTATTTGGATAGTAGTGCTTTATCATTTACAGAAACATGTGTTTACATCAGAGCTGAAAGCATTCAATACTGCACTCGCAAAAAGCCCAGATGCTCGTGTCAAGAAGGTTGTTAAATTCGACGATTTTTCAGATTTAAAAGAAGTAAAGTTCATCGAACTTTTGCGGTCCGCCGGCGTGGTCACAAATGATGTTCGTAAAATACTTGATACAAGACTAGGTGAACGAAACTCTGCCGCGCATCCATCGACTATTGTAATATCAAGTCACAAGGCAGTTGATTACGGACAGGATTTGATTGCAAACGTTTTACTTAAGTATTAACGGTTGACTTTTCACGATTACAGGGGCACTCCTCAATATAACATCACACCCAACAACTTACATAACAAAAACCGCAATCTAACTCTGTAGAAATACATATGGAAAAACATATGTTTCCACATATATATATTCGCAATTTTCGCGCGTAGCCATCGGGGTCCGGGGTCTCTGCAGACGCCCAAGAACTAGTAAATAAAAATACCGGAATAGTTCGTGGATTTCTGCCCAAAATAGTTAACTAGTTTTTATATTTTGGGACGACCCTTTATGGGTCGACAATCCACGACCGGTATTTTTTGTTTGGTAGTTCATGGCGAGTCGAAGCCACCCCGGGGGTTTGCCCGCGTTTGACCTCAAATGCGGTGACCTGGTTCTGGGTCATTCCAGAACAAAGAACCCTACTTTTTTAGCAAACTCCTTACCTTAACCGCGCTAGCATATTCCAGCGCGCCTAGGCTGAATGAACGTACGGCCAACCACACGCTGAATACCATGAATATAGTCATGACGACGAGCGCCGAAATCGTTTCTAGCGTGCCCATATTGCCAACAGTGTTTCGAATCAGGGAAACGACTGGTGACGTGACAGGGAAGTAGGTGATGAACTTGGTCACTGGATTTTCTGGATCGGTCAGAATCATCGTGATGAACCAGAACGGCACGAACGCGCCGACGTAAAATACTGTAGAGAAATTGTTTGCTTCTTTGGAGGAAGGAGCGATAGCGGCCGTGGCTGTCATAAAGCCGGCAAACATCAGGAATCCAACGACCAAGAAGGCAGCTGCGAACAGAATCGTGACGGGATCGAACACTATCTTTTGCATATCTATGCCAGCAGGCAACGTCAGGGTATTGCCCAGTAATAGTGCAATGCCATATACGACCGCGGCCATCAGCACAAAGAACACAACTTGCGTGAGCGTAACCAAGATAACTGCCAATAGTTTGCCTACTATTAGGTTCCGTGGCTTGACGTAGGTTAGCACCATTTCCATGGAGCGGTTTTCTTTTTCTTCGCTGACACTGGTCAGCATGTAACCGACCGAGAACAGGAACACTATATAGAAAATAACGATGAATAGTCCCGGAACCACGTATTCGTTCAAACCAGCGGTGGCCTCGCCATCGCGATACGTCGTGACTTGGCTCTCGGCGCCGTTTTGCGCCAAGGCGATAACATCGGCAGAACCTAGACCTAGGAATATACTGGTCTTTAACATGCCATCGGCTAGGCCGGTGACCGCGCCCATCTTTGTCAGGTCGTCGCTACTCATGTACACGGAATACTTGCGATCTTTGGCGAGGGTATCTGGATACACTATCAGGGCTTCGGTTTCGCCATTGATGACTTGTTCGCGCAACATTTCCTCTTGGTAGGACGGACTGATCTCTAGTCCGTTTCCTTGGATAATATCGTGACTAATAAGGCCACTTTGGTCGACTATAGCGACGTTTTTTAGATCCTTTGCGAGTTCCTCTATGCGGTCCTCGCTGGCGGCATTGCCCAAATAGCTGAGCCCAAAAGCAACCGCTATCAGCAGGGGAGTCGCGATCATAGAAATCCAAAAACTAGGCTGTTTGACTATAGTCCAATACTCGTGCTTGATGACGGTCTTTAGCTTAGACATCTTTTGCCTCCGTGCTTTTTTCGTTATAAATAGACACGAACACGTCTTCTAGTGATTTGGATTTGAACTTTTTCTTTACTTCGGCGATACCGCCATAGGCCCTAGCTTTGCCATCCTTTAGAATCAACAGCCTATCCGCCAGACGTTCGACTTCCTCCATCAAGTGTGTAATATAAATCACCGCGGCGCCTTTGTTTTGCAGTTCATCTACGATATCTAGCAGTAGCTTGCGATTGACTGGATCTAGCCCTTTGGTGGGTTCGTCTAATATCAATAACTTTGGTTCGCCGATGATAGCGACGCCCAGCTGAACTTTTTGTTGCTGTCCACCAGATAGCTTTTTGATTTTGGTATTTGCCTTGTCGGCTAGGCCAACTCTATCTAGGTATGACAGCGAGAACTCGCGTGCTTCGTCGCGACCAAGACCTTTTAACTCACCAAAATATATCATAGTGTCCAAAACTTTTGAGCGTGTATAGAGTCCTCGTTCCTCGGGCAAGTATCCGACTAGTCGCGCCTGTTCGGGCGTGTATCTTTTGCCGTCAACATGTAGCGTACCGTCGGTGGATTTGTAGATACCCAGTAGCGAACGAATGGTGCTGGTTTTGCCAGATCCGTTTGCGCCCAACAAGGCGAATACTTCGCCAGGGTGCACGTCAAAGCTTAGATCTCTCACTATGGTTTTTTCGCCAATTCGTAACGAAAAATCCTTTACCGACACAATTGGTTGCTTCATTAGCATTATTGTAGCAAACAAAATAGCTAGTGTCTAAAAGCAAAGCGCCCACGCCGAACACCGAGGTGTAGGGCGTGGGCGTTGCACTGGTAGGTACGACAACTGCTAGTCGTCGTTCGCGCCGATGATCATCTTGGTCAGCCAGTAGGCGGCGAAGCCGGGTAGGGCTGTGAAGAAAAGGATGAGCAACATTACGAAGTCGTTGAGTATGTCATCGCTTTCCGCCATCTTCTCGAAGGCTGCCGAGTTGTCGACGAAGATGTCGCTGAAGTTGAACAGAACCAGAAAAGCCGTCAGGCCTCCGCCAAACATCAGACTGCCGCAGATGGCGAGGCCGCTGCCGACCGATAGGTTCACACCGCGCGACTGCGGTGCGACCCGGTCCTGGTTGGACCCGTTTGTCATGTTTTTACCTTCCTGTGCGGGACTAGTCAGCAGACCTGACTATGTATGCATATTATAACATTTTATTGTATTGTTAGTCAAATATCTATCATGGGCCGGTATGCATGAGTGTGATATGATAATTGAGTGAAGAATTTATTTAATCTATTGGCCGTCGAGATAGTGTTCGCGCTCATTATGTATTTTCCCTCGGGAGACACAGTAGAGACAATCAAGGCAATGGTAGTATTACAGCCGGCACTTATAGTAGCTGGGTTTGGTGATTACTTTAGGAAAAAAATCGATCCGGCTTTTCGTGCTTCGTCCACGCCCGCGGGCAAAAAGGCCACGGTAGGCATCGTCGTATTTATGCTGTTGTTTATCACGTGGGGACTGCTGTGGGTCGGTTTGATATTCCCAGCCATGAATTTGTAATTGATATACTATTAACATGAATAGAAAATGGGATAGTGCAAACGATGAATTACAACGCAAATGCGTAGATGAAGTAATCGCACGAATAGAAGAAATAGACGAGGATATGGTAGGCGTAATAGCCGCGCAAGACATTATAGACATAGTCACGGAAAATTTGGCACCAGAAATCTACAATAAAGGTGTAAATGATACCAAAAAGCTGATTACCGAGAAATTGGCAGATATAGACGTCGATATCGATTCATTGACCATCAATAATAATAGAACGTAATTGAATTTATAGGCAAAATATGCCATAATATTCCCAACTTCAAGATTTGAAGTACGTTTACAATGCGGAAGACAGGAGTTGATAATGTCTGATGACAAGCCGTTCTCGCTGGTACTACCCGAGGACGTAGCGGACATCGGCAAGTGGGTTCATGAGTTCGCTGATGAGGTGATTCGACCCGCCGCACATGAGTGGGATGAGCGCGAGGAATTTCCGTGGCCAATCGTGCAGCAGGCCGCGCAAATCGGTCTGTACGACTGGGAATTCATCCGGGACGGGTTTTCTGACCCGACGGGCCTGACACTGCCGGTCGCGCTGGAAGAAATGTTCTGGGGAGACGCTGGCATCGGACTGGCTATCTTTGGGTCATCCCTCGCCGCGGCTGGCATCGCCGCTAACGGCACCTGGGACCAGACCCTGGAATGGGTACCCCAGTGCTATGGCGACGCCAACGATGTCAAGCTCGGTGCGTTTTGCGTGTCCGAAGCCGAAGCCGGTAGCGACGTGTCATCACTGCGTACTCTGGCCGTCTATGACGAAGCCAAGGACGAGTGGGTGCTGAATGGCACCAAGGCATGGATCACGAACGGTGGCATCGCCAATGTCCACGTCGTGGTAGCTACCGTCGATCCCGAACTGAAGGGTCGCGGACAGGCAAGCTTCATCGTGCCCCCCTGCACCAAGGGCCTGAGCCAAGGCACGAAGTACAAAAAGCACGGTATTCGAGCCAGTCACACGGCCGAAGTCGTTCTAGACAACGTGCGCGTTCCGGGTCATTGCTTGCTGGGAGGCAAGGAAAAGCTCGACGCCAAGCTGGCTCGTGCTCGCGAGAGCGGTCATTCCGGTGAGAAGCAACCTGCCATGGCAACCTTTGAGGCGACTCGCCCCACCGTGGGCGCGATGGCTGTCGGCATTGCCCGTGCAGCCTACGAAGAGTCCCTCCAATACGCCAAAGAACGCAAAGCGTTCGGCAAGCCGATCATCGAAAACCAGGCGATTGCGTTCATGTTGGCCGACATGCTGACAGAAATCGACGCGGCACGTTTGCTGGTGCATCGCGCGGCATGGATGGGAGTCAACGGTGGCTACAAAAACGCCGAAGGGTCTATGTCAAAGCTGAAGGCTGGCCGTACTGCCGTATGGGTCACCGAAAGAGCGATGCAGATTCACGCCGGCTATGGCTACACTCGGGACTTCCCGGTGGAGCGCATGCACCGTGACGCCAAGATCTACGACATCTTTGAGGGAACCGAGCAGATTCAACAGTTGGTGATTGCCCGAGCAATCAGTGGCCTACGAATCAGCTGAACGCGAACTCAATCCGCACAATCGACCAGGTGGGAAATGGTCAAGAAGTGGCAAGCGGAATAGGATAATACCTATCCGCCTGCCACTTTTTTATTTTCTTAAAGCGCATTCGTGTTGGCGACCGAATATACCAAGATGGTCGTACCCGAAATGCGAACATTCCCGCACGCCAAATCCCCATCGTCTACGGCATCGTCAACCGCCTGAATCGTTTCGGTAGTCATGCCAGTAATCAAAATATTTATACCACCCCCACTACTGGAACATCCATCGTATGAATCGCCGTCATTATCGTATCGCCAGTTATTCGACGGTATGTCAGCAACACTAGGAGCTGCCCTTAGTGAGCTGGCTAGTGTTGGTTCATTGGCAATCACAGTAGCGATACTTGGGTTTCCGCCACCATATGATGATTCCGCAGGCCAAGTAGCTAAAGCATCCGACCTAGCAAAAAACTGAAGAGCGCTAGCGACATTTCTAAGCGCGTCGCCCGTAGCCGTGGCGCGTGCCTGTTGAGTTATGCCATTATAGGCGACTATAACAATCGCGGCCAGCACGCCTATAACGACCACCACTATTAACAATTCAACGATAGTGAAACCACTCGCTTTTCGTCTGTTCGCTGGTTTGTTCAGTAACTGACGTAGCATTACTAATACTTTAGCATAAGCGTAAAGACACAAACAATGACAGCAAACAAAAACACCCCAGCAAGGGGTGCTTTTGCAACAATCGGATCGATAATTTTGGCAGTCGTATTGGATTAGACCAATTCGACTGTAGCGCCAGCTTCTTCTAGAAGTTTCTTTGCGTTTTCTGCTTCGTCCTTTGAGACCTTTTCCTTTACAGGTGCAGGTGCGCCATCGACGATAGCTTTTGCTTCACCTAGACCAAGTCCGGTGATTTCTTTTACAGCCTTGATAACGGCAACTTTTTGAGCACCAGCGTCAGTTAGTTTGACGTCAAATTCGCTCTTTTCGTCGTCACCGCCAGCAGCTTCGCCACCAGCAGCAGGACCTGCAACAGCGACAGCAGCAGCTGCAGCAGGTTCGATACCGTATTCTTCTTTTAGTACAGTTTTTAGTTCGTTGACTTCTAGTACGGTCAACTTTGTTAGCTCTTCAGCTAGTTTCTTTACGTCTGCCATAATAGTAGACTCCTTATCTTCATTAAAATTGTGGTGTAGGTTGCTAGGTTTCTAAGCAGAAGCCTTTGCTTCGACGCCATCTAACAATCCGTGTAGATTGCCAGAAAGCGCGTTCGTGACATCGTTGACTGGTGACAATAGCATAGAAACGACCTGACCAACCAATTCGCCCCTTGATGGCAATTTGGCTAGAGCCTTTACGGCTTCGGCGTCCATGACTTCGCCTTCCATGCCAAAAGCACCGGTGAATACCAACGCTGGATGCGTTTTCGCGAATTCATCTAGTACTTTGGCAGGTGCAACTTCGTCCTCTGCGCTAACAGCGTACAGTAATTGACCAGTCAATAATGACGTGTCGGTATTTTTGTACGTTTCGCTCTCGCTCATAGCGACGCGGACTAGGCGGTTTTTGACCACCTTAATAACCACGCCAGCTTCGCGAGCCTGTCGGCGCAAATCTTGCATGTCTGCAACGGTCAAACCGTTACATTGTGCAAATACTGTCAACTTGCTATTTGATAGCAATTCAGAAACTTCAGCAACCAATTCATTTTTCTTATCTTTGCTTATAGCCATAAGATTGAAACTCCTTGGTTAAGTTTATTAGGCCTCTTGCATAATGAGCCGTATTCCTGAGACGTGATGATTTTTGTTCCGGACTGATTGAAAACGACAAGGAGTAACCGTAGTTACTTCGCGAAGGTTTCGGTCCTGTTCGGGGCAAAAAGAGCGCGTTTCAGGGTACGTGCTTGTTCTGCATGAGGTCTTCGACCCGAGTTGTTAAGATTCTCGCATGTACACGCCTTGGCTTCCGCGAATAAAAAGAGGTCCTAGATACTCGCAGTGTAAACCTAGGACCAATGGTGGAAATAATCAAAATTCATTTGATCACGCCTCGGTAGCGGATTAAGTTCGTATAGAACGGCTACGGTCTTTGGTGTAATGCTGTAAAAATTATAGCAAAGATGGTTAAAAAGTCAACAAGGTTATGTCAGAAAAAGTCGAACCCGCCACATGGACGGGAACGACTGTATTCAGTGTTTCCGCGTGGCGGGTATGTTATGCGCGTCGGCTACGCACATTGAGTGCTAGCCGTGTCGCACTGATGGCGGACATCACGGACATCGAGCGTCGTCCATAGGAGGTCAATACTCGATTGGTGAAGGGGAGTCGCCCCAACGAAAGCGTCGACAACGTGATGGCCAGCGAGCCAATCAATGTCTTGATCAGCTGATCCGAGCCGGGTTCGCCCGACGTCGAAACCAGCGATTGTCCGGTTTTGACCCGATACACGATTTCGGGCACTGTTGCTCGAAGTGATAACAGGGTCGAGGCCAGAATCATCGCCATGCCAAGATTTTCCTTGACGCCCAAGCTGTTGTTGTACAGCACGGAGCGCTGACGCAATATCGACGCCGTCGCGTTGACAGCGCCAATCGCGTCCGCGGAGGCAACGAGCGTCAGCTCCAGGCCCGACTTTTGCCGTAGCATCTGTTGCCTGGTTCGACGCGCCTCATCCTCCTTCAGGGCATTGTTCAGTATCCCGAGCAACTCCTCGGCATCTATTCCCGCGACGTCAAATTCGCGAGGAAGCTTTTTGTGCATGGGGGTTTCCTTCCCGTAGGTCCGATTCGCAATACTGCGACATCTGTACTATTAAAACATATTATATCGTATTTATCAATGATGACCCTTGTTATTTAATGTATTTTGTGATATAATAAGCACACCCTGCAAGTATTTGGGGGTAGTTCCGGAACAACAACCAATAGGAGTCAATCGTGGCAAATGCCAGCGTACTATCGTTTCCGCTGAACGTGCTCGACCGGGTCGACTGCGGAGACGCGACTCAGACGATGGCGACGATCGAGGCCGCCATCTACATCGACGGCATGATGAAGAGGTCGACGCCGAACAACGTGGTGCTGATGCATCCCGAGCAGGCGCACTGCCTGCTGGCGTGTGACAGCGTCGTAATCGTCGACGGCGAGCTAGGCACGCTGTGGAACAACACGTTCGCGTCAGGCGACTGTGACGAGCTGTTCGACAGACTGGAGCGTCCGTTCGAAGTGGCATTCGCGTGCGCCCCCGACGTGCCCGAGTCACTGCGAAACAAGACCGTCACCTGCATGGCGATGTCCGACGATTTCGTGGCACGGCACAACGTCGCGTCCGACGACGTCCGAATGGCCCGCTATTCCGGCTAGCCACTAGCGTCCCACGAGACGCACGTGACAACACCGCGTACCCTAACAAGGTACGCGGTGTTTTCAATTTTGGACGTTTTTTATATAGGGGAGTATCATAAAACCAAAGGGAGATTTTAAAGAGATGGGCGAACGATACGAGCGTAATAAGAATGGTTTACCAATAAGGATTAGAGAAGGTATGACTCCGGCACAACTGGAACGGCTAGGAGTAGACCCGGCCAAGGTAATCAAGCATCCCGTCATGCCTGGCGAAAAAGGACGCGTAAATAGCATGTCATATAAACGCCGATCGGAAATATTGAAACAAATGATTCGAAAAAGCTCGCAAATCGACAAAAAATACGAAGCCCACGGCGACGGCTGGTACTAATGGACAAACTCGAACACTATCGGCCGAACTATCCAAAGAACCAGTGGACCCACGGTACGCATCAATACATAACCAATCGCCGAAACTGGCTAGAGATAGAAGGTCCGAAAAGTCAGCGCGTTCGTGATATTGATAACTATATTGATTATATAAACAATGAATCTGACGATGATACGTTAGTCTTTACTGACACGACGGTAGTTACGCACTCACGATATGTAGCTGAACAAGAGTACTTTCAAACCTATCGGCTGGATGACACGGGGCGCCTTTCAGAGAATGTATCAATCAAGGCATCACATGATTTCGTTGGCGACAGGTTGATAGTGCAAGACGATGATGTCTACGTCATGTATCATCCGTACAATCTCGCCGTGAAGGCACTAGGAAGTGTGCGGATAATGAATGCCCAGAACAAGGGTCACAAAACATTTTACTTTAAGCAGATGATTAAAAAATCGATACCAAACTTTGACCCGCTAGAACCATATGAAGGAATAATCATTCCGGGTGACTTTTAATTTAGTCAATCGCATTTGTCTTGCGCAAAAAATATAAATATGCCGTCGTTTTTACAACGTAATTGCACGTATTACTGTTAGGTTTGTGGATAAACGTATTTACGTTTGACATTATCTATCTGGGCTGTTATATATAGACGTGATATCACCAAAAACAGACAAGGAATGCGAGAAAATGTCTGATTTACCAGAGAAACAAGTAAAACGACTCACATCACTGATACAAGAAGCAGAGACCAACTTGGCCGCTGCAAAGGAATTATTGATTAGTATCATCGGCGACGATGGTTCTGTAGTAACGCCAAAATCCAGTACCGAAGACGTAACCGGTAAAATTATAGAAGGCGTATTCGACGGCCAAGTTATGGTCGGTCCAGATGGAAAGAATTACCCAGTACCAGCGAACTATGCCAGCAAATCAAAACTACTAGAAGGCGATGTCTTAAAGCTTACTATCGCTGATGACGGTAGTTTCATATACAAGCAAATCGGTCCAATTGAACGAAAGCAGATCGTAGGAACATTGATTCAGCACGACGGAGCATACTATGTTGAAGCAGGCGGTAAGGAATACCGAATATTGCTAGCCAGCGTCACGTTCTTCCATATCAAGGAAGGTGATCAGGTAACTATTATCGTACCCGTCGACAATCCGGACGCTACATGGGCTGCGGTTGAAGCACCTCTGTAAGATTCATCGTTTTCAACAGGTATTTCCACTAGACATCCACACCAAGAAAACTACAACGATTGTACCCTCGAAAAGAGGGTACAATTATATATATGAGCAAGAGGGAGAGTAGCAACGTCCGCAGGGCGTTATATCGTAAATACCGTCCGCGTTCGCTAGACGAGATCGTCAGCCAAAACCACGCTACGGAGATACTACGTCGCAGTTTGTCCGCGGGTCGTATTTCGCATGCATATCTGCTGACCGGGCCAAAGGGCGTTGGCAAGACTTCGATCGCTCGTATATTGGCGCACGAGATAAATCAACTTCCGTATAAAGGCGACGATTCACGCCTAGATATTATCGAAATAGATGCCGCCAGTAATAATGGTGTTGATGATGTACGCGAACTACGCGACCGCGTAATGATAGCACCGACATCCGCAAACAAAAAAATATACATTGTAGACGAAGTTCATATGCTATCAAAACCGGCGTTTAACGCATTGTTAAAAACGCTAGAAGAACCACCCGAGCACGTCGTTTTTATACTTGCCACTACAGACCTACACAAAGTGCCCGACACGATAATAAGTCGCACGCAACATTTTGCTTTTCGCGCGATTAGTCGCGAAGACCTAGCCCGTCATTTGAAGAAAATAGCAAAGGGCGAAGGTATAAAGATTGATGACGGAGCAATAGAGCTAATCGCCGCGCGTGGTGACGGTAGTTTTCGAAATGCTATCGGACTACTAGACCAACTATCAGGATATGCCGATGACAACGAGGGCATTACCAAAGAATTAGTCGAAAGCACGTTAGGTTTCGCCCCCGCGCAGGCGGTCGACACATTGATAGAGGCCACGAAATCCAACGATGCCAGAAAGATTGTTGAAACATTAGATAATCTAGAAAAACAGGGCATACAACCTCATGTTTTGACAGACCAATTGATAGAGACGCTTCGTGCGGAGATACTCAACCAGCCTTCGCCAGGCTGGCAGATACGATTGATCGACGACCTGCTGGCGGTCAATTCTTCGTCTCGTCCTGGCTTGAAACTGCTCACGACATTGATGCTAGCCACGACGCCCAGCCCGACGGCAACAGTCCCCGCTAACAAGCCTCCGGTTAATCGCGCAGTCGAGGCCACCAAAAAACCCGTCAAACCAACAGTTATTGAGGCTCCCGTGATCGTAGTAAAAGAGAAAGTACCAGCCGAGCCAATAACGAGTAAACCCCCGAAAAAAGTAGTCAAGTCGGACCAGCCTTTTGATTCAAAGAAACTCCTCGATTACACCAGGCAGAACCAAGTGGCGCTATATAGCGTGTTGTCAAAGTGCCAGTTTGAATACGACGAGGATCGCCTGACAATATACTGTGGTCGAAAATTCAGTAAGAGCAAACTTGACGAAGTAAAATACCAATCACAATTAGGAGAGGCACTGAATCAAATCGGCTACCCGGAAACCAACGTGACAACATTGGCTCATAACAAACCGCCAGAAGACGAAAAGTTAGCCAAAATTGCCGAGATGATGGGTGGCGGAACAGAGGTAAAATTAGATGACTGACGCACAAGCAAAGATACCACCACAAAACATCGACGCAGAAATGAGCCTGTTGGGAGCGGTGTTAATAGACGAAGACGTGCTTTCTGACGTGACCGAAGCGGTAACGGCACGTGATTTTTATGATAAAAGACACGTGACTATATTCGAGGCAATGTTCGGCCTATCTGACCGAGCTAACTAATTACGTACCAACGGCGGCTCACGCGACTACATACGCCGAAATCGTATCACAGAAGGCAGTACGAAGACGGTTGATTCGCGCGAGTGGTGATATCTCGGAATTGGGTTACGACGAAGACAAATCCGTCCAAGAGCTATTGGAAAAAGCAGAGACCGAGCTTTTTGCCGTCAGTAACCAAAACCTAAAACAAGACTTGGCCAGCGTGGAATCGATTCTGCTAGAAAACTTTGACCGTCTAGAAGAGCTTCATCGCAACAAGGGTGCTATTCGAGGTCTAAAAACAGGTTACAAAGACCTAGACAGCATGACTGCCGGACTGCAAAGAAGTGACCTTATCATCCTCGCTGCCCGTCCAGCAATGGGCAAGACAACGTTCGTCACGAACCTTGCGTACAACATAGCTACCTTGAACAAAGAGTCCGTGCTGTTCTTTAGCCTAGAGATGAGCAAAGAACAATTGATAGATCGTATGCTGTCCGACGTAAGTGGCGTCGATAGCTGGAAGATTCGTACTGGTAATCTGAGTGATGATGACTTTGCCAAATTATCAGAGGCATCAGGCGAGATCGCCGAAGCTCCAATATTTATTGACGACACACCAGGCTTGACCGTTCTAGAGATGCGCACAAAGGCCAAGCGCGCCGCACACCAAGCTCCTCTCGGTTTGGTAGTAGTCGACTACTTGCAGTTGATGCAAGCGAGCGTGACGCGAAGTGACGGCAACCGCGTACAAGAGGTGAGCGAAATCAGCCGTGGCTTAAAGCTTTTGGCGCGTGAATTGAACGTTCCGGTAATCGCACTGAGTCAGTTGAGTCGTAGCGTCGAATCGCGCGAAGATAAGAAACCACAGCTGTCGGATTTGCGAGAATCAGGAAGCATCGAGCAAGACGCTGACATAGTAATGTTTATTCATAGGCCGGGTGTATATAATTCCGACGAAGAAAATGAAAATATCACGAATCTACTGATATCCAAACATCGTAACGGTCCAGTAGGCAAGGTAGATCTGTACTTCCACCCAGAGCGTATGCGCTTTATGTCCGCCAGCGCCCGACAAGAGTAAAACTGTTATTTCTCATGATATAATAATGAGAAATGGCGAGATTATTTTTTAGCAAGTTTCTGGCATACCGGTGGCGATACCAAATCGGCTATGCCCTCGTCGCCTTGTTTTTCATAGTACTACTCGCGATCGCCGGACTGTATGTTCCGGGTGGATTGAGCGAGACGGAACGCGCTCAGTTCATAGCTACCTCAAACATGGACTTGCAAGACGTTGATACACTGGCAGTACCGAACATGCCTCTTTTTGTTCTGCAAAGGTGGAGCCTAGAACTACTGGGACCTACTGAATTTGCCTTCAAACTGCCGTCATTAGTCGCGGCGTTCTTTGCCGGTTTGGGCGCCGTCTTTCTGCTACGTAGGTGGTTTCGACCAAATATAGCACTGCTCGCTACAGTCATTATGATTACCACTGGTCAATTTCTGTTCTTGGCGCAGGCGGGAACGGGCACGATAACCTATATCTTGTGGCCAATTTGGTTACTATTGGCCGCCACCATGATTACCACGTCGGAACGCCACAAGAGATTGTGGAAACTCGTATTCTTTATCGTATTACCGCTTAGCCTGTATACCCCGTTGAGTATCTATCTGGTTGGAGCTATTTGTAGCGCAGGCCTACTACACCCGCATGTTCGGTATGTCTTAAAACAGATGCCAAAACTACACCTGTTACTATTACTGTCAATCAGCCTATCGATCATGGCGCCGCTGTTCGTTCTGGCGTTATTCAATCCGTCATTGATACTTACATTACTGGGTGCACCCGCAACATGGCCCCCAGACATATGGGTCAATCTACAAATACTGTCACAACAATTCTTTAACTTTATATGGCCACAGAGCGGCGTGCTAATGACACCAGTTCTAGGGCTAGGTTCGATCGCTTTGATAGTGATAGGCGCATGGCAATTATTCAAAATCAGATATACGGCACGTAGCTACACGTTGGTGGCGTGGATTTTGCTACTAGTGCCGGTGCTCATCATTAATCCGGAGTTCGCCGGAATAGCATTCGTGCCTATGTTGTTGTTACTAGCGAGCGGCCTGGGATATTTGCTAAGGTTTTGGTATGACATGTTTCCGCGAAACCCGTACGCGAGATTCGTAGGCATACTGCCACTAACAATATTGGTAGGCGGATTGGTTTTTTCCGGCCTAGGAAGGTATTTTGATGGCTATAGCTACGATCCCGTAACGGCAAAAAGCTTCAATCATGACGTGTCGCTATACAACTCACATATTAGTGGTAACGATATTAAAACATTAGTTACGACGCCAAGCGAAAGGGAATTTTATATAGCGTTAATAGGGTATTATGAAAAACCACCGCTCATACTGGGTGCAATTCCCGCCAGTGGTGATTTTGCAGCTACCAGCGCAGCCCACGATAGAATAGATTTGATACCGTCACGAATCGTGACCACCGCCACCAGCGAGGAAGCCGATAGGTACTATATTTATCGACGTTAAGGTATAAATACTGTATAATTACCCCATAAACGAAGCGGAAATAGGCCGTAAAAAAGGAGAATACTCATGGCATTTGACCAAATGAAAATGTTGAACGAACTGCGCAAAGCGCAAAAAGACCTAAAAAAACAAAAGGTAGTAGTCGTATCTGGTGGCGATGACGACGACAATCCAATGGTGGAATTGACCATTAATGGCGAACTAAAAGTAGAGAAAATTAAAATAGATCCAGAGCAAGTTGACCTAGACGATATCGAGGAGCTAGAGAGTAATATCGAAGTAGCAGTACGTGACGGCATGCAAAAGGCTCAGGAAATTGCCGCCGAAAAGATGAAGCCGCTAATGGGCGGTCTCGGCAATCTCGGAATGTAATTCATGGCAGATTTGCTGCCAAAGGCATTGACCAATGTCATAGATGAACTTGGGCGCCTACCGGGCGTAGGCGCACGCACAGCAGAGCGTTATGCGTATTATTTGTTGCGAGCAAAACCAAACGTAGCTGACAAGCTTGCGACAAGTCTGGAACAACTACATACGGGCGTAAAATCATGTCCTGTCACTTTCGCCTTGATTGACTCATCTCTAGACGTCTCGCCATTATACAGTGATAAATCGCGTGACAAGACGCTGGTAGCAGTAGTCGAGGAGCCGCTGGACATAATCGCCATCGAGCGTACTGGTCAATACCACGGAACATATCATGTCCTAGGCGGGGCAATCAGCCCAATAGATGGAGTGGGGCCAGAGCAATTGCATATTCCAGAATTACTAGATCGTATCAAAAAAGACAAGGTAGAAGAAATCATTATCGCGACCAACGCTAGCGTGGAAGGCGAGTCGACATCGTTATTCCTGCAACGTCATATTCAAGAAAAGGGAATAGATATAAAAATGAGCCGGTTGGCGCGTGGAATACCAGTGGGCGTCGACCTGGAATACGCCGATCAGATAACTCTAGGCCATGCGCTAGAAGGTCGAAAAATTTTGTAAATAAAATGGAAAAGGGAAGCGATGAAGCTTCCCTGTTCCCACCCTTGTTCTAGGTCAATTACGTCGGAAGGATGTGCCGTTGATACCACCTGTCGAACCGCCACGTCGCGATGGCCAGTGCGACGGCAACCGGTAACGACCACGGCCATGCATGAAACATGATGACCGAAGCCAAGTAGCCGAGTAGCGTGCCCGTGAACAGCCAGAACATGGCGTTGGACACAGGTCCCGCGAGACGTTCGAGTGGTATGAATACCGGCCACACGTTTACGGCGTTTGACGACTCGAGGTGGCGCGGGTTTGGTCTTTCGACTTTGCTATAGCCGAACTTGCCCACGGCCAGCATCGACAGAGCAAGCATGAATCCCGCGATTGCTCCGATCCATTGTAGTGACGTCGGCATATCGCCGACGATCAACAGCCATAAGTCTTTCATGACCGCATTCCTTTCGTTTGTAACCTCTGAAACGTTCTATTGGCAACAGAAGTGCCGTTTTGAATATAATTTCATTAATAACTAATATTGTCAACGTTATGCGGTTTGGATTACCTCTGATACAATTAGTATGATGTACGAGACAGCAACAAACATTATCAATGAAGCCCATAAAATAATCGTGATTCAGGGCGAAAATCCAGATGGCGATAGTATTGGTAGTTCCGTCGCGCTAGAGGAAATATTATCAGACCAGGGCAAAGAAGTAGTGATGTACTGCCAAATCGACGTGCCAAAGTATCTGCGCTATATAAAAGGCTGGGATAGAATCGTCACGGATTTTGACACCAGCGCCGACATGGCGATAATCGTCGATACCGCCGCCGAAACACTGTTAAGCAAAGCGTTAGGTTCATCTGGCGTGCGACATTTCCTAGAAACTCATCCCGTACTAGTCATAGATCACCACACCACCCAGTCCGACCTGACATTTGAGCACACTATTCTATCACAAGATGCCGTGGCGACGAGCGAGGTAATCTATGGATTGGCCGAATCAAATGACTGGTCTATCAATCAATCAGCGGCCGAAGCCATGATGATTGCAGTTATGAGCGATACATTAGGACTGACGACACAGGCAGTCGGCGCTGGTACTTTTGAATTATGCTCCAAGCTGGCGTCGCTGGGCGCAAACGCGTCACATATCGAAGAACGTCGTCGCGAATATATGAAAAAACCACAGGACATACTGTCGTATAAAGGCGAGCTGATTGGAAGGATAGAATATCTACTAAATGGCAGACTGGCCGTTGTTCATATCCCATGGGAAGATATTCAGCAATATAGTGACCGCTACAACCCCAGCATATTAGTACTGGACGAGATGCGGCTGGTCGAAGGCGTAGAGATTGCGGTGGCAATAAAGACATATCCAGATGGCAAGCTGACAGGTAAATTACGGGCTAATACACCAATCGCCGAAACAGTCGCAGGATATTTTGGAGGTGGCGGACACGAGTATTCTGCAGGATTTCGCGTATACGAAGACTACGACAAAATAATTAACGAATTAATCGAAGCCACCGACAAGGCATTGAACGAACATGACAGTAAAGCTTCATAACACGCTAACACGAAACGCCGACGAAGTAGGTAACGCAAAGGATGTATCACTGTATACTTGCGGGCTAACCGTATATAGCCAACCACACATCGGCAACTGGGTATCGTACATATACTGGGATGTACTAGTACGCATGCTACGCGCCAGTGGCTACAACGTAACGCGCGTGCAGAACATAACTGACGTGGGTCATTTAACGAGCGACGAAGATGCCGGTGAGGACAAAATGCTAAAAGGTGCGTTACGCGAAGGACTGACAGCCTGGGAAGTCGCGGAAAAGTATATAGCCATTGCAGATAATGAAGCCTACAGCCAGCTGGGACTGATTCGTCCAGATCATATGCCACGCGCGACCGATTACATTGAGCAGCAAAAAGCCTTCGTAGAGGAACTGAACAAAAAAGGATTCACGTATGTTATCGATGATGGGATATATTTCGATACTAGTAAGCTAGATGATTATGGAAAGTTAGCAAAGTTAGATATCGAAGGATTGCAATTCGGAGCACGAGTCGCCGACACGGGCAAAAAAAATCCAACTGATTTTGCCGTTTGGAAGTTCAGTGCCAACGGAGAGAAACGAGACATGGAATGGGATAGTCCAATAGCTACCGACAGAAAAGGCTTCCCCGGATGGCATTTAGAGTGTAGTGTGCTGGCACGAGAGCTACTAGGCGACCAGATTGATATCCATACAGGTGGAATCGACCACATACCCGTACATCATACTAACGAGATTGCCCAGACGGAAGCCGTAACCGGTAAACAATTTAGTCGGATATGGTTACATGCCAATCATATTAAGGTTGATGGTCAAAAAATGAGCAAGTCGTTAGAGAATATTTACACATTAAAAGATATAACCGACAAAGGTTATGACCTAGATGCATTCAAGCTCCTAGTGCTAAGCAAACACTACGCAACCGAAGGCAACTTCACTTGGGAAATATTAGAGGCGGCACAAAATCGACTTAACAATTGGCGCCGAGCGGGTGATATGAGATGGCAAGGCAGGGGAGAGGGCGATAAAGACAACGAAATGCTATCTATTCTACAAACAAACTTAGACACGCCAGGAGCGGTCGCTAGAATTGATGAATTACTCGGCGAAGCTGACAATCCACATAGCGTGCATAAAACATTGGACACGGTTCGTGACCTATTGGGAATAGAGCTTCATAGAGATGACATTAGCGATGAACAAAAGAATCTCATCAGCCAAAGAGAAACCGCGCGCGAGAATAAGGACTGGCAAAAGTCTGACGAGCTGCGCGAAGAACTATTAGGGCAAGGCGTGGCGGTGCGTGACACGCAACATGGAACGTTTTGGGAGCATATCTAAAGTTTACTTTTACTAATTTTTGTGTTATAACAAACATAGTTCGTATTTCAACCGAAGCCTGACGAGAGGAAGTCAAATGGCAAGTAGGTGCAAGCGAAAGCTGAGCGCGATGCACAACCACGGAACCGGACGCATAGCTTCAATCGTCAACCATCAGCCACCGCAATTCGTGCCGGCTGTATCACGAGAAGAAGTTCGCGTCGGCGAGGAGCTGAACGAGGCCGCGCTCGGCCAGATGGCCGCCAAGGCCTATGCGGAAGAGCTGGACAGGCGGGCCCGGATGCTGGATCCGCTGATCGGCGCGATGATGCGTCAGACCGCTCGCTTCCGACAAGCCTCGCGCTAGCAGTTCAATGAAATGCGAAAAGTCCCCGACCGATTACACGGTGCGGGGACTTCGTATTTTATGATTCGTCTTGGACTTTTTTGAGTATCTTATGTAATGGATGTTTTGATTCTTTGCGATTATCCTGCGCATGTTCTACGTAATCCTCTAACAACACCTTGATACAACCGGCGATTGGAATAGATATAATACCTCCGACAATGCCAAATAGATACACGCCGACTGTTACGGCGGCCAAGATAGCCAATGCGGAAAGCTCGACGGTTTTTGATTGTATGGCTGGAGATATGAAATTGTTTTCGATTTGCTGATAAACGACAAAGTAAATGATAAATACTATAGCGGCACCAACGTCGTTAAACGCCAGTAGAAGACTGATTATCACTCCAGCGATGGTCGCGCCAAACATTGGTATTAGCGTCAGGAGGAATACTATAGCAGCTGCCGGCAGAGCCAAGTTGGCTGGAACGGCAAATATCCAACTGAGCAAGAAGACCACGAAGCCAGCAAAAAATCCTGCCACTCCAGCTACCGCCAGTTGACCCGTTACGAATCCTGATACGACGTTGTGCATTTTAGTTACCAGGCCATGGTGATGCTTCATTCGTTTCTCGTCATTGTATAGACCCCAAATAGTTTTTTGCCACCTGGGTGCTTCGATTAACATAAAGAAAGTCAACACGATTACCAAGAAGGCAGCCACCAAAAATCCAACCAACGAGCCTACGCTACTAATTAAGTTTGCGCCGATGTTTTGTGACATGTTAAATGCCCAGTCCTGAGCATTATCTCGAACGGTGTCGAAGGCTTGATGAACTTGATCTTCTAGGCCGTAATGACCCGCCAGTTTGTATATACCCTCACCACGCTCTTGAACGTTGTCCACGAATGTAGGTATAGAGGCAGCGACCCTAGCTGATTGTTCGAAAATGGGCGGAACAACCAAAAACGCGAACACGCCCAGAAATGCCAACACTAGCACGTATGCGATCGAGGTGCCGGCTGCACGACTTTTGCCTGGCATGTACTTGGCCAGCTTGCCAACCGGTCCATTCAGCACAACCGCAAAGAAAAATGCGGTAGCCAGAATAACCAAGCCCTGAAATGCACTAGTGACAAAGATATAGGCCATCACGAATGCGACCACTACCAACCAGAATCGTATAAACGTTTTGGTCTCGATCTCTATCTTTACCTTCATTGTTGTAAGTATATCCAAATATTATTATGTTTACTAGCTTGACCTTAGTAGTCGTGCGTTTCGTCGCTTGCCAAATCCAAAGCCATACGCGTATATGCCGAACATCACCGCTATATATGCCACGAACACTAGGCATTTAGATAGGGCGGGCGAATACGCCAATAACAACGCACCCGTGATAAAACCAGCCGACGTTAAAATAATGCCAGCGTGAGCGCCGTGTATAGACTTACGCCAACCCGATAGAGCGGCAATAACCGCGACAGACATCACCGCTATCGACAGAATGACAGTCACTATGTGTACCGCTAATAATATCCCGTACATACTTTATATACTAGCAAACTTTTTATGCTTTGATAAATATATAATCCAACAACCTAATCGTTTTTTGACTTTAGTCGGAGTAATAGCTGTTCAAAAAATCTTTTTTGAAGTCATAGTACGTACCGTCCGCTATCGAAGTTCGTATGTTATCCACGAGGCGCACGATAAATCGTTCGTTGTGAATCGTCGCCAATGTCTTGCCGAGTATTTCGCCTGACTGGAATAGATGACGCAGATACGAAGCGGTATAGTTTTTGCACGTATAGCAGTCGCACGTCACGTCAAACGATTCATAACGTCGAGCAAACTCGGCCCTGGTAATATTTATACGTCCGTTCTTTGTGTACAACGCGCCATTCCGCGCGACGCGGGCAGGTGACACGCAGTCAAAAGTATCGGCTCCGTTTTCTATACATGCGAATATGTCATTTGGCTCGCTAATACCCAACATATGCCGTGGTTTATCCTCTGGTAACTCTTCGCACATCCAGCGCACGATATCCCCAATGGCATCCTTGCGCAAAGCTCCGCCTAGCCCATAACCGTCAAAGTTCATCTCGCCCAAATACTTAGCACTTTGACGACGAAGATCCTCGTGGTCGGCGCCTTGTATCACGCCAAACAGTGCTTGAGGAGGACGGTGGCTTCGCTCGTCGTTCAGGCGTTTATGTTCGGCCAGACTTCTAGCTGCCCACGGATGCGTGCGTTTTTCTAGTGATTCTATTTGGTAATCATAGTCATGGTGCAATGTAGTTAGCTCATCAAAAGCAAAGGTAATATCGGCACCTATACCATGTTGAATTTGCATAGAAAGTTCGGGCGTGAACATATGCATACTTCCATCAATATGAGATTTAAAACGTACGCCATCATCATCTATCCATGCCAACTTGTCTTTTTTTCGCGTTACATTGGTAGATTTATCGCCAGTCATGTCTACTACTTTTTTAAAACCGACGCCTAAACTCATCACCTGAAACCCGCCGCTATCGCTGAAAGTCGGACCCTGCCAATTCATAAAATCATGAACCCCACCCGCGCCGTCAATCACGCCATGACCGGGCCGCAAGTATAAATGGTATGCATTCACCAACATGGCCTGTGCACCAGTGTCACGTAATTGGTCGACGGTCAGTGCTTTCATAGCCGCGCTCGTACCAACAGGAATAAAGGCAGGCGTCTGAACATCGCCATGTGGAGTGGTAATAGTACCCGTACGCCCCAACGCTCCGTCTAGTCTGTCATGTATAGTAAATTCCAATGCTTTTGTCATCTGTTATAGCATACCTTACATTGACATAATATGTCAATTATGTTAATGTATGGACTTTTCCGT
>JAUIGB010000003.1 GCA_030429975.1 bacterium | reverse complement strand
AATTCCTGGTGGTGGACAACGCCAACTGGGTGGTGGCTGGCTGTTGGTGAAATGTTTAAAATCATCGCATTTTACGCCGGGGCTAGCCAATGACAAAAATTTTCGTAGGAATGAGTGGAGGCGTGGATTCGTCGCTCACGGCGGCGCTTTTGAAGGAGCGAGGCTATGAAGTGACCGGTGTATATATGAAAAATTGGACACAGGATATGCCTGGGATGAAATGTCCATGGGCGGAAGATTTGGCCGATGCCAAGCGTGTCGCGGTGCATCTAGGAATTGATTTTGAAGTATTTGATTTTCAAAACGAGTACAAACAAAAAGTAGTGGATTATATGGTGGATGAATACAAAAAGGGACATACGCCAAATCCGGACATAATGTGTAATCAGGAAGTCAAGTTCCGACTGTTTTTGGACGCGGCCTTAAAGCGTGGCGCGGATATGATTGCCACCGGCCACTATGCACGGGTTGAAAACTCTAATCTTCAGATGGCAAAGGATACAAATAAGGATCAGACGTATTTTTTGTATAGAGTAAATGGCGAGGCATTAGCACGCACCCTGTTTCCCCTGGGCGAATATACCAAGCCAGAAGTTCGTAAAATGGCCGAAGAGCGCGGACTAATGACAGCTTCAAAGCCCGACAGTCAGGGCATCTGCTTCGTGGGGCAAATCGGTATACGTGATTTTTTGAGTGAATATGTCGAGCAAAAACCCGGTGCCATAATAGATAAACAATCAGGTGAGCGTATCGGTACGCACGACGGGGCGATTTTTTACACGCTAGGACAAAGGCACGGTTTGGACGTAGGTGGTGGATTACCATACTACGTAGTGGGCAAAGATATGGATAAAAATGAGGTGTATGTGTCTAGGGATTTGCGCGATGAATCGCTCTGGCGCCACGAGATAAAACTAACTGATATTCACTGGATTAATCCACATTCTGTAATTTCCGATTCCGAAACAAAGCTACAGATTCGTGTTCGCCACCGCGCTCCACTAGTTGACGCTAGGTTGGACGGTGTTGTATTGCACTTAGCCGAGCCGGAACGCGCCGTGACCACTGGTCAATCGATTGTTTTTTATAATGATGGCGTATGCTTGGGTGGTGGAATAGTGGCTCCGTAAAATAATTGTTATTACTACAACGATATATACATTGAAAAACATAAGCGCTTTAGAGATAATAATAGTACAAAGGTGAGGAAACAAACACAAAGAAAAGGGGTTGGAGATGGGTTATATTCCCGCGGTAATCAAACATATTAAAGTTCGTTATGCTACTTCCGAGGGTGGAAATCAAATTATGGTTCGCACTCCTCGTGTGGCGCAAGCATAAATATACGTACTATCTGGACTGTGCCACGGTCTTTGTTTGATTTGTCGTCATTTTGCGGCCGTGCTACACTGAAAATGGTTATGCATAAAAAACTACAGCGTGGTTTCACGATAGTCGAATTGCTTATAGTAGTGGTGGTCATAGGAGTTTTGGCTGCGATAGTTATCGTTGCCTACAATGGAATCACGAGTTCAGCACAGGCCTCTACTATAAAGAGCGATCTGACAAATGCGTTAAAAAAGCTGGAAATATATAAAATTGAGAACGGAGCGTACCCTGTCACTGGCGGGCAATTGGCTAACGTTGGGATTAAGGCTAGTAAATCTAGCTACGATACCGTCGGTAACAATTTCTATTACTGTGTTAATACCGTGACGGATGTATTTGCTATGGGTTCGCGTACGCCATCAAATACTCATGCGTTTATTATCTCTGGCGGGTCGCCTCAACAGGTAAGCGTTGCCAGTGGTGATACAGTTTGTCAGGCTGCGGGCTTGACCGGATGGACCGATCCAGATGGCTATATTAGTAATGGATATAACAATGGAGGTAGCGGGTGGCAAGCTTGGACAGAATAAAGTCTAGTAGCATTGGCAGAGCGGGTTTCACTATTGTTGAATTATTGATAGTTGTAGTTGTCATAGGTGTTTTGGCTGCCATTGTAATTGTTGCGTACAACGGCATAACAAGCTCTGCAAATGATGCGGCGGTAGAGAGTGATCTGGCCAACTTGGCTAAAAAAATCGAGCTTTTTAAAGTTCAAAACGGGGCATACCCCACTAACTCAACCGAGCTTGTCGCAGCGGATATCAAAGTGACACAATCCGTCTACATGCCGGATAGAAACAATCTATATTATTGTCGGACGGATGACTTGACTAGCTATGCCGTAGGGGCGGAGTCGATAACTGGTTCTGATTACTTTCTCGTGAATGGTTCCGTTTCACCTTCTGGAGGCGTCAGTGGCGCTGCGACATGCGCGCAACTGGATCCCGCTGCGAGCTCGTGGGTATCAACTGGTCAAAGTTCAACTAATGTCTGGCAAGCTTGGACGGAGTAGGTTTTGAGTATCGAAAGAAAGAAGAATGGATTCACGATAGTAGAGCTACTAATAGTGGTCGTCGTGATAGGCGTATTAGCCGCGATAGTAATAGTTGCGTACAACGGCATCACGAGTCAGGCTCATAACACTGCCGTAAAAAGTGATCTGGCGAATTTTGCGAAAAAAATGGAACTATACAGGGTTAACAATGGCGAGTATCCATCTAACTCAACCGAGTTAGAAAACGCTGATGTAAAGGTTACTCAAGATAGTTATTTGATTAGGAATAACTTCTATTACTGTAGAAGTGACGACGGACAGCACTTCGCCGTGGGAGTGTGGGCATTAGACAGTACCAGATATTGGTTAATAGATGGCGCAATAACAGAGACCACTGATAATGTTTACGGTAGCTCAACATGCGACCAACTAGATCCGCA
Organism: bacterium; assembly: GCA_030429975.1. Lineage (GTDB taxonomy): Bacteria > Patescibacteriota > Saccharimonadia > Saccharimonadales > Saccharimonadaceae > UBA2112. Next base: position 51,781 of record JAUIGB010000003.1, on the reverse strand, counting down.
TGCGCATCCTGTGAATGTGAACGCATTTGGATACCATAACGATTCTAGCACTTGGCAAACTTGGACGGAGTAGGATTTGGGTATAGGTGGTAAAAAAAACGGATTCACGATAGTAGAGCTACTGATAGTAGTAGTCGTGATTGGGGTTTTGGCCGCGATTGTCATAGTTGCGTACAACGGCATAACTAGCTCGGCGAATGATTCCGTAGTCCGGAGTGACCTTGCTAGCATGGCAAAAAAGCTTGAGTTATACAAAACCGAAAACGGTGCCTATCCGATAGACGGGGCCCAATTATCTGCCGCCGAGGTGGGGATTAGCCAAGGTAGCTATACGTTGGTCAATAGTTCTGGTGACCCTAGAAACAATCTGTATTACAGGGCGGATAATGATGGTAGATGGTATGCGCTAGGCGCGATAGTGATAGGTAATCAGTCTGTATATTATTTGAAAAATGGAGCGATAGAGAGCGTGGGTGGCGTTAGTTGGGCATCGACCGGAGATGAGGTCATAGAAATGGCCGACGATGACGGAGTGACTATTACTACGGCTGATCTATCCGGTAGTACTGGTTATAGTACGAGCGGCGGCTGGGCTAGCTGGACCGAGTAGCTCAAGCTTACAGATGGCTTCGTGATATACTCAAAGTGGTTATGCATAAAAGACTGCAACAAGGATTCACGATCGTAGAGCTACTGATAGTAGTAGTCGTAATTGGGGTTTTGGCAGCGATTGTTATTGTTGCATACAACGGTATCACGGCTAGTGCACATGAGACGGCAGTTCGGGCTGATTTGTCAAATTTTGCAAAAAAAGTCGAGGTCTATAAAGTACAAAATGGGGCCTATCCCAGTGGAACCGCACAGCTGGATAGTATGCAGTTTAGTGTGACCGAAGGCAGCTATGATCAAACAAGGAATAATTTTTACTACTGCCCGTCTGCCGATCTGACAGAGTATGCAGTGGGTGTAGAGACGGTGACAGATGTCCAGTACTATATGGTGAACGGAACCACGGGTCCCGGCAGCAGTCTAAGCTACGCAAATACTTGCGCGGAGCTAAGCCCCGCTGGCACTGGAGGTAACATGGGGCATGACTCTGCGGGTACGGGTTGGGCAAACTGGACACAGTAGTTTGACGAAAGTCTCACCTCTGTTATAATGTTTAAGATGAACACCGAATCTATTCGTAATGCTTATTTAAAGTTTTTTGAAGAACGTGGCCACAAGGTTATCCGACGTGCTCCTTTGGTATTGCACGACGACCCCACGACATTATTTACGGGCAGCGGGATGCAGCCGATCATCCCATATCTCCTAGGTGAACCTCACCCAGACGGCAAGCGTGTTGTCGATAGCCAAACATGCCTGCGCGCACAGGATATTGATGATATCGGCGACAATCGCCATACGACGTTTTTCGAAATGTTAGGTAACTGGAGTTTTGGTGACTATTTCAAGACTCAGCAGATTGAGTGGATGTATGAATTTTTGAGCGATGTCGTGGGCCTAGATATGAGCAAGCTGTACGTCACGTGCTTTATTGGCGCCGATGAATATGGGATTGAAAAAGATACCGAGGCCGCGGAGATATGGAAGCGACTGTTTGAACAAAAGGGCCTAAGTACCGGAATGCAAGATATTGGTAGCGAGGAGGATGGTTACCAGAAAGGCATGGAAGACGGCGCGCGAATATTTTATTACGATGGTAGTAAAAACTGGTGGAGTCGTAACGGCAGTCCAGAAAACACGCCAGTTGGCGATCCATGTGGTCCAGACACTGAAATGTTTTATGATTTTGGCACCGAGCACAATCCCGAATACGGCGAGCACTGCCACCCAAACTGCGACTGCGGTCGGTTTATGGAGATCGGTAACAATGTATTTATGGCGTACAAAAAGGTCGCCGAAGGCAAGTTTGAGAAGCTCGACAAACCAAATGTCGACCATGGCTCCGGATTAGAGCGCATCGCTGCTGCGAAGCTGAATGATCCAGACGTATACAAGATTAGCCTGATGTGGCCCATCATCGAGAAACTTGAGCAGCTGAGTGGAAAGAAATACGACAGTCATCAGCAGAGCATGCGTGTGATCGCCGATCATTTGCGCGCAGCGACGTTCCTCGCGGTAGACGGTTGCGTACCGAGCAACAAACAGCAAGGTTACGTGATGCGCCGACTGGTCCGTCGTGCCGTGCGATTCGCATTTGATCTCGGTGTCGAGCAGAACTTCATGCAGGAGATCGTACCTGTTATCGCCGACCTCTACCACAAAGATTTCCCAGAAGTAGCCGAAAACCGCGACAGCGTGATCGCAGTACTCATCAAGGAAGAAAAAGCCTTTCGTCAGACACTGCGTGGAGGGATGAAGCATCTTGAAAAGTTGCATCGCGATGGGATGGAATTAACTGGAATCGATCTGTTTAGGCTTTATGATACGTATGGCTATCCAAAGGAACTTGCACTAGAACAGGCGCAAATTATCGGAATGAAGATGCACGGTGACGAAAATATTTTAAAAGCATTCGATGTTGAGATGGATAAGCAGCGTCAACGCTCACAAACCGCGGCCAAGGGCGACTTTGCTGGCGGCCTAGGCGGGCATACGCTCCAGCACAAAAAATACCATACCGCGACCCACCTACTACAGTCTGCCCTACGCGAAATATTTGGCACAGAACTGCGCCAACATGGCAGTAATATTACCGAAGAACGGCTACGGTTCGACTTCAACCTCGACCGCAAGATGACCGACGAAGAAAAAGCCAGGGCAGAGGAACTGGTAAACGGCTGGATAGCAGAGGATTTACCAGTGACATTCAAGAATTATCCCACACAAGAAGCCCTAGACATGGGCGCTATTGGTCCGTTTGGTGAACGCTATGGCGAAACGGTCAAGGTGTATCAAATGGGCGAAGGCGACCACATACCATCCCTCGAAATCTGTGGAGGTCCACATGTCGACCACACTGGGCAGCTAGCCGAAGATGGAAAACGATTTAAAATCAAAAAAGAAGAAGCCAGCAGTGCCGGCATCCGTCGAATCAAAGCTGTACTAGTCTAGGTCTATATCCTGAACAATTGGAACCGGGTGTTGTTCCAGGACGTCTTTTATCGCTTGTTTGTATGCATCGGAACCTTGTGTTGATGATATGCCTTTTGATCCTATCTCTGTCGTTTTTTCGTCAATCCAGTCGACGGATCCCGACAGCACTAGTCGTGAAAACTTATCACCAATGCGTTTTGTGTCATTGTCTACCGAGAACCCATGGTTATATACGGAATCGAACTCTCCCTTTGTTCTTCGGCTCAATGAATAATCTACGGATCGCGGACCCTCGGCGCGCGTTATTGTTGTTTCGGAATCTTTGGCATGAAATACTCTCGCGTCCGTTCTTTTATGAGACAAATTAGATAGGACGTTCGCGACTGCCAAGGGGAAGTCTTTATCCATTATATACCGAGATTCTTCAATGAACTCTGCTACCTTTGGGTTGTGGGCTAGTTTCGAGTTAAGTATACCGAGGACTTCTTTGTTGCCTAAAATCGATAGATGCGTACCGTTGTCAAACGCTTCCATCTCCCAGCAATCTTCCATCATACTGGCCAGCTGTATAGAGTCGTAAATTTGAGGAGTGACGAACGTGAGCCCCGTTAGTTCACTATCGGCGGATTTTTGGTATGCCATAGAAAGGGAGTTGTATTTGCTCCACTGTTGCATATTCTTGACACTACCTCCGTTTACTAAGGGAATCTCCATAGCGGCTTTTCGTGTAATATCGGGTTGTCCTAGGTACCATAGAGAGTCGGCGACTACCGTGAGTGCGTTGTTGATCTTCGCTTCATGATTGACATCCAATCTAACCGGACGCTCGATCATTTTTGTAGGTAATGGGTATGCAACCTCGCCACCGTTTTTCATGATGTGATTATACAATAAAAAACTTAATAAAACAACTTTACTGTCGCTAACACGTACTTTTATGCATAAAGGGTATTACTAGACCCTATCTCTGGTATATAATTGATATAACTATGGTTTTTAATAAATTGCCATCAGTCAAAAAGAAGGGCGATAACAAGAATTATATCGTCGGTCTAGACATAGGGACTGAATTCGTAAAAGCTCTGATTGCCAAAGTAAAGGGTGACAATCTAGAGATTATTGGCGTTGGCCGTGCGAGACAGGATGTGAGCGACATGCATAGCGGGGCTATAGCGGATATAGCGGGGGTAGTTAGAAATTGCGAGGACGCCTTGGCGCAAGCAGAAGATCAGGCCGGGCTACAGGCGCAAAAAGCCGTGATAGGCATAGCGGGCGAGTTAGTAAAAGGCGTTACTAATACTATCAAGTACCGTCGACCTCAAGCCGACAAACCACTGGACGTCGAAGAGATGCAGTTGATTATAGAAAAAGTTCAAGAACGCGCCCAAGACAAAGCCCAAAAGCAGATTGCCCTAGAGACAGGAAATGATGAAGTTGAAGTAAAGCTAGTAAACAGTGCGCTTGTCAGTATTCATATAGATGGATATAAGGTGTCGAATCCTATAGGCTTTCAGGGGAGAGACGTAGCCGTTCAAATATATACAGCCTTCGCTCCGATGGTCCATATAGGCGCCCTAGAACGTGTTGCCGATGACCTGGCCCTAGAACTCGTAGCTGTTGCCGCTGAACCGTTTGCAGTAAGTCGTAGCGTACTAGGTACCGATTCTAGCAGTAACTTTACCGCGATATTGATCGACGTAGGTGGCGGAACCACTGATATAGCCGTGGTCAACGACGGTGGCGTCGAGGGCACGAAGATGTTCGGCATAGGTGGCCGAAGCTACACTCGAACGATAATGAGCGAAATGGACCTCAACTACAGCGAGGCCGAAAAACTAAAACTACACGTAGGACATGACCAGATTAAAGAGAAAGTCCGAGAAAACGCCGAAAAAGCCATCGAAAAAACACTGGATGTTTGGCTGGATGGAGTCGAGTTGGCTCTCAGTGAATTTGACTCCGTTGATCACCTGCCTAACCGCATATTGCTATGTGGTGGAGGTGCTAGCCTCGACCAACTAGTGGATGCGTTATCCAAGCGCGACTGGTACAAAGAGTTACCATTTACTAAACGCCCAACCGTGCATCATATCAAGCCGTCTGACGTTGCTGGAATAACAGACGAAACAGAGAGCATAAACGACCATACGTACATCACTGCCATGGGTCTGCTAAGGGTGGGGTATGATACAATTATCGGAGGTAGCGACAGTGAATCGATCAAGGACAAAGTAAATCGAATGCTGAGAATATAGACATGCAGAAAAAAGATACGATATACATCGACGTCGAGGACGACATCACCGCGATAATTGGCAAGATAAAAGGCTCCAAGGAAAAAATTATCGCACTAGTACCGCCAAAGCGCGTTGGCGTATTGCAGAGCGCGGTAAACCTGCGCCTGTTAGCTAGAACGGCCACGAATGAAAAAAAGCGCCTCGTGGTTATATCTGGTAACTCTGCATTAGGCAGCCTAGCCGGTAGTGCTGGAATACCAGTAGCAAAAACATTACAGTCCAAACCAGAACTGATAAAACCGGATGAATCCGATGAAGACGGCGAAGACGTTATTGATGGCGGTGATGTTTCCATCGGTGAGCATGCTGGTGTCAAGGATGATGAGCTTGATAATGAACCCGATGCGAAACTGAGTAAAATAGATGATATAGATATCGACGGCAACAAGACGTCGGTCAAAAAACCAGCACGTGGCGAAAAGGACAAAAAGCCACGCGTGAAAGTACCTGATTTTGGAATGTTCCGAAAACGCCTGACGTTAATGATTTCCGCGGGAGTCTTATTGGTAGGTTTCTTTGTTTGGGCAATTTGGTTTGCGCCGCACGCCGAAGTGGTCGTGACAGCGCGAACCTCCGACATCGACATTCAGACGCCGATTACTGTTGGTGAAAAAGTAGAACTCGACACCGAGACAAAAAACATACCCACGATAGTTGAAAGCAAAACTCAGCAGGACACCATAGAGTTTACGCCGACCGGTGAAAAGGAAGTTGGCGAAAAGGCAAAGGGAACTGTAAAATTCTACAACTGCTCTCAGTCGAATCCTAATCCGGTTACCGTTCCAGCAGGAACGCATATTAGCTCCGGTGGCTTAGATTATATTACTCAAAGTACCGTAACTGTACCGGGTCCAACAATAGGGCTTTCTAGTGTTTGTGGCGGAACACCTAATCCGGGCGTTTCTGCAGACGTCCAAATAGAGGCCGAGGAAATAGGATCAAGCTACGATGTATCTGACGACACGAGCTTTAGCGTATCAATAAATGGTAGCCTAGTTGCTGTCTCGAGTAGCGACATAAGCGGTGGATCAAAAAGAGACATAACGGTGGTATCTATTGAAGATGTCCAGCGAGCCCGCGAAGAGCTAACCGAGGACAAATCCGATGAAATCAAAGCTGATTTGATGGAAGAGTTCGGTGACAAGATTATCGTTATCGAAGAAAGCTTTCGCGTAGCAGTTGGCGAACAAAAGATTGAGCCAAAAATTGGCGAAGAAGCGACTGGCGAGGCGACTATTACAGTCGAAATGGTGTATAGCCTGTCGGGCATAGCACAGACAATGCTAGATGATTTTCTAGAAGCCGCCATTGCTGAACAACTAGGCGGTCTGGATGGAAAACGAATATATGATACTGGTGCGACCTCTGCTGAATTCAGCGAGTTCGAGGTGTCAAAAGACAAAAAAACTGCAACCGTTAATCTGTCTGTTACCGGCAAGGTCGGCCCAAAGATCGAAGACAACAAGATCAGAGATATCGTTAAAGGCAAAAGATACGGAGAAATTGAGCAAGAGTTGAAATCTATCGATGGGGTTAGTGACGTCGAGGTTAATTTGTCGCCATTCTGGGTGTTTACTGTGCCCGATGACAACAACAAAATCACCGTAAAGTTCGAATTGGAGAACAACAATTAATCTTTTGTGTCTGGACGTTGGCACGAAGAGGATAGGCGTGGCCTATGCCGAGATGTCTGTTCCAATCGCGATGCCACTGCTGACTTTGAATGTCGATGGCACGGAGATTAGCGAGCTAAAAAAGATTATTAAGGATAAATCTATAGATACCGTGGTAGTTGGTTATCCACGCAATCAAAAGGGCGACGCGACAGCACAGACAAAGACGAGTGAGGATTTCGCGTATCGTATTGAAGAATTTGCAAAGGTTGTACTACAGGACGAATCTCTGACGAGCGTAATGGCCGAAGATCGGCTAAAGGCTGGCGGCAAGCCATACGACAAAACAGAGGTGGATTCATTGGCGGCAGCGATTATCTTGCAGGACTACATATCACGACTGGAGCGACAAGGTGCCTGATAGCGAAGAAAAGGTCGCGAAAAATATCGATCCAGACAAATCGGCGTCCAACCAATCAATAGACACGGACGACGAAAGTCTGTCAATATCTGGTTCGCCAAAAAAATGGAAGAAATGGCTCCTGATAGCCGGCGGGGTCTTACTAGTAGCCTTAATCGCATTTTTTGTTTTTGCATACACATGGTATCAACAGCTACTGTCACCCGTATCTGATGACACCTCGAAATACATAAAAGTATCAATAGAACCAGGTACATTGCCGGGGGCCATCGCGCAACAACTAGAGGACGCCGGCGTGATTCGTAGTAGTTTTGCATTTTCTGTACACACAAAATTGACAGGGACAGAAAATAGCCTGCGCGCGGGTGTTTATACGTTGCAACCAAGTTTGTCTACGCCGGCGATTGTCAATCATCTGGTGAGTGGAAAATTACATACGTTCAAGGTGACCTTTTTGCCGGGTGATACCCTGGCGAATAATCGACAGGCGTTGATAGATTTAGAATTGTTCGAGACGGAAGATATAGATGAGGCCTTGAATAAGTCCTATAATCGACCACTGTTCGCTACCAAGCCTGCCAATGCGGATCTAGAGGGCTATATCTACGGCGAGACGTATCATTTCGACGCGTCTTCTACCCCAGAGTCAATACTTAACCAGACATTCGATGAATTCGAAGCGGTAATTGAAGAATACAGTCTAGTCGAAGGATTTAAACAACAGGGGTTGTCATTATTCGAGGGAATCACCTTGGCGTCTATTATCCAGCGCGAGGTTCCGGACGGAGATGACCAGCGTCAGGTGGCTGGAGTGTTCTATAATCGCATGGCAAACGGGATGAACCTGGGGTCGGACGTTACGTATCAGTACGCAGCGGACAAGCTAGGGGTAGCGCGCACGCCCACGCTAGATTCGCCGTACAACACGCGTATTTACGCTGGCTTGCCTCCCGGGCCAATATCCGCGCCGGGCGAGTCTGCGTTGATTGCGGTTGCTAGTCCGGCCGAAAATGACTATTTGTTTTTCCTTAGTGGCGACGATGACAAAACATATTTCGCTCGCGATGAAGCTGGCCACCAGAGAAATATAGACGAACACTGCGCCAAAAAATGTCTGATACTATAAAAAACATAGTAAAAATCGCAGGATTAACAGGGGTAATTTTAAGAAAAATTTAATGTTCGTATGGATTATATGCATTGACACATATTGCAGATATTTGTAAAATATAGACAGCACTTTATGCCATTCCACCGTCGGCCCGACGGCAAAAGTGTCTATAGAATTAAGTATTAGACTACGATCACCCCAGCGAGCATAAAGGGGGTAGGAGAATGAAAATTACTAGTAAATTGCCTCTAAACAGTGATAAATTGAATGTCGCTCGTTTAAAAGAGCAGGTTATGAATCATCCAATTCGCCGCAAGGTGAAAATGCCGAAGCTATCGGCCTGGATGGTATATGGTGGTATTTTCGTTGCTATTATTACGGTGGTAACCTTGGGTTATCAGGCCCCTGCGCAAACCTCTAGTGAACCCGTGGCGAGTTTTACTCAAGCTCCGGAACCTGCACCTCTCGTTATCGACAGTTCATCGGTCGATAAGTTAGTGGCGATAGATGTTGCGCTGAATATAGCTGAACAGACAAATATGCCAGTTATGAACAATGTGGTTGAGCGTTCCGTTTCTTTGGGCGTTGAAAGTGCGCTTGCTCAGACGGATGAGACTGCCATAATAAAACCTCACATAGTACAGCCTACCGTTAGTAGCCGTGATATCGTGACATACACCGTCAAGAAAGGTGATACCATGAAGTCTATCGCCAATGCTTATGGTATTGCTGAGAAGACTATACGTTGGGCTAACGATATGTCAGATAATAAGGTTAGTATCGGTATGAAATTAAAGGTTCCGCCAGTTGATGGCCTGCTTTATACTGTGAAATCCGGGGATACATTGGATAAATTAGCAGATAAATACGGTGCTAATAAGGCTAGAATAGTATCGTACAATGACCTAGAGATTACGGGACTAAAAAATGGTAAAAAAATCATTATTCCGGGGGGCAATCTTCCTTCTGAAGAGCGTCCCGAGTACGTAGCCCCCGGCACAAATACGACACTACCTGCGTATACTACAACGTATGTCTCTGGTTTTGGGGGTGATTCATGGCACATCAAGTCAGGTACACCCGGATATCCGGGTAACACATATGCTTTTGGTAATTGTACGAGATATGCATATGATCGCCGTATCGAAATGGGTCTGCGGGTAGGACAGTCTAACTGGGGACATGCCGCTTATTGGTCCGGTAATGCCAGGGCTGAAGGATTTAGAGTCGACAACTCACCTTCGGTTGGAGCGATTATCCAGGGTGGTGGTCTAAATGCATATAGTCACGTAGCCATTGTAGAGAATATTAAATCAAACGGCGATATTGTAGTCAGCGAGATGAATGCGTATGTAAATGGCGGGGGTTGGAATATGGTCAATGGTAGAACCATACCAGCCAATCAGGCTAGATCATACCTCTATATTCACTAGTTGACACTTCTAAGCTAACCATAGACACAGTTTTAATATTATTATATAATAAGTAATCATGTTTGTAGATACGGCGATAGTTACTATTAGTGCTGGAAGAGGCGGCGATGGAGCCGTTAGTTTTCGTCATGAAGTATACGTCGATAAGGGTGGACCAGATGGTGGCGACGGTGGTCGAGGGGGCAACGTCGTATTTCAGGCTACCGAAAATCTCAACACCCTGATAGATTTCCGTTTCAAACCCGAACTCAAGGCAGATAATGGTCAATCAGGGGCAAAACGTAAAATGACCGGAAGGTCTGGCAGTGATCTGATAGTAAAAGTCCCGATGGGGACTCTCATCAAAAGAGATGGCGAAGTAATCGCTGATTTAACGAGAAATGACCAAAAGGAAGTAATAGCCAGAGGTGGCGATGGTGGCTTTGGCAACGCTCACTTCAAATCGTCTACTCGACAAACCCCCCGAATGGCAGAAAAGGGCGAGCCAGGCGAAGCATTCGAGGCGGAGCTAGAACTAAAACTACTGGCAGATATAGGTTTGGTGGGTCTGCCAAACGCTGGTAAATCTACATTTTTGGGCGCTGTTTCTAATGCCAGACCAGAGATTGCTGACTATGCCTTTACGACATTAACTCCTAATCTGGGCGTGGCCACGATTGACCGCACGGATCTACTGATTGCTGATATACCCGGATTGATAGAGGGTGCAGCCGATGGCAAAGGCCTAGGAGACCAATTCCTCCGCCATGTCGAGCGAACCGCGGTACTGTTACATTTGATAGATGCCTATAGCAACGATGTCGCAAAAGATTATCGGACTATAAGGGGTGAATTAGCAAAGTATTCAGATAACTTAGCCAATCGTCCAGAGGTTGTTGCTCTAACTAAAATAGAAGGCCTGGACAGTGATATTATCGATATGCAGATACAGGCTATTAGGGACGAGATTGGTCCAGACGTGCCAATACGTGCCATCTCATCGGTTGCAAAGACCGGTGTGCGCGATTTACTGAGAAGTCTAAAAAAGCAGGTAAAAGATGCCGAAAAGGTTGCATTAGATACCATTGAAGACGAAGAGCCTCTGGATATTCCTACATTAACGATAGGCGGACAAAAAGACGCTGAAGCATGGACTGTGGTCAAAGAAGGTGATGTATACGTTGTATCTGGCGAAAAGATAGAAAAGTTTGCTCGCAGGACTAATTTTGAACAGTTCGAGGGCGTGAATCGACTCCGTGACATTATGCGAAAAATGGGTATTATGCACGAGCTTGTTAGACAGGGCGCAACAGGGGAGAGCCTTGTATGCATAGGTGATAGTGAATTCACTATGCTAGAGCAATAAGCAAGAGCATATAGTTGACAAAATAGCATAACTATGATACAATGGGGATGTACAGGTGGGAATTCTCCCAGCTTGACGCACACCCACAATACGATCTGGAAGGATCATGCCATGTCCAAGCAGGCAACCAAGAACCCGTTCGCCGGAATCGCCGACGAGATGCGCGCCGCCACCGAGGCCGCCAAGCCGCGCCTCGAAATCGATCAGTCCGCCCTGGCCGCGCAGGCTCAGTCCCGCGCCGATCAGATGGCGGAGAAGGCCCGCTACGAGCAGCGCCGCAAGGACATCGAGACCCAGCGCAAGGAGTTCATCGATCTGGTGAAGACCTTCGGTCAGGACCCGCGCAAGCGGTGGACGGCCGACGACTTCGAGCAGGCCGGTGAGTACGCCATGTACCTCCTGTCCAAGCGGCACGACAAGAAGCCGACGGTCAAGGAGCCCGAGGTCTCGGCACGGATCAAGAACCAGGTCATCTCTGTGTTCCAGAAGTGGATCCTCAGCTACACCGAGGCTGAACTGCCCCAGTGGCGGTTCGAAGGTGGATGGCACCGTTGGGCTCGACGTCCGCGTCAGCCCCGCCGCCAGCCGACCTCGCTCGCCTTCGTCGGCGAGAGCATGGATCCCAACTGGAAGCCCGAGGCCAACGGCCTGCACGTTCCGGTTCCGGAAGGTGCCTTCGACCCGAACAGGGCCAAGAAGGGCAAGCGCAAGAAGGCCGCCGCCTGATCGCGTGAAGGTGTGCTGGACCCGGGAACTCATCGACGAGTTCCCGGGTCCACACCCAACTTATTCGCACCCCACAAGGGTGTTTTTTGTTACTATAATTAAAACATAAAAGTTGTTGACAAATATCATTAACTGTGTTATAATGGAAGCATAATCAGTTGAGGTGGTATATCTCCTGATTCACATTAAAAAGCTGAACGTGTAACCGAGTTTTTCGGGTCGCTTATCTCGCATGAATCATCGTGCCAGATAAGCGGCCCGCAATGAACGTCGCGGGCCTGAAATAAAATGTGGCTAAATACGCTATTTGTGAAAGGAGAAGGTGTGCGGAACATGCCGCTGCTATTCTTTGATTGATTGGGCTGATTTATTCAACCCTTTGTGTTGACTCCCCGCCACAAAAAGATTGGGTCATTGGGCACATTTGGAACTACTGGCGCCGACAACTGTTGTAGAATCCCTGAGGATGACAACTCTTGATCGCGACCCTAGTCCCTAGGCCACTGGTGTAGACCCCCAAAAAGGCAGAGTACCTTGTGTCGTCAACCTGTCGCGTAGGTAGATGACGCCAACACACCCCGCGCAAAACAATGTACAACTTCATAACAACTCAATAGCCTACCGAGTGGGCCACGCCGCCACAGTGAGGTGGTGGGGATCGTCTGGTCCCCACCACCTCCACTCATCCACGTTCAGCTTTTTTCATCCCTCCCGCCAGCGAGCGGGTTTTTTGTTTGTTCGGATTCGGGATATACTAGGATAAATGAGTACGACATTTTTTTTCTATGACTTAGAAACGAGCGGACTTTCAGGTCGTGAAGATCGAATAATGCAGTTTGCTGGCCAGCGTACTGACATGGACCTAAACCCAATTGGAGATCCGGTGAACGTCATGGTTGCCCTAAACGATGACACCTTGCCGAGTCCCGAAGCTCTGATGGTAACGGGTATATCGCCACAGCAAACGGTAGCCGATGGCTATACAGAGGCACAGTTCGCCGATATATTACTAAAGGAAATATTCACGCCGGATACGATTGTGGTTGGATACAATAACGTAAGGTTTGACGACGAGTTTATACGTCATCTATTGTGGCGTAACTTCCGAGATCCATATGAATGGAGCTGGCGAGACGGGCGTTCACGCTGGGATTTGTTGGATGTAGTTCGCATGACGCGAGCACTACGTCCGGATGGTATAAAGTGGCCAGTGGTCGATGGCAAACCAACGAATAGGCTAGAGCTATTGTCAAAGGAAAACGGCATAACGCACGAGAATGCCCACGACGCACTCAGCGACGTAGTCGCTCTCATTGATATTGCAAAACTTATTAAATCCAAACAACCTCAGCTTTTCGATTATCTATTGAAAATGCGCGACAAAAATGAAATCAAAAAAATGATAAATCTGGATAACAAACAACCATTTGTTTATTCCAGTGGTCGATACGACGCGGAGTTTCAAAAGACGACGGTGGCATTTCCGCTAACCAGTAGTCGAAATGGTAATATTCTCGTCTATGATTTGCGATATGATCCAACGCAGTTTATTGATCTAGATAGCAAAGCTTTGGCAAAGAAGATTTATGCCACATGGGAAGAGCGCAAGGCCGATGATTTCGTTAAATTGCCAGTAAAAGAAATGCAGTATAATCGCGTTCCAGCAGTGGCTCCACTCGGCGTCCTAGAACAAGGAGACGGCTGGTCGCACGTCAGCATGTCACCCGATATAGTCGAATCCCACAAAAGCATACTATTATCGGCGCCGCATTTTGCCGAAAATCTACGTACATTATACGAAGGCAAACCGGAATACAAAAAATCACCCGACCCAGAGTCACAATTGTACGATGGGTTTTTGGATGATGCTGACAAACTTCGGGTACAAAAGGTCGCTGAATGTAACGAAAAGACACTCGCGGATTTTCATCCAGATTTTCGTGACGAGCGGCTAGACGATTTACTGTTACACTACAAAGCGCGAAGTTTTCCGCGTACCTTGGGTGCTGATGAATTATCACGCTGGGAAAAGTGGCGCGTGGGTCGGATAAATAAACAATTACCCATGTTCATGAAATCGATAGAGCGACTTTCCAAACAGCAGCTGAGTGACCACCAGCAATATATTATGCAAGAAATACAGCTTTGGCTACAAAATATCGCGCCATCTGATAGTTCAGACGCCGATAGTGCTGAATAGTTTTTTGCGCCAAGCTCGTACGGTATTATTCCGTCTAGAAACAACTTCGAACACAACGGCGCAGAATGACGCGACCATAATCGCCAACATTAGTGAGGGCGGTAGGCTAGTCTTGGTCATTGGCAGTTGACCTATTACAATGAAATTGATTAATGCTTCGGGAACGTTCAGCGCATCAACAATCAGCCAGGCTATTACTACTAGCGCCGCGACGTTGATTGTCTTACGAATACGTTCTCTCATAGTTACATAGATTATATCACAAAATGTACAGGAAGTCAATATATAGTTGATACACACAGAAAACATGGTATAATATACCTAGCCAGATTGGTGAGTTAGATAGAACGGAGACGCAGATGACATCTGCAACGAAACGGCACAGTCCTTTGTGGCTGATGTTGCCGTTCGCGGTGATGGCCGCAGTGTTGGCCCTGGTCATGTTGGGCTTGGAGAACCGCTCGGCGGCCAGCTACGCCACAGACACCGAGGAAACCCTCGTCTTCAACGGTAACGTCTGGAGCAATCCGACGGTTGTCGATGGAGTAGCGACGTTTGGTACGAAGGTTGGACCGATTCGGGGCAACCCTCCGTATCCGCCATACTACGACGTCGAAGACAACGAGACTTCGGTGCTGGTCGACGGCAAGCAGTGTGTCAACCCGCGGGGCAACAACGTGGTATTCGAAGTACCCGTGGCCGCTGTCACCTGTGACATACTGGATCGCGGTAATGTCCACCTAAAGACATCCGGCCGGTCCAAATAACTGCGACCCAACTGAGCGCAACAGCGTCATTCGCCTCCTGCGGATGGCGCTGCTCTCATTTCTGACTATATTAGCCAGCTTGGGACACTAGAAAAAAACGCCAAAACCATGTATACTATTCGGGTTTATGAGTGAAGTTATAAAAGTCACGGGAGCACGTGAACACAACCTGAAAGACATCACGGTTGAGATTCCGCGTGACAAACTAGTTGTTATCACGGGCCTTTCGGGTTCGGGAAAATCTTCGCTTGCTTTTGATACTATATATGCCGAAGGACAGCGACGATATGTCGAGAGTTTGTCGAGTTATGCTAGGCAGTTTTTGGGAACAATGGACAAACCCGATGTCGACCAGATTGACGGATTGAGTCCGGCTATTAGTATTGATCAAAAATCGACCAGTCGAAATCCCCGTAGCACCGTGGCGACCGTCACTGAAATATATGACTATTTACGTTTGCTTTTCGCGCGTATTGGCGTACCCCATTGTCCAATTGATGGAAATCCGGTACAGCGCCGTACGCCACAAGATATTATCGACGCCGTTTTGCAGTACGACAACGGCAAGCGATTAATCATCCTGGCCCCAATAGTAAAAGACAAAAAAGGTGAATTCGCACATATTCCTGAACAGTATCGTCGATTAGGTTTCGCGCGGGTTCGCGTCGATAACGTCATATATGCGTTAGACGAATTTCCTGATCTCAATAAAAACGATCGTCACAATATAGAGATCGTTGTCGATCGCATCGCTATCAGCGAAGAGATGAAATCACGCGTTTCACAATCGGTCGAACAGGCACTGGATCTGGGCGGCGGCATAGTGGAAATACTACGCGTCGATGACGATGAGGTAGACGTGTATTCACAACGATACGCCTGCGTTGATCATCCAAACGAAGAAATACCCGAACTCGAGCCTCGATTATTTAGCTTTAACGCTCCGCAAGGTGCATGTCCTGTATGCACGGGCCTGGGAAATCGATTGGAAGTCGATCCGGAACTGGTTTTCAATCCCAACCTAACTATTAGCGAAGGTGCAATTCGTCCGTTTAATCGTGTGAATAGTGACGCGTGGTGGATGAAAAAGTTAGCGGCTGTAGGAGAGGCGCATGGTTTTGATCTGCGAGTGCCGGTCAAAGAATTTTCTGATGAGGTACTGGAAAAAATTATGTATGGAACCGGCAACCAGCAATATCGTATACAGTTGGGAACGGGTCGTTATTATGATTCCGCGTATGAGGGAGTGATTCCTAATCTAGAACGTCGACACAAAGAGACCGACAGCGAATTTATGCGCAAAGACATCGAACGATTCATGCGAGAACGCGAATGTCATTCTTGTGGTGGGGCAAGGTTAAAACCTGTCGTGTTGGCTGTTACGGTGCACGATAGAAATATCATGGATATTTGTCGGCTAGGCGTCGATGAAGCCTTGGATTTTTTCCAGAATAAATTCAAGCTTACTGATACCGAACAGCAAATCGCTACGCAGATTCTAAAAGAAATCGTGGCTCGTCTGTCGTTCATGAGTAACGTCGGTTTGACGTATCTAGAACTTTCTCGTGCCGCTAATACGCTTAGCGGAGGCGAAGCACAGCGTATTCGATTGGCTACGCAAATTGGTAGTGGGCTGCAAGGGGTGCTTTATGTATTGGACGAACCATCTATCGGTCTACATCAACGCGACAACGATAGATTAATAGCGACGCTTCAACATTTGCGTGATTTGGGCAATACCGTGCTGGTCGTCGAACACGACGAAGACACTATTCGTCATGCTGACTACTTGCTGGATATTGGTCCGGGTGCTGGCGTTGCCGGAGGCAATGTGGTCGCTGCTGGAACGCCCGACGAAGTCGCCAAAAACACCGACAGCATCACTGGACGATACTTGGCCGGCACGGATAAAATCGATGTTCCGAAAAAACGTCGAACAGCCGATAGCGATCGTAAATTAGTAGTTCGTGGCGCGCGCGAGAATAATTTGCGCGGAATTGACGTGACGTTTCCGCTGGGTCTCATGACTGTAGTGAGTGGCGTGAGCGGCAGTGGTAAATCAACGTTAGTGAACGATATTGTGGCAAAAGAACTTTCATCGCGTCTACATCGTAGCCAAGAAGTCCCTGGTACACATGATGAAGTAGAGGGTATTAATCACCTAGACAAAGCAATAGTTATCGACCAATCCGCGATCGGTCGAACGCCACGATCAAACCCTGCTACGTATACTGGCGTGTTCACTCCAATTCGTGAACTATTCGCTGGTACGCCCGAGGCGAATATTCGTGGATATAAGGCTGGAAGGTTCAGTTTTAACGTCAAAGGCGGCCGTTGCGAAAACTGTCAGGGCGACGGCATGATAAAGATCGAGATGCACTTTCTTCCTGACGTATACGTGACATGTGATGTTTGTAAAGGCAAGCGATACAATCGCGAGGCACTAGAAATTAAATACAAAGACGCGACTATTAGTGACGTCTTAGAAATGACGGTTGAACAAGCTGCAAAGTTTTTCTCTAACATTCCGTCTATCGCGCGAAAACTAGACACGCTGGTCGAAGTTGGTCTAGGATATATCCGTTTAGGGCAACCAGCCACTACATTTAGTGGTGGCGAGGCCCAACGCATCAAGTTGGCTAGCGAGCTATCGCGCCGTAGCACCGGCAAGACAATGTATATTCTGGACGAACCAACGACTGGCTTGCATAGCGCTGATGTAAAACGTTTGCTGACTATTCTGCAAAAACTAGTGCAAGGCGGAAATACCATGGTGGTAATCGAGCACAACTTGGATGTTATCAAAACCGCCGATTACATCATCGACATGGGCCCAGAGGGCGGTAGTGGTGGCGGACAAGTAATCGCAACTGGCACGCCCGAAGATGTGTCGAAAGTTGCGGAATCGTTTACGGGTCGGTACCTGAAAACCCTATTAAAGTAAGAATTTTACGGCTACAAACCCTAGAACTAGCAAGCCGATAAAGGCAAATCCTAGCGTGTCGATGTATTTTTCGATTTTATCTTTGTAGCGTTTGCCGAAATGGTGCATTAGGTAGGCGACTAGGAAGAACCGTCCGCCACGACCGATTATTGATCCGATGATAAAGAAGGGCAGGAACATATGGGCTGCTCCTCCCGCTATAGTGAAAATCTTATACGGTATAGGCGTGAAACCTGCCACGATAACGGCAAACGCACCGTAGCTAGCGAACCAATCAACAGCTCCATAGTACGCTTCTTCGTATCCAACACTAATAACTATTGGCATTACGGTAGCTATTGCTATGAATCCGATAAAATAACCGAACATTCCACCAGCAACCGATGACAATGTTGTAATTGTAGCGAGCCTAAACCATTTGTCTGGCTTGGCCGTTACCATGGCGATGAGTAGTGGGTCTGGTGGGATAGGAAAGAATGAACTTTCGGCGAAACTAAGCCCTGCGAGCGCGCGCTCTGCCTCTTTTTTCTCGGACCATGAAATAACCCAGTTATAGCTACTGCGCATCCATCTCCTGGGCACATTGAATAAATTCAAGACTTGCCAGCTAGGCTTCGTGTCGACGAACTTTTCGTACTTCGGTGCTTTTTTGCGTCCAAACATTATCATCATTATAACATTGACCAGTATTGTGGTATAATGTAATAGATAAAATTGCAAGGAGAGACAATATCATATGGATATTTCATTAAAGTTGGCAGAAAGAACTGCTAAACGAAAGCAAGTAAAGAAACTTCGAGACGAAGGCATGGTGCCTAGTGTTGTTTACGGTGGTCATTCAGACCCAATTCACACACAATCACCAATAGTAGAAACATCAAAGGTAGTACACAAGGCAGGCAAGCATTCGCCCGTACACTTGGTTATCGATGGTAAAAAGAAATTGGCTATCATCAAGACAATCGATGTTGATCCAGTAAAACATCGTGTTCGACACGTGGCATTCCACACGATCAAGCAAAACGAGGCTATTGTCACTGAAGTGCCTATCCATCTAACTGGAATGGGCGAGAGTCCCGCTGAACGAGCCGGGCTAGTCGTACTGCAAGCTATCGAGCATGTAGAAATTAAGGCAAAGCCTGCCGATCTGCCAGAGGCCCTAGAAGTATCACTTGAAAAGCTAGAGACTACCGAAGACAAGCTGTTGCTATCTGACGTAAAACTGCCAGAAGGCGTAGAGTACGCGGATCACGAGCAGAATCTAGAACTAGTCGTAGCAAATGTTTACGAGCCTAGCGCGCTGCAGGCACAGAACGAGGCTGCCGCTGGTGATGCTACCGAACCTGTTGCCGAGGGCGAAGAAGGTGAAGCCACTGAAGGTGAAGCACCTGCCGAAGGCGAAGCTTCAGAAGCTAGCGAAGAAAGCAAAGAATAAACAAATACTCAATAAAAATACGCCCGCAATCGCGGGCGTATTTTTATTCCTCTATAAACCCGCCAGATTGATGCTTCCAAAGTTTGGCATAAGTTCCGTCGGCTTTTATCAGCTCGTTATGAGTACCCGTTTCGACTATTTGTCCGTGCTCCATGACGATTATGCGATCGAGTTTAGCGATGGTCGAAAGACGGTGGGCAATCACGATCGACGTACGTCCCTTCATTAGCGAACCCAGGGATTCTTGTATCAGCTTTTCGCTCTCACTATCAAGCGCGCTAGTTGCCTCATCCAAAACCAGTATCGGTGCGTCTTTTAATATGGCACGAGCGATAGCTATGCGCTGACGCTGACCACCAGATAATTTGACTCCGCGTTCGCCAACTAACGTATCGAACCCTTTAGGCAGATCTTTGATGAATTCCAGCGCGTGGGCTTGTTTGGCGGCACGTCGGATTTCATCGTCGGTAGCGTCTTGTTTGCCGTACGCAATGTTTTCAGATAGCGAGCGATGGAACAGCATCGGTTCTTGTGGAACGTACGCTATATGTCCGCGTAAACTTTGTTGCGTATAATCGGCAATATTTTGACCGTCTATCTTGATTGCACCCTTTTCTATATTCGAGAAACGGAGTAATAAACGAGTCAAGGTCGTCTTGCCACTACCGGAATGTCCGACTAGACCGACTCTTTCGCCGGGTTTAATGTCTAGATTGAAATCATCAAACAGTATGTCACGGTTGTCATCATGCGCGAATGACATGTGTTCGAATTCGATGCGACCTTTATCAACTATCATTTTTTGCTTTGATCGGTTAACAACGGTTTGTGGCAAATCTAAGATCTCTACCATATCATGAGCGTCGCCCATGATTTTGTGGTAGTTACGAAGAATGCTATTCATTTCCCAAAGTTGTCGGGCGACCGTGAAGGTATATGTAACAGCCAAATAGACAACACCTATCGATATGATGTTTTGCTCGGCTGCCCACACCGCCGCGACCAAAGCCGTTATATTTAGCGTCGCCATCAGGGACGAGTATCCGCTACTAACCAGCAGGAAGCCTTTTAACGTATTAAAACTTTTACCATGCCAATGCAGTGACCGTGCCTTGATTCTGGATAATTCATTCGATTCTTTGCCATAGGCCTTAATTGTCGCGATATTGGTCACGGCATCAGCCACGCCGGCATTTAGCGCCGTGTTGGCCTGCGCCTCTTCGCGCGACAGTCTGGCCATGAATTTAGATCCTAGTGACACTAGTGATATAAACGTAACAACGACTATAGCCAAGACTATTGCGAACTGCCAAAAAACAAACGACATTATTATTATCGCCGCTGTTATGCCAGCTACAGTGGGTATTATTTGGAAAGTAACCGTATCCCAGAATTTTTCGAAAGCACCGCCAAGTTTCGTGGTCTGTGAAACAAGCGCCCCGCCGAATCTATTAGCATGAAATGTCAGGCTTTGTTCGCTGAGGGTAGTGAATATTCTATGATACAAATCTCGATACCCAAGTATCTCCATAGTCCATATGCAAAATAAGTTTATTCGCCAACCTATAACTTCGCCATAGATTTGCGTCAGAGCGAATAGTCCGATTAACGGCAACGCACCTTCTAAAGTTAACTCGCCGGACTGCAACCGTTCTAAAATTATCGAAATGATAAACGGACCAACGTACCCGGACATAGTCGAGGACATGGCCGAACCAGTCATGGCTATCCATGTTCGAAACGGATATTTCATGGCGGTGCGCCAAAATAGTGCAATAGAGCGTCTCTGCATATTGATTCCTTTTATGATTATAATTTGATTTGTTGTTTTATGCCATTGGTCCCCGACGGGGACATTAGTAGAGGATTCCGGGGAATCAAGATTTGACTAGTATGACACTATTTCTAGCATTATGCAACTAATCAGCTATTTCGACGCCAATAGCAACGGCGCATAGAGCTATAAAACCCATTTCAGCAACGTGTCGAAAGAAAGATTTTTCCCTAGTCTCCGGTGATCTCATTATATTTCATTATAACACATATGCTTGGGATTGTAAATAGAGGTGAAGATGTTATAATACGGGGGTGCAAAAGATACTTCTATATTACAAATTCACGCCAATTTCCGATACGGAAGCCGTTAAATTATGGCAGAAAACATTGTGTGACAGTCTCGGCCTGCGAGGTCGAATATTGGTAAGCCGACACGGCCTCAATGGTACGGTAGGCGGTGATATAGATGATTTAAAAAAGTATATAAAGCAAACTAAACAATATCCAGGATTCAAAAACACGGTTTTTAAATGGTCCGACGGTAGTCGTGACGATTTTCCTAGAATGAGCGTGAAATCACGCAAAGAGTTGGTCGGATTCAAAAACAGTGATGACGAGTTCGACGTCGATGATAATGGAGTTATTGGTGGAGGTAAGCACCTCAAGCCGAAACAGGTTCATAAACTCGTCGAGGAATTCGGTGACGACGTTATATTTTTTGATGGTAGAAATGAGCACGAAGCTAGGATAGGAAAATTCAAAAACGCGATAGTTCCCAATACTAATACGTCACGGGATTTTATCGCCGAATTGGAGAGCGATAAATATGACGACATAAAAGACAAAAAAGTCGTCACGTATTGTACGGGCGGGATTCGTTGCGAAGTAATTAGCGCAATGATGAAAAAGCGAGGATTCAAGGACGTGTACCAAATCGACGGTGGCATAGTAAAGTACGGCGAAGCCTATGGCGATGATGGACTATGGGAGGGAAGCCTACGTGTATTTGATAATCGTATGACCGTCGACTTTAGTGATCATACCACCGTAATCGGTGAGTGCTCACATTGTGAAGGCAAAACAAGCAACTTTGAAAACTGCGCTCGCGCGGAATGCAATGATTTGGTTTTGATATGCAATCAGTGCAAGCAAGACCCTGACTTGCTATACCACACCATAGAGTGTCGCCCAAAAGTAGTAGACACATCGACCGCGAAATGATAACATAAGCGCAATATGCGCGAAGCGTACCAATACCACGAAGAACCTAGCAACGAACGGCCAATTGGCCGTTTTTTAAATTCTCTCGACGATAATTCGTCTATTAGTATGAATGACCACGAGCAGGCAATGGATTTCTGCAGGCAGTTCAAGATGCTATACGGAAAACTATTTCATAGGGATGGCCTGTCGTCTATCGTAAAAGCTAGGTTAGACGAAAACAATGAAATTTCCATAGAAAAGCCGTTGGCTACGTTAAGTTATAGTGACACCATTTGGGTTGAGTTGAACCACCGTGATTCTCCGGGTGAAAAAGAAAGATACATTTGGAAGGTTAGTGGCGGTAGCGAGCACTACGATTTAGAAATACGGGATGATTATTGGTTGGCTACGTATTCACAAAAAGGCAACCAAAATCAAATACTACGCAGATATCCTATATATAATGAGGAGCACGTGCGAGGCTTGGCGAATATGCTAGAAAAAATCATAACTCATCCCGATTGCTTGGATCAAATAGATGACATCATGGATAACATTGATGATTCCAGGGAGGAGCTGCGGGCTCTCGAGAACCTATCAAACGATACATATACTGCGAAGACGAGCAAAAGAATAGCAGAACTACGCTCGCATTTGTTTCGGGCTGGTTTTGGATCCGGATCGGTTGACAGAAGTAACCAAAAACCACTTCTTTAATATATAATTATCCGGTGAAGCAATTTTATAACGTATTAATCAATACTCTCGTTGCAAATGTAACGACGAGCTTTTTATGGTTCGCGTTAACGTTTTGGGTGTATTTGGAAACAAAATCCGTATTGGCTACTGCGATCATCGGTGGATCGTACATGCTATTTGCGGCTATAGGTAGTTTGGCCTGGGGCACCTACATTGACAAGCATCGCAAAAAACACGTGATGGTCGTGTCTAGTACGTTTACGCTAATAGCCTATGCCCTTGCGGGTATTATATACTTGCTGTTTCCGACGGAAGCACTAACTAGTTGGCAGAGTGGCATGTTTTGGCTGTTCATAGCAGTAGTCTTGGCTGGTGGGGTTGTCGAGAATATGCGAAACATAGCGCTTTCCACGGTTGTCACCATACTAGTGGACAAGGACAAGCGCGACAAAGCGAATGGCGCAGTGGGAGCTGTGCAAGGTGTTGGTTTTTTGGTCACGTCAGTGTTCAGTGGTCTCGCTATTGGTTTTTTGGGAATGGGATGGGCTATCGGAATCGCGGTATTCTTTACTGCGGTCGCGTTGCTTCACCTGCTCTTCGTTCGTATAGACGAACCTGAAATCGTACATGATCCCGAATTGGCGAACAAAAGAGTGGATATCAAAGGCGCCTTAGCGGCTATTCGTGTAGTGCCTGGATTAATATGGTTAATTATATTCACGACGTTCAATAATCTGGTAGGTGGTGTATATATAGCTTTGATGGATCCTTATGGATTGACGCTCTTTTCGGTTCAGATGTGGGGAATAATATTTGGGATAACCAGCATAGGATACATAATAGGCGGATTAATTATCGCAAAGAGAGGCTTGGGCAAGAGTCCTCTGCGCGCCATGCTATTAGCCAATATAATCGTGGGTCTAGTTGGTGCGGTGTTTACTATTCGCGAACTATGGTTGCTGTATACCATAGGAATATTTATATATATGGCAATAATGCCTATTATTGAGGCAGCTGAACAAACGATAATCCAGCGAGTAGTACCGCTTGCCAAACAAGGCAGGGTTTTTGGATTCGCGTACGCTTTCGAAATCGCCGCCGCTCCAATTAGCGCGTTTTTGATAGGACCAATCGCCGAGTTCTTCATAATACCTTACATGAGTACCGCCGAGGGCCAACAATCATTTGAGTGGTTATTAGGCACGGGCGATGCCAGGGGAATTGCATTGGTATTTGTGTGTGCTGGTCTGATAATGTGCGCGGCTGTGCTGGTTGCGTTTAAAACGCGAGCGTACAGAATTCTAAGCAAAGCATATCAGAAGGCATAACAATTTAACGAATGCTATAATATACAAAGTATGGTAAAAATCACACATGAAGCAGCTAGCGCTATGCTAGCGAGAAGGGCTGCCCAAGTACAACGGGGTAGCGCGCGTGCGGCGGTGCTGGGCGTGAACGACGGACTAGTAAGTATATTGTGTATTGTCGTAGCCGTCGCTGCGGCGGGCGCTGACGCAAAAGCCGTGTTGATCGCAGGATTCGCGGGTGCGCTAGCGGGTGCGATATCGATGGCCGCTGGCGAATGGATATCGGTTAAGGCCCAAGTGGAATTATTTGAAAATGTGCTTTCCGACCTTCGTAAAATCGTAAAAGCAGACAAAGCCTTGCTGGAAACAAATCTGACAAAGAATTTTGAAGAACATGGTATGGATGAAAAAACCGCCAAACACGCGGTTGCCGATGTTGCGAAATCCGACAAAGAATTCGTATCTATGTACTCGTCCCAGGTTGTTGGTTTAAACGAAGATGAGCTAGGTTCGCCTTGGGTAGCGGCCGGATCATCGTTTGTACTGTTTTGGCTAGGATCAATACCTCCGCTACTTCCGTGGGTTATAGGTTGGCACAATACCGAGGGTATCTTGTTGGCAGTTACTTTGACGGCAATTGGCAGTTTATTCGTAGGTGGCTATACGGCCAGGTCTAGTGGCAAGAGCATGTTGCACGGAGCACTTCGCCAGTTAGTCATAGTGGTATTTGCATCTGCTGTAACTTATGGTGTAGGTGTAGTATTCGGCGTCGCTGTATCCTAAAATAGAAGTTGTGAACAAAAAGTTACAGGATAAATTAAGGACACTTCCGCATAATCCGGGCGTGTATTTTCATAAGTCGAAAAGTGGCGAGGTTATTTATGTTGGCAAGGCGGCGGTACTAAAAAACCGCGTACGTCAGTATTTCCAGTCAAAGCGTGAGATGGACGTAAAAACCCTAGCGCTAGTTGCCGAGATTGAAGACACGGATTGGATAGAAACCGAGAGTGAGATAGACGCGCTGTTTTTGGAATCCGAGATGGTCAAACGCTACAAGCCTCGTTTTAATATATTGCTTCGCGACGACAAATCACAAATATACATACGTATCGACATGCAATCAGAATGGCCTACGGTCTCGTTCACGCGAAATCCCACCGATGATGGAGCTGACTATCATGGCCCCTACTATAACGGCTACGCAATAAAGAAAGCATTGCGTTATCTGCGTCGAGTTTTTCCATACTATACTCAACCTCCAAAACACAACGCGCGACCCACGCTGGATGCTCATATAGGCCTAGATCCACATGGACTGACCAGTGACGAGTATAAAAAGGAGCTACGAAAGCTCGTGAAGTATTTTAAAGGTGGTCGCAAAGAGCTGGCTCGTACTATAGAACGAGATATGAAGTCCGCGGCAAAGTCGCATGATTTTGAGCGCGCTGCACGATTACGTAACAGATTGCGAGATCTGGCCGAATTACAACGTAGAATCATGTTTGGCGATCGTGAGTTTTTGGACATAAGCAAGGACAAGGCTCTGGCTGGACTGCAGTATCTATTCAGCATGGACAAAACACCCGTGCGCATAGAAGCGTATGACATCAGTCACACTGGCGGAGTTAACGTCGTTGCTAGTATGGTAGCCTTTACCAACGGAGTTAGTAATCGTAGCGAATACCGCAAGTTCAAGACATCCGAAAGAAACGATGACACCGCCAATATAAAAGAGACATTATTGCGAAGGTTGAGCGAAAGAAATCTGAAAAAATGGGGTAATCCTGACTTGATAATTATTGATGGCGGTGTAGGTCAACTATCCGCAGCCATAGAAGCGCAGAGTGAAAGTGGAACAAGCTTTCCGATTGTTAGTATCGCAAAACGCGAAGAAGAGATAATTGTACATTCAGATAAATCAAACGTAGATGTCACCAATCTAGTTAGCTGTAGTGACTATATAGTTCATAGCAAGAACGGATATCTAACGGTTAATTTGCATCCAGGTCAGATTAAATCCGATGGACATTCCGCAAACTTGCGTGGAGGTCATCAAACGCATAAGTACTCTGACATAGTGAAACTCATACAACGAATACGTGATGAATCTCATAGATTCGCGATTAGCTATCATTCTACTATCGCGCGTAAAAAACAGACGGCTAGTGAACTGGATAAAATACCCGGCATTGGTCCGTCTACCAGACATAAGCTTATACGCACTTTTGGTAGTCTTCGTGCGGTCAAACTAGCTACGCACGAGCAAATAGTCACCGCTATCGGCAAGTCGAAAGCGGATAAACTAAAACCATACCTGTGATAATCTAAATACATGAAGTCGCCTAATTCTGCTTTCTTTGCCGGTAATCGAAAAACGGCCATGTCCAAGCTACAGGGCGGATTATTGGTAATGGCGGGATACGCGAATATGCAACATGTGAATGACGTTGAAGTGCCGTTTGTTCAAGAAGGCGCGTTTTGGTATTTATCCGGTGTAGAATTCCCTAATTGGTGGTTGATCATAGATTCAAAACGTCAAAAAAGTTGGTTGGTAGAGCCTGAAATAGACGACAAACATCGATTATTCGAAGAGAGTTTGAGTCGGGACGATGCAATCAAGCGCAGTGGCGTGGATGGTGTATTGAGTCGAGATGACGCGAAGGTTATGTTGCGACAGGCATCGGGCACGCATCCATTGGTATATACGGTGGGATATCCAGACCATCATGAACATTTTGGTTTTACTCTGAATCCAGCAGCTAGGGAAATGAAAGACATGCTATCTCGCACTTTCAAAAGCGTGCGAGATTTTAGGCTAGAACTGGCAAAGATTCGAGCAATAAAGCAGGACTGCGAGATTAAGTGGATGCAAGAGGGTATCGATCTAACCGTTAAGGCATTTCGTGACGTAAGATCGAAGTTGGAATCTTATAAGTACGACTATCAGATAAATGCCGATATCACGCATACCTTTCTAAACGTTGGGGCATGGGGACATTCATTTGATCCGATAATTGCCATTGGTCCAGATACTGCTATCGTGCATCACTTTTCAAAAAATAATCGCCTGAAAAAAGGTCAGCCTTTGTTAATGGATATAGGCGTACGACTACACGGTTATTCGTCTGATCTAACGCGTACGTATTCCATAGGAAAACCCACGGATAGATTAGTAGAGGTATACGACGCCGTTAAACGGGCGCAACTTGAGATTATGGACATGCTACGACCGGGCCTCTCCGTCACGGAATATCATGAAAAATCAGACAAAATTTTGCAAGAAAAATACATAGAGCTAGGGCTGATGAAATCTGGCGAAACGGATAAATTTAACACGCTGTTTCCCCACTCTATCAGTCACGGTCTGGGAATTGACGTACATGAATCATTGGGGCGCCCGCAGTATTTTCAACCGGGCATGGTATTGATGGTTGAGCCCGGCGTGTATCTACAAGATGAAAAATTCGGTGTTCGCATCGAGGACATAATCCTCATAACAGATAACGGTTACAAAAATCTCAGCGCAAAGCTGTCGACTGACCTATAGCCATGTATCGTTGGGGTTATGCTATAATTTATTGTAGTGATGCAACGTCAATTCTTGGTGTTTTTGATCAGATGGCCATTAAACTCGTTAGGCCTTTGGATTGCTGTCCGTTTATTAGGCACCGGATATAGTGATTTAGAAATAGACTCCAGCGTTGGTGTTTTTTTGTTGGCCGGTCTGATATTTTCCATAGTCAATAGTATTCTCAAGCCTCTGGTCGTTATATTATCCTTGCCAGCCATACTTTTGACGCTTGGATTATTCGTGTTGGTAGTAAATGGATTTATGGTCTGGATATCACTACAGCTAACGCCTGGATTACATATGACATTTTGGAACTCAATCCTAGCCGGAATCATACTTTCTCTGATAAACTATATAGTAAGTAGCCTAGTGGATATGAATGTGAGGAGAAAAATAGCGAGATGACAATAGATTCAATTTTACAGATAGTGACAGTAGGTTCAGCTATATTAATGGTGGCATGTATTCTATTGCAACAGCGAGGCGCTAGCTTGGGTGCAGGGTTCGGAGCATCCGGCGAGCTATATACTACACGCCGTGGCCTGGACAAGAATTTGTTTGAAGCAACAATAGTGTTGGCTGTTATCTTTATACTATCAATCTTGGCAGGACTCCTACTGCCTCAATAGTCCGGGTGGGACGAATAGATGGAAAACCCACGCCCAAGCTTACGAAAAAGATTAGCTCTAAAGCGTCAATCTAGGTTTATCAAAAAACATGCTCGTCGTGCAGAGGGTGCGACCATTCGCCATGCGAGGCGTTTTTTGGTCAATCGTTGGGATAAAATACTGGAGATTCGGCTTCACGTTTTTGGCTGGCTGGCTGGCGTTGGTCTGATAATCGTCATAGTTGGTCTGCAAATGGTTTGGTTCCAGCAAAGCTACGTAGAGACAAAGCCCGTAAAAGGCGGTACATATGCAGAGGCTGTCAGGGGGCCAATACAAACGCTTAATCCTCTATACGCGACCACGCCCGCAGAGTTAGCTGTCACGAATTTAATATTCTCGTCGCTGTATAGTTACGACACTACGGGAAATCTGAGGGGCGACATTGCGAAATCAATTCAGAACAAAGATGACCAAGAGTTCACGGTAAAGTTACGACGTGACGCCCATTGGCATGACGGTACTCCGCTGACGGCCAAAGACATCGTCTTTACGATAAACCTCATGCGAGATCCCTCTAGCAGATCTGTTTCCGCGGTTAGTTGGCAGGGCGTAGCAGCGGAGTATGTCAATGAATACGAGGTTCGCTTCTTGCTCCCTGCTTCTTATGCCGCATTCCCGCATGCTCTGACTTTCGCGATATTACCTAGTCATCTGCTCAAAGACGTCGAGCCGTCCGCTGTGCGGGAAAATACATACAGTGTAAGTCCGGTAGGTAGCGGGCCTTTTAGTCTGCAGTTGTTGCAAACAGTAGGCGATGAAGTTGATAGAAAAATCGTATATTTAAACGCCAACAGTACCTACCACTGGGGGCGACCGCAACTAGATAGGCTACAGTTGCATACGTATAAAGATGATGAAAGCATGTATACGGCTCTTAGGACAGGAGAAGTGATTGGTGCCAGTGACGTGTCCAGTGACGTTGCGAGAATGGTGGACAGCAACGTGTTTAACGTTATATCACGTCCAGTCAACAATGGCGTATACGTAATATTTAATCTGTCAAATCCGGTATTAAAAAACAAAGAAGTAAGAACCGCCTTGCGTCTTGCGACGAATACTCAGGCAATTAGCAACAGTCTTTATGGAAAACCCAATACGCTCCATCTTCCTTTCCTGCCATCGCAGGTGAAAGGCTCTGATTCTATAAAGGTGCTAAAATCCAATCTATCCGCGGCAGTCAAGTTACTAGACAAAGAAGGTTGGAAATTAAAGGACGGAGTTAGGTCAAAGAAGGGCCAAGAGTTGCGTTTTAGGATAGTAACGCGACAAAATACCGAATATGAAACGTCCCTAAAGGAGCTCATTGATCAATGGAGCTCATTGGGTGTAAAGCTTGACGCCGAGGTGTTTGATGCCGGTGACGAGACAAAGAGCTTTGCCGGCGATGTCCTGCAAACCAGAAATTACGACATATTGTTGGATGAACTAGTTATTGGCGCCGACCCTGACGTGTTTGCTTTTTGGCATTCCGGGGGCCTATTGAACTTTTCCGAGTATGGTAGCGATGTCGCGGATGACGCGCTGACAAGCGCGCGTGACCAGTCAAACCCTGCACTTAGGAATGCGAAGTACCTAACATTCGCGCGGGCGTGGTTGTCGGATATACCAGCCATAGGTCTGTATCAATCAAATATTACGTACATACACACGAAATCCACGCGAACTATTGGTCCGGATGAGGTGATAATCAATCCTAGTGATCACTACGGCGGGGTGTTGCACTGGACTGCGGAAAAGGGCAGAGTTTACAAAACGCCCTAGCTGATTGATATGACTGATTTACCACGGGATTTCTCGCATTTGACTTCCCGCCCGCCAACGGACGAGAGACTGTTCAGTAGCGATTTGGTAGAGCAAGCCATCGAAGAAATAGCACCCAATATACATGACCCTATTTTGCGTCGAATGTTTCGTCAGTGCCTACCGAACACCCTGGATACGACGACGTACTATCACGAAGACGGGGATGGTAAGCCAGATACCGTAGTAATAACTGGCGACATTCCGGCCATGTGGTTGCGCGATTCAACTAATCAAATTTGGCCATACCTGAGGTTCGCGCGCGAGGATCCAAAAATAGCGAAAATGATTGAAGGTCTCATATATCGTCAGGCAAAATGCATACTTATAGACCCGTACGCGAACGCGTTCGTCGATCCATATGTTGATAACCCACCAAAGACGCCCCATTGGCCGCACGGCGATAAATGGGACGATGCGGTGTGGGAGCGCAAGTACGAGCTAGATAGTCTGATGGCCTTCTTGAGACTAGTAAATGGATATGGTGACGCAACCGGAGATTATTCGGTTGTAAATGACGAAGTGCTATCGGCGGTTCGAAAGGTCGTGCAAGTTATTCAGAGCGAGCAGGTAGGGGTTAATGATGCTACGAAGCCTATTATTCATAGGGCGACTATGCCAAATGGCGAGCCTTTTCCCGATGTTGATGACGAGGGGTATGGAGTAAGGGCGAAACAGACCGGGCTTGTACGTAATACGTTTCGTCCATCAGACGATAGGGCTGAGTTGCCGTATCTAATACCGGCAAATGCCATGGCCGTCGTAGCCCTCAGTGGAATCGCGAAAGTTCTGAAGTATAACAATCAAAAAGAGTTGGAAAATGAATGTCGCGCGCTGTCGCACCAAATAGATGAAGGTATACAAAACTACGGCATCATAGAGCATGAAAAGTATGGTCGTATGTATGCGTATGAAGTGAATGGAATTGATGCGCCAAATGTCATGGATGATCCTAATGTTCCTAGTCTGATGAGCCTGCCATATTTAAAATATAAGTATGCCGAGACACCTATTTGGCAAAATACAAAAAGTTTTATCCTCAGCGAAGATCACAAATATATGTACACCGGGAAGTTTGAAGGTCAGGGAAGTCCGCATACACCCGAAGACTTCTTTTGGCCAATCGCTACGATCATGCGTATTATGACGAGTAACGACGATGACGAAATAAAAGACTGCCTACTGATGCTTCGTAATACATCTGCGGCCACTTTCTTTATGCACGAATCGATAAATGTAAATGACGCGACGGACTATACTCGGCCATGGTTCGGTTGGGCGAACTCGCTATTTGGCGAAATGATCTTGGACCTATATGATCGCAAGCCCGACTTATTAGCATCTGACCTAAATTAAATAGAATTTGATATAATAACATAAGCGCAAAACCAAATGGTAGGGGGATAAAATGGCAAAGAAAAAAGATGATGAATGGACCGTACCCGGCACTGTCTTTGCGGGCTGTGTAGTGATGGGCGTAGGATTGGGCTTCCTGTTTGGTAGCCTGGTGGCGTTTTCTATAATTGGCGTTGGAATAGGATTGTTCGCGTCGGCATGGTTCAAAAGCCGACAGGCAAAATAATAGTCATTGATAATATAAAAATCCATATGGATATCCATATGGATTTTTTGGTGCGCGTGAGAGGACTTGAACCTCCACGTCCTTGCGAACACTAGCACCTCAAGCTAGCCTGTCTACCAATTCCAGCACACGCGCATACGTTGAATATCGCTATTATATAATAGATTGCTAATTATAGCCATATGTGTTATAATAAAAGGATAGGCCCATATCAGATATATATGGGGTATTTTTATGAAAGATTCAAAACAAATTAGAAACATTGCAATCATCGCCCATGTCGACCACGGCAAGACTACTTTGGTTGATGGTCTATTAAAACAATCCAATACTTTTCGTGATAATCAGGCTGAAATGAACCAATCGCTTATCATGGATAGTGGTGATCAAGAGCACGAACGTGGTATCACGATTACGGCGAAGCAGACCTCAATCTATCGTGATGAATACAAAATCAATATCATTGATACACCTGGTCACGCGGATTTTTCTGGCGAAGTCGAGCGAACTCTGAATATGGCTGACGGCGTATTGCTTATTGTTGATGCCCAAGAGGGTCCTATGCCTCAAACAAAATTCGTTCTCACAAAGGCACTAGAGCTGGGTCTAAAACCAGTAGTAGTTATTAATAAAATAGACAAGCCCGCGCGCAGGGTTGAGCAGGTTGAGGATGAAGTAGCGGATCTGTTCCTAGAACTTGCTACCGACGATTCACAGCTACATTATCCCGTGTATTATGCAATCGCCCGAGAAGGCAAGGCGTGGAAGTCTATGCCCGATAATACATCCGAGCACGCGGATTTAACGGTTATATTCGACGCGATTATAAATGACATACCTGCGCCGAATGTTGATTCCGAGGGTACGCTTCAGCTACTGGTAACATCTCTGCAGTACGATTCTTTCCTAGGCAAATACGCTATTGGTCGCCTCTCTAGGGGTGTGATCAAGCCTCGCCAACAAGTAACGCTCATAAAGCGTGACGGCAAGCAGGTGTCGGCACAGGTCGATAAGTTGTTTGGATATCGCGGACTTTCGAGAGAGGAAATAACTGGTGCCGGAGCAGGAGACATCATCGCTATCACGGGCGTATCAGATGCACATATCGGCGAGACTATAGCTGAAAAGGAAAATCCCGAGGCACTACCCGTATTGGAGGTTGAAGCCCCGACTATTAGCATGTACCTGGGCCCTAATACCAGCCCAATGAAAGGTCGCGAGGGAGATTATACGACGAGCCGTCAGATAGGCGATAGGTTGAGACAAGAGCTAGAGACGAATGTCGCTCTGCGAGTCCGCGACGAAGGAATAGGCTTTATTATTAGCGGTCGTGGTGAACTGCACTTGAGCGTGCTTATAGAAACTATGCGACGCGAAGGTTATGAGTTCGAAGTAGGTAGGCCTCAGGTGGTGACTGTAGAACAGGATGGAAAGACCCAAGAACCAGTAGAAGAGCTAGTTATAGAAATTGGTAATGAGTTCGTAGGAACTGTCAGTCAAGAAATGGGTACTAGGCGAGGCGAGCTGATTCATCAGGAAACTACTTCGTCTGGCGCTGTTCGACAGACGTATATCATCACTACTAGGGCAATGATTGGTCTACGAAACCAATTGCTAACGGCTACAAAGGGAACTGTGATAATGAATAGTTTACCTCACGGCTATCAGCCACTGGGAGCCAAGTTAACCAGCACGCGAAACGGCGCGCTCATTGCTTTTGAGCCAGGTACATCGACTCCATACGCGCTAGAGAATGCCGAGTCGCGAGGCGAACTGTTTATCGGTCCTGCCGTCGAAGTATACGCGGGAATGGTAGTAGGCTTGAATACAAGACTAGAAGATTTAGAGATCAATGTATGTAAGGCGAAGCATTTAACCAATATGCGTAGTAAATCGTCCGACGGTGCAGTTCAACTTACTCCTTTTACGGATTTGTCTCTGGAACAGTGTATTGATTTTCTAAACGACGACGAACTATTGGAAGTAACACCAAAGAGCCTGCGAATTAGAAAACGACTACTAGACGCTAATCAGCGAAAACGCGCTTCAAAAGCATAAACTCGTTGAATACCTTTGCAATAACCCCTATAATATATATAGGGAATGGCAAAGATCAATAAACTTCGAAGTATAGGTCCAGCGTCCGAGGACGCTTTGAAATCCGCGCTTGTCAACACGGCAGGCGCATTAATGTTAACAAAAGCTAGTCCCGACGAGGTATTAGGCGAGCTGTTTGACATAGTACAGCAACGGAAAGTCTATGCCGATGGCAAAACATTTATCGATCTTATCCCCAAAAAGCGCTTAAAGCAGATTAGAAAAGAATACCTAGTCAAGCGCGAGGACCCAAACTTCAATCTAGAGGAGTTCGTTAGCCAGCATTTTTACGAATTCAAACACGATTTGCCTACTTATACTAGCAATAAAAAACATTCACCCAGTCAGCACATAAAAGAACTGTGGCCAGTACTCGAGCGAAAAAACCGTCGTGATCGAGGATCACTGATCGCGATCCCGTATCCCTACATAGTTCCCGGAGGCAGGTTCGTCGAACAGTACTACTGGGACAGCTATTTTACCATGTTAGGGCTAGCCGCTGACGGTGAATGGGGTCATGTCGAAAACATGATAAAAAACTTTACGTATATGATTCGTAAATTTGGATTCATTCCAACGGCAAATCGCACATATTATTTATCTCGTTCGCAACCACCCTTTTTTAGTCACATGGTTCGTTTAGTTGCTAGACACAGAAACCGCACGCTTACGCTACTGGAATACTTGCCGTACATATTAGGAGAACATAGATATTGGATGCGCGGAAGGCGAACGGTTGAAAAGTTAGACGAGGCGGCTGCCATGAGGCACGTAGTTCGCATGCCAGACGGCACCCTGATGAATAGGTACTTTGATGACAAGAAAACACCGCGTCCAGAATCAATGCACGAGGATAAAGAGACGGCCGGAAAGTCTGAAGCGGAAGCTTCAGAAAAGCTTTTTCTAGATTTGAGGGCAGCTGCTGAAAGCGGGTGGGATTTTAGCAGCCGTTGGTTTAAAGACCCTTCGGATATTGGCACTATACATACCACCGATGTAGTCCCAGTGGACTTAAATTGCCTACTTTATCACATGGAGATGACGGTAGCCGAAACATACCAGTTAATGTTCCAGCCCCTCCTGGCTCGCAATTATAGGCGGAGCGCCGAAAAGCGCGTCGCGGCAATCAGCAAATATATGTGGGATGAAAAAGAACAGTTTTTCGTTGATTACGATTTCAAGACTGGAAAAACGACGGGCAGAATAACTTTGGCGGGAGTGTTCCCATTATTTGTAAAGATAGCTACGCCGGATCAGGCAAGGGCCGTCGCGGGTCGTATCGAAAGAGATTTTTTAAAAAAGGGTGGATTGGTAACTACCTTGTATGATACCGGCCAGCAATGGGACGCGCCAAATGGATGGGCACCTCTACACTGGGTGGTAATAACGGGACTACGCGAGTATGGCTATAATGCGCTTGCTGACAAAATAAAAAAACGCTGGCTAAAAACCTGTGATGAACTGTACAAACATGAAACCAAAATGGTGGAAAAATACAACGTGGTTGAACCAAATAAACGTGGTGGCGGTGGTGAATATGTTCTACAGGACGGCTTTGGTTGGACTAATGGCGTCTACGCGGCGCTCACCAAAGAAGACGAACATCCAAAAATAACTAGGAACTAAGCAACCGTTTAGATATTCGGCGCATCTTTTGGCCGATTCTTCTTTTGTCTAAATTAACTGGTTTCTTTTTCTTTGGTGTGTTTTTGTTCGTTGTTATCTCTTGTAGTATTCTATCGTAGCCATCAATCATTGCGTCCACGGAAAAATTCTTTACTACGTGTTCGCGGCAGTCTTTACGCTTGATATTACCAAGTTTTTCTATTGCCAGTATCATTTCGGCACTATTGTTAACGATAAAGCCGGTTTTGCCGTCCTCTATTATTTCTGGCACGGATCCACGATTAAAAGCAATGACCGGTGTCTCGCACGCGCCAGCCTCTACCATGGTCAAGCCAAAGGGCTCCTGCCACTGTATCGGAGCTAAAAATCCTGCCGCGTTTTGGTAATACTTTACTAACTGCTCACGTTCTAGCATGCCCAAGAATAGTATCCGGTTGTTTAGGAATGGCTTTATATGCTCATCAAAATACCATTGATCGGCCTTGGTTACCGATCCGGATATGAGCAGTCGCATGTCAGATTGCATTGCTATTTGGACAGCCTCTTTGACGCCTTTGTCCGGGGTTATCCTACCCGAGACCATCAAATAGTCATCGGGTTCGTCGTCGGGCTTAAACATTTCTATATCAATACCGTTATATACGGTGCCTGCGTAGTTCAGGTCGGGCGCGTCTCGTCTTTGTGAGTCAGATATAGAAACAAAGTATTGATTAGGTGAACTATGGAGCTCGATGAGTCTACGCCTGTTCTCGTCTATAAAGTCGTGCATCACGTATACTACCGGAACCTTAGGGAATAGTGTTGCGATCGACATGGCGGATTCAAAGTGATGGAATATCACCGCGTCAAACTCGCCCTTGTCCGCGCGAATCATAATTTCTTTTACCATATGGGCGTCAAGCAGCGCAGGTCTGTAATCCGAAAAAAGCTCTGGGGTGCATACGAAATCGTCGAGCTCGGTTTGATCTTTGACCTCGGGGTGCAATCCACATGTTTCAATAGCGTCAACGTCGAGTTTTGTGCCCTCGGGCCCAAAAAAAGTGACTGTGTGGCCTTTCGCATGCAATCCTTCGGCGATACTTTTAGCAACGATTGCAGGTGAGTAGGCAATGTTTCCAGGGACGGGCGTTTCCAAGAACGCCCTTACCATCATGGCAAGTCTCATTACGTTCTGTATTTTATCACAAAATAAGGATTTTGTCAGCCTGGGCGCTAGTCGATTACCCTTAGCGCGCGCGTAGCTAGCACGAATTTGGCATGTGACCATCCCAAGGGGAGGACGGCTTTGCCTTGCCTATTACCGTCCGCGAACAGCTGTTCAGGAATCATATTATTTGCTATTTGACCTAGTCTGTACGCGGCGTTTAGCTTGGTCACAGTCGCGTTGTACAAATCCCGCGCACGTTCTGACTCGCCAATCTGATCCAGAGCTATAGATTCCCAGAACGATAGCAGTGGCCAGGCGCCCGCATTACTTTCCTTCCCTCCGGGGCGTACGATTCCATCATATTTGTCACCCTTGTATCGTTTAATGCCCTTTTCGTTATCTGCGTATAGTTCTGAGTAAATACGCAGTACCGTACTATGCTGGAAATTTGTTACCGCTTCTTGTTGACGAAATGGATAAACAAGTCCCGCCAGACTCGCGTCGAGCGTGTTGTCCGCGTCGCCGTTGTACATTGGATTTGGATATATTTTACGAACGTACAACTTTTGTCCATCTGCGTCCGTGGTATAACCCTTGTCTAGCTTCATAGACATAGATTCATAGGTGCGTTGCCATTTCTCGTTTGCATAATTAGTTCCTTTAAACCTTTTTATGGCATTGCCCAGTCCTGCCGTCGCGGCTGCAAGTGAATAGGTAAAGACGTCCCCGTTTTCATCAGTTGTCTCGCGATTTTCCCATAAATCCTGAGTGACGCCAAAACTATCATCGCGCCATCTATCGTGCAGACCATCCGCCATTCTGCGTATAGCCGCATCGATGACGAGATGTTTGTCTGGAATGACCGTGTCTAGCGCGTACATGAGTGCACCTGCTTGATCTGGCTGATATTGCTCGCCGTAATGCGTATCCATTGACCCATTCTCGTTGTATCGTTTTATGAGAACTCCGGTCTTTCTGTATCCTTCTATGTTCTCCAGCCATTTCGCGTAATTTACGGCGCGATCTTCAACCTTGCTAGGGTCTACTTCTTTCGTTGCTAATAGTTGAAATGCCGCGTCGCGTGGCCAAGAATATCGATAGTTCACGGCGTCTGGCGGGTAAGTTGCAAGTTTTGTTGATGGATTGGCCGCAATGATTGCACCATTGTCCAGTGCGCAATCGTCCAACACGTATTTGCTAGATTCCCACAATTGTCCTATGCGTGACTCCAATGACATGGCGCTATTATGCATCAAATATTAAATATTAACAAATATGTTATCATGCAATACAACATGGAGAAGCCTCGCAACCCTCTAGAAAAACAGATCATATACTACCCGTATGTCCCTACATTCAATGAAGATTCTGCTAGGGAGCAAAAAGGTGTCGGTTCGCTAAATGGAATTACGGAGAAGCTACCGTATTTAAAAACACTCGGTGTGAATATTGTATGGCCATCGCCATTCTGTGAAAGCCCGATGCAGGACGGCGGATATGACACGACTGACCAGAAGTCTATAAATCCAGATTTTGGCACGATGGATGACGCCAAAAATTTAATCGATAGCTGTCATGAAAATGGCATGCGAATAATTATGGATTATATTTCCAACCATACACATATAAATCATCCATGGTTCCAAAAGTCGCGCAGGCGGCAAAAAGGATATGAAGATTTTTTTTGGTGGCATCCTGGAAAAGCAGACAAAGATGGAAGGAGGGTCCCACCGAATAATTGGCCAAGTCGTTTTTCCGAGCCGAATTTGGTAAGGCGCAAAAACGGTGGCTTTCCGGAACTAGGGCCGAATGACCCAACGCCAGCTGTTCCAATGTGGCAGTGGGACGACGATAGGGGCGAGTACTACATGAGAACTTATATAAAGGAACAGGCTGATTTGAATTGGAATAATCCCGATGTTGTATCTGCTCAACTGGATGTAATGCGCTATTGGCGCGAAATGGGAATGGACGGTTTTCGCATTGATGGATCAAATCACATGGCAAAGGATCCCGCGCTGACTGACGAAAAATTCAGGAACGACTATGACGAGAGCGCTACGGACAACCCCATGGAACAATGGACCGAAGAACATTATTGCAACTACTGGCCATTGCTGAAACGATATATTACTCAGATGTGTGATTTGGTGGAGTCAACGCCGGGTGAAGACCCGTTAGTATTATTAGAAGCATATGCAAAACAAGAACTATTGGATAACATGTCGTCCTTGCGTCCGCATTTGGCAACGACGTTTAACTTTGCGGTCATGTGCAGTAAGTGGGATGCTCAGACTAGGAAGCGTTTAATCGACGAATATATCAATAATCTGCCAGCTGGCGTGATTCCAAATAGCGTAAATAGTAATATGGATAATTCGCGGACAGCCACTGTGCTGGGTGACGCGCAGGCACGCTCTGCTGGACTGATAAATATAATGATGCCGGGACTAACCATTATTCATAACGGTGACGAGCTAGGTCTGCACGACGGGAATGTGCCAGATAATCGCATCAAAGATCCGAACGGTTTTCGCGATAATTATCGCACCCCCATGATCTGGGACGATAGTTTGCCAAACGCTGGATTCTCTAGAGCACCAGAAAGTGACCTATATCTGCCTATAAATAAAGATGATTTAGCTCTATCTGCTGAGCGTCAGAGTAATAGTCCTAAATCTATCTTGCGCATGTACCGGGCTGCAATTCAGCTGACAAATGAAAACGATGCAATCTATCGCGGTAGGTATGTTCGCGCGGATACAGACAACAAGGAGGTATATTCCTTTGTACGCTCGTTAGGTGGTGAACACGCATTCGTGATGACTAATTTTAGCAATCAGCCACAGGTTGCTAGGGTCAAGGAGGCGTTGTCAAATTCGTATAGCTCGGTCATTTCTAGCGTTGATGTCCTAGAGAGCAAACAAACAAAACTAGACCTATCACGGGGTATCGAACTTCAACCAAACGAGTCAATCGTCCTCGTCCCAAAGAGTTAATGGTATAATATATACATCAGTTATCTAGGGGGCAAAACAAACAGATGACGAAAAAGGACTCAGAGTGGCGACAAGCGGTAGTTTATCAAGTGTACCCCTGGACTTTTCTAGAAGATTCAAAACGAACACCTCAAAAGGGGGTTGGATCTTTGCAGGGAATAACCAATAAGCTTGCATATATTCGCGACGAACTAGGAGCCGATGTGGTTTGGCTGAATCCAATCTATCCCTCGCCTATGAAAGACGCAGGATATGACATTACCGACTATTGCGATATACATCCCGACCTTGGCAAGTTGAAAGATTTTGACGAGTTGGTAGAGTCCGCACACAAACTAAACCTTAAGGTTATGATTGATTTTGTGCCAAACCATACGTCTGATCAACATGAGTGGTTTCAAAAGTCGCGCCGGCGTGAAGAGGATTTCGAGGATTGGTATATATGGCATCCAGGCAAAAAGGACAAAGACGGCAAGCTCGTAATGGGCGCC
Source organism: bacterium (assembly GCA_030429975.1). Classification (GTDB taxonomy): domain Bacteria; phylum Patescibacteriota; class Saccharimonadia; order Saccharimonadales; family Saccharimonadaceae; genus UBA2112. The sequence goes on along the minus strand of JAUIGB010000003.1, from coordinate 11,481 downwards.
AATGGCAGGCCGGAAGTACCGAATAACTGGGCGTGTGTATTTTCGATACCGAATAAAAGGCGTAGAGAGGCCGGTGAGTTTCCGGAATTAAAAAAGAGCGATTGGACGCCACCCGTTTCGGCCTGGCAGTGGGATGACGAGCGTGGCGAATACTATATGCGTAGCTTTTCCGTCGAACAACCCGATCTGAATTGGAGTAATCCACGCGTCCGTGAAGAAATGAAAAAGGTTCTTCGATTTTGGTTGGATCGCGGAGTTGATGGTTTTCGTCTGGACGCCGTTAATTGGATTGGCAAAAACATGAATTTTGCCGATGAGCAGGTAGATGAGGCGTACAATGAAAATGATTACGACAACCCATATGATCAACTAATGCGTTTCAATAGCTGTGGTTATCCCGAGGCATTACATCGGTATGTTTGGGAAATGTGCGAAGTTATTCGTGACGAGCGATACGAGCATCGTGATCTACGTATGATCATGGAAGCGCATATGGGCGAATCGGAATTACGCGAGTTAAATGATATCGCGCCGGACGTCGCTACGACGTTTAATTTTGGTGCAATGAAGTTGAAATGGGGGGCTTTGCAGCGTAGAATCCAGCTGAGTTATTACTATGAAAATCTTGACAAAGATTCTATTGGGAACCAAGTAAATGGCAATCACGACACGTCTCGTATAGCAACAAGATTAGGAGACGATACTGCACGTGCTGTTGCTGTTTTGAACCTATTTCTGCCGGGCATGAAATTTATTTACAATGGCGAAGAGCTGGGTCTACATGATGCCGATATTCCTCATAGTCGAATGCGTGATCACGAGAATGGCTTTCGTGACGCCGAGCGGACACCAATTGTTTGGAATGATAACGAAAAGAACGCCGGTTTCTCCATGGCGGACGAAAAGGATTTATGGCTACCAGTAAATCAAAACGATATCGGCATCTCTCTCAATCATCAAATCGTTGACCCGCTATCATCATTTAATTTGTACAAAAAAGCAATCGCGTTAACAAAGAAATTGACAGCAGCGCGAGAGGGTCGATATCAGTCTCTTTCTAACGATAATTCAGAGGTCTTCGCCTTTGAGAGACGACACGAAGAGGAGAGACTGCTGGTCGCAGTTAATTTCAGCGATCGCCTACAACACGTCGATATAACTACTGATTTTAAGAACGGCAAACAAATCTTTTCTAGCATATACGTCGATCAGCATTTGTCCGACATTGATGTTACAAATGGCGTGCAACTAGAACCCAACGAAGCGATCGTTATCACTGCTATATAGATTATTGCATCTCTTCAGGCAGAAAACCTTTGCCGTGTTTGAAGTCGGCCTTCCATTCGTATCCTTCGCCGTAGCCAATATTTTTCATGAGTTTGGTTGGCGCATTGCGCAAATGCAGCGGAACTGCAGCGTCGGGATAGCGTTTCGCTAAGTCTTGTGCGTCATGCATGAGATCCGTTACTTCTCGCGATTTTTTGCTTCGTGCGAGTGCGGTTGCCGTGTGATAAAGCATGTAATTACTTTCAGGCATCCCAACGAGCTCTATGGCTTGGAAGGTTGCAACTGCCAGGCTCAATGCCCCGTTGCCGGCTAAGCCGATATCTTCGCTTGCGAATATTACCATCCTTCGCGCAATAAATTTTGGATCCTCGCCGGCATCGATCATGCGAGCTAGATAGTATAATGTCGCCTTGACGTCACTCCCCCGCATGCTTTTGATGAATGCGCTGATAACGTTATAGTGCATCTCGCCCTTTTTGTCATAACCCGGTACGCGCTTTTGCGCTGCAACCTTGACGACATCTGGCGTCACTTTTGGTTCACCCATGCCCAGTGAGAGTTCTAGATTTCCCAAGGCTACGCGTGCGTCGCCTCCCGATAATTCCGCCAAGTAATCGATCGCCTTGGGCGTGACATTTTTTGTCTTTTTCAGATCCTTTAGTGCGCGCTTAATGATCGCGATAATTTCATTTTTGCTGAGTGATTGCAAGACGAGTACGCGGCTTCTGGATAGTAGCGGAGTGATAACTTCAAAGCTAGGATTTTCCGTCGTCGCACCGATGAGGGTGATGAGCCCAGATTCAACATGCGGTAAAAAGGCATCTTGCTGTGCTTTGTTGAAACGGTGAATTTCATCGACAAACAATATTGTGCGAACTTTTAGATTCCAGTTTTGCTTGGCATGCTCTATGACATTCATGATGTCTTTTTTTCCGCTCGTGACGGCTGATAGTTCGATAAAGTCAGCATCCGTTTCATGCGCGATTATTCTTGCAAGGGTCGTCTTGCCGCTACCGGGTGGTCCCCATAATATCAGGCTGACGGGTTCTTTATTTTTGACAATACGTCGCAAGATCTCACCGTCATCGAGCAAGTGTGTCTGTCCAATCACCTCTTCCAGGTTTTGCGGTCGCATTCGTTCGGCCAGCGGTACTCTTTCCATACTTCTATTATAGCCGAGGAGTATAATAGGGGGATGAGTAAAAAGAATATAATGTTGCTATTCGGTGGCGAATCATCGGAACATGAAGTATCTTTATCGTCGGCGAAGAATGTTTGTACGGCGATTGATTCAGAAAAATACAAGATCGATCTATGTTATATAGACAGGAGTGGCAAATGGTGGCTTGTTCCCGAAGTGTCCAAAAAGGATATCGATAATAACGGTCGCATGTTGGTACCTATACTGGGCACGGGTGAATTCATGATTCATCCAAGGGGCGAGTTAATAAAACCGGATGTAATTTTTCCTGTTTTGCATGGTAGAAACGGAGAGGATGGAACGGTTCAGGGTCTAACTCAGCTGTTGCATGTACCTATTGTAGGTTGCGATGTTACGTCGAGCGGTATCGCCATGAACAAGCTTGCATGCAAAGGCCTGCTGTCTGCTAACGGGGTAGATATAATACCCTATCGCGCGCACTACGACTACCAGGACACTCCTGATTACGATGAATTAGCAAAAGAGCTGGGTCATACGTTGTTTGTAAAGCCCGCTCGAGCCGGTAGCTCGGTGGGCGTTAGCAAAGTAACTAGCAAGGAGCAATTAGAACACGCCCTTGATGAAGCTCATCTGCATGATTCTATCGCGCTAATAGAAAAGGCAATTATCGGCAAGGAGCTGGAAGTCGCAGTTCTGGGAACCCCGCCAAATCACAGAACCAGTGGAGTCGGACAAATAGTGCCTGGTGATGATTTTTACAGTTACGATGATAAGTACGCGGATAGTAGCACCGCGCAAGTAAAACTCAGTGCAGACATTATGGATGACGATCGACTACGAATTAAAAAATCCGCAGAAAAAGTATTCGAAGTTTTGGGCGGTAGTGGATTGTCTAGAATTGACTATATTTTGAGCGATGACGGTAGTCTATATTTGATGGAGGTCAATACACTCCCTGGTTTTACCAATATCAGTATGTATCCTAAATTATGGCAAAAAGAGGGTGTTAACTATGACGAATTAATAGATTCTTTGATAAATGAAGCATTAATAAAATGATATAATAGCTACAATATATAGGAGGAAATATGGAATTTGGATGGTATTGGTATGTTCTGGGCGCGATAGTAGTCTATCTATTGGCTAGCATAAAGATAGTGAATCAATACGAGAGAGGCGTGGTCTTGACGTTGGGTAGGTACACCGGTATGCGACAGCCTGGCTTTCGACTGGTGTTTCCAATAATTCAACGCATGATACGTGTAGACGTGCGATCAACGCCTATTGATGTTAGCAAGCAAGAGGTTATAACCAGGGACAACGTGACAATCAACGTCGATGCGGTCGTATATCTTCGTGCCGTAAAACCGGATAGGGCGGTGCTGGAAATTACGGATTATATTTATGGTACTAGCCAGTTCGCGCAGGCGGCACTACGCGATGTAATCGGTAATGCTGATTTGGATGATGTTCTGACAAAGCGCGATGAAATGAGCAAGTTGATCAAGGAAATCGTCGACAAACAGACGGATCAATGGGGAATCGATGTCGAGGCTGTAAAGATTCAGAACATAGAGCTAGCCCAGGAAATGAAACGCGCCATGGCCAAGCAGGCCGAGGCAGAACGTGAGCGTCGTGCCGTAATCATTACGGCCGAGGGTGAAAAGGCCGCCGCTAGCATCGTCGCAGAGGCAGCCGGCACGCTACTGAAGGTCAAGGGTGGTATCAACGTTCGAACATTACAGACGCTGGAAAAGATATCAGAACAACCTAGCCAAAAGACGCTATTCGTATTGCCGGCAGACCTTGCCGATACGGTTGGCAAGCTGATTAATTCCAAGTAGTATCCAAAATAAAAATCCATATGGATATCCATATGGATTTTTATTTATTGGTGCGCGGGGCGGGACTTGAACCCGCACGGTTTATTCAACCAACAGATTTTAAGTCTGCACTGTCTACCAATTCCAGCACCCGCGCATTCTCAACAAATTATAACACTTTTACCAGTGATTGTGGTGTAGTAATGACTTTATCAATCAATGTATCGCGACAAGGGTCGCCCGTTTTTGGTTCAAGGGCAATGATAGGCTTTCCTAGCGCGCTGGCATATGCCATTTCTATGGTAACGCTCACGCCAGCATAGCTATCTTTGTTATAAACATAGCAGACATCTGCTTTTCGAATCCAGTCCAGGTGCTCTAGGGTCAAACCCTTGAATAATTTACCCGTCACATAGTCGGAATGGATCATTTCGTTTTCGAATATAGGTTGCTGGATACTTGGCTCGAACACCATTACGCCTAGCTTTTCTAGTTTCTTGCAAAAAGACGCAATCTCGCGCCTATACTTTTTTGAACCACAAATAACTACGGATTTCATATATTTATAATAAACTCATGGAGGCACGTACGGGTACCGCCCCCGTCTAACTGGTTTTGCAGACCAGTGCCTAACTTCTCGGCCAACGCGCCATTAAAGATATTATAACAGACGGATTGGGCGATAAGGAGGGGGATCAGACTCCTAGGCGGCTAATTGGTCGAACATATCACGCTCTGTTTCGTTGACCGAGGCCGGACGAATGTTCGGCGCAATGTGGTATTCGTCTACTTCATCGATGAGATCGAACATGTTTTCTCTTTCGGCGACGGCTCGCATGTGAACGGCGTTGAAGATTGCCGAACGACTAAGGAGTAACAGGCCTACGGGTACGCCCGCATCACGCATTTCTTTGAGATTTTTTCTAAAGTCTGGACGAATTGTTTTAAGGCCAATCAATTCACGACCCGCATGAATACCGTGGTCGGTAATGCGCCGAATACTTCGCTCTTTGGTGTTTGGTGGCAACATGTGCAAGTCTTCGCCCATAATTTGCAGTGCCGGTAAAAGCTCCTTTTGTACCAGTTCTACTGGCTTGACGTCATGTGTCGTGGGTCCGGATGGATCTTCCAGGACGACGCTTTCGAATAGTTTTGGCTTATGCGAGACGAGATGAGTAACGGTGTGCCCAGCGTATGAATGTCCGCTAATACGAAGCTTGTCTTTGCCGGTATGCCGTAGGACGGCCTTGGCTACCTGCAAACCATTCTTTGCGTGCCAAATGTAAGGCGATTTACGTAGCTGTGAGTCATAGAGCGGGCGCAGAACTGGATAGTTGAAGTTTGGTACGAACGTAGCAAAGTCGTGACCATGTTGTGCCATCTCGATAGCTTGTTTGGTGTAGTGATGGCCAATTGTCCATAAACCTCCCATTTTTAGGTGATCAAACTCACTATGCTCAAATTCGGCTTCCTGTGGATCTTGACGATAGAAAAATATATCATCGATTGCCTTACCGCTAATCTCGGCGCCCAGCCTCTCGCGATAAACGCGCGGGCCTTCAGGGGGCTTGATGATATCACGGAGAGGGTTGTCAGTCGGAATAATGAGGAGCTTTTTTTCTGCGCCTTTTTCTGTAGTATAGTCAACAGCTCTTATCGATTCATGTGACATAGTATTTTTTACGATACCACATTATGGCTACTATCACAAACGTATCAGATGAACACTGGTGTTATTAAAAAAAGCTAACTTCCAAACGTGAAGGCATTTATTTGAACGCCATCACTCACTTTGAGTTCGACGAGGATATCTCGTTGAAATGTATTAAAGCTGGCGATTCTGTATAATCGTGCTTTCGTGATGGTTGCGACAGAGTCATTGACGTCTCGACCCGCCGCATTGATAGTGCTAACTGGTTTTCCGTCGATATGCACGGTTATCTTGCCTGTTTCACGATGTGATTCAGCAACGAGATAAACATCCTTGGCAGAGACTCGAAATCGAAAAATCCCATTTCGGACTGCCGTAATACTTTCATCATCCGTTTGCCATGTTCCGCCTATTGTCCACGTGTTCGCATATGGTGGATCTGTGATTTTGTAGATATGTTCGCCAGCGACCTGCCTATCTCCGCCAAAAGCCTCGCTTCGATCGAGACCGAGATACGTCTCTCGTGTCTGCTGTCTGCTGACTGAATCCTTTTCCTTGCCTGTCGTAGTGGCTTCGGGTAGGCTGGTACTATCTTCTGATAGTAGTTGTCGTATTGCCCGCTCCTGTTCTTTATATTCTCCCTCCCCAAAATGGGTTCTTCGTATGTTGCCGTCCTTGTCTATTAGATACGTGGCTGGCCAGTATCTGTTTTCGTACGCACGCCACGTGGCGAAATCGTTATCCAGAGCAATTGGGTAGGTTAGTCCGGCATCTTTCGTGGCTTGTTCCACGTTTTCGGGTACGCGCTCGAATGCGAATTCAGGCGCATGTACTCCAATTATTTCAAAACCTTCGTCGTGATATGTTTCATACCAATCTTTTAGATATGGTTGGGTACGAATACAGTTGATACAGCTATACGTCCAAAAATCTATCAATACGACCTTGCCTTGGAGATCGGCAAGCATAAGAGGTTTGCTGTTGATCCAGTTCTCTAATCCTACTAATTCTGGTGCCTTGTACGGCCTGACGTTTAATACGTTTTTCGCGAACAAGCCGCCCGATTCGGTAGGATTTGTTTTTGGGATTAACTCTGCCGATATATGATCGAAATCAAAAGGAGTGTATTCTGCGATGAATGTTTGGAACTTCTTGTCATAGCCTGATATGATCAATAATCCAACCGCAATGAATAATATAGCGATGAATTTCGTGAACACACCGCGCGGGTCACTTGCCCATTTTAATCTTCGTACCAATTTCTGCCCCAAAAAGCCTATCAGTAGTAGCATCATGCTGAGGCCGGCTATATATGCCAGCATATAAGCCATTGCGACCGTAAAATCTACCGGTAGTATGCTTGCGAGTATGTAGGCATACACGGGGCTGCAACTAGAAAAAACTGGCCCGAGGGCAGCGCCGGTAATAATCGCTCCGATCAAAGGACCTCGACCATTTCCTTTTCCTAGCAGTTGTTGAGATTTTGCTTGCAGATTAAGCGCGACTATTATGCGATCGTATAGCATGGGGAATAACAGAAAGAATCCCAAGGTGATAATTATGCCGCCGGCTATTCCCGTAATAAATGCCGGATGAATATCGATAAATAATGTCGTGGCTTTTAAAAGTAAGGTAAATATCAGCAGTGATGCGGCCATACTGGCCACGATGATAAACGGTCTTCGTTTGTCATGCACATCACCACTGATTGATCCACCCACGATTACTGGCAATAGTGCGAATACACACGGTGCAAAAACGGTTATGACGCCTGCAAAAAATGCCAGTAATACAAACAGCATTGTTACTGCTCTTCCTTCTGCATCATGGCTTCTTCTTCGGGCGTCATGGAATCATCGTGTGACATTTTGTCATCTTTCTCCATGGCATCATCTTTTTTCATCGCGTCGTCTTTTTCCATGGCGTCACCAGTCATTTTTTCGTCTGCCATCATGGCGTCATCTTCTTTGTCCATTGCGTCCTGGCTGGTGTCGGTGGCATTGTTGTTTTCATTTTGTTGCTGTGACATTACGTAGTAGGCTCCGCCGCCAACGGCCAGTGCGGCAACTACTATCGCGACTATTAAACCTTTGTTCATAGGGATATCCCTCCTTTATGTTAGGTATTATATAGTCAATATAACCTAGGCAAAATGTAAAGTCAACTTTACATTTATCTTGTCTGATGCCAGGCGCTCACGACGAGTTTCGTGAGTACCATTGAAGCTAGCGCTATGACTAGCCATATATCCAAAGTATGGTCGAGGGTCTGAATGGTGATCGCTAGAACTAGCACCGCGCCGCCAACGAAGTACGACAACCTACCAGCCTTCATAGCATATAATTCTTCTCGTTCGTCATGATAGTCCTCGCGCCAGACAAAAACCCCAAAAGCAATGACCGCTATACCTAGTAACATCAGTATCATTAGCGTGTAGGCGGAAGTCATGATAATTCCGAAAGGATTGACTATCAATACCAGCGCTACGATTGTCGCGAGCGCCAATAACCATTCAGAAATTCTACTTTTCTTCATATTTGAAAATCCTTTCTACAGATTCGTCGAATATCTTCGCGATTTTTAAAGCTAGCAAAACCGAAGGAACGTAGTCGCCCTTTTCTATGGCGATTATCGTCTGTCTAGTGACGCCTACTTTTTTCGCCAGATCCTCTTGGGTGAGTCCTAGCTTTTTGCGACGACTAGTCAGATCACTCCTGACAGTTTCTTTTGCTCTCATATGTACAGTCTATAACAGATTGTATGTAAAGCAAACTTTACAGTGCTTTTCGTTTTTGATTGTGTAGCATTTTCATAGTTTCGGCACGAAGCCTGGCATTTTCTAAAGGCCGAAAGTTCGCGTGCATGTGCGCACCATCAACGTCTATGACCGTTCCAAAAACCTCCAGGTCCTTGTCTATCTCAACTCGCTGTCTGTCGTGCGCGAAAAACTCGTCGTGTTTTTGCAACAGTACCGCAATCGGCACATCTATATTATTCAACACTTTAAAATATCTTGATATCTCTGGGTCACGACACAACATGAGACCCTGCAGGGCTTTTTGAGTTGGGTTGTGTATGAAGTCAGCCACGTATTCGCTAATCGTGCTCAGTCGGTCGCTACGCTTGACCAACATACTGACAAGAGGGGCAGTTATACCTCTCTGAACCTTTTTACGATTTTTTAAATGCTGTCGCCACATTTTATCGTGTTCTATACCTGCTATCGCGTCACCAATATAATAATCAATCCTTCGGTCCTGGATGGCTATACTAGCGGCGGTAAGACCACCCATTGAATGACCGATGGCGGCCGTGTCACCACCTATCTCGTTATCGTCCATGATGTCTAGCATATGTATTCCGCCGTCTATCGCTGGCTGAATAGGGTTTTCTATGTCACGTAAATTAATGATTCTCCTGGTGTCGAAAAGAGCGGTCGCGATACCTAGGCGTGCTAGTTCACTGGCGTTATCTAAATACGCATTTCTTGGTGTCATAAATCCGTTGAGGTACAAGGCACGCATAGGATCATCTGGTTTATCCACGGGGTAGACTAGGTGTCCTCTCGTAACGGCACCGCGACCCATGCGTGATTTTATGCGGTCTATACGATAGTCATGACCCGACTCTGGAGAAATCGTTTCGCTATTTGAATTATTGCGGTATTTTCGAAACCTGCCAAATATACCTTCTTCGGAGCTATATCCCATAGTACGATAATTAAACCATTACGAGGCACGTAGCACAAGCGCGTGTATAATGAGATGTACGGAGGATTCGTAATATGCCGATATACCGCAGAGAAGTCTATGGCTGGGAATACAGTTCTAGAACTCCCGTGTCAGACGACACTGCCGAGGTTTTTTCGCCAGACGAATCCGACTCCTTAGAAGGCATGGAACAAAAATCAAACCGCGACATATGTAGGGGCTGTAACCTTTTTGGAGAGTTAGGTAGTTGCGTTCTAAACATAACCGTAGAGACAGATAGGGACGGCAATCATACAATGGTCGCGGATTGCCTGGGCGAGCCATTTACCGAATCTCGCGCCGAGGCCGATAGACGCAAACGTCAATGCAGTAAAGTACACCGAACCCTGAACGAGAGCCATAGCAAATATAAAAAACTATGATTTTTTATTACGTCGCCAAAATGACAGAGCAGTGACGCCTGCGCCCAGTGCCATAACCCCGGCTGACGTGCCAAAGATTTTTGCGTCAGTATTATCAATCATTAGACCATTGTTCGCGTTAGTAAACGTGTCTTTTGCCATGTTTAGGACGCGCTCGCTGTATTCGCTAATCTCTTCTCCCTCTGGAGGGTCTTGACGACTTTCGGACAGCTCAATATCAATCGCTTGCTTGACGTCTTGATTGAGCCTGTCCTCTTCCAGGTGCTCGGAGGCCTGTTCTAGGAAATCTAGAGAGGCAGGAATATCAGACGGCTTACCTAGGCCAACCATCATGTGATCTTGATCAATAAACCGTCCGGCCATATTGCGGTTTGGTCCAGAAATATCGGTGTACGATGAACCGGTTGATTCGGCTACGGCTTGGAATAGGCTGTCGCGTGCCGCTATTGCGTTTCTATTCTGGTGGTCTGTGCTAGCCATAACAGCACAAGCCGAAACATCTATTGCCAAAAAACCACCAAACATAGCTGCGATCCCTAGGCCTCTAGTGGCTTTTCGTCCAATTTCGCTTTTACGATTAGTCTCGTTTCGTTCCATTATGTGTCTCCTTTAGTCGTCGAATCTTTTCAGTATATCACTGATATTTTCTTTTACTGGACGACGTAGTAGGGCTAGCCTTTCTAGTACGAACTTCCCAAACATGGTAGATGAATTTACATCCTCCAAATTACCCCAAACTGCGATTTCTAGGTCGGACGGCATGGTTATGAAACCGCCATTTTTGTAGTGAGTCAGGGCGACGCCGACTTCGTCCTGGTTGTGTCTTTCTGGGTTGGAACCCGTATGTTTGGGGCTATCCAAAACTACACAGCCACTCTCTAGCACTTGTCCAATCTTTAATTCTTCTGGCAAGACTCCCGGAACATCCGACATAAGTCTTAGTGGAATGCGACCGGGTACAACTCGTTTTTCTCGGGTATCAAAGTTGACGCGAACTCCGCCGACTTGGCTCTCGCGTACCGTTGAACCTTGAACCATTTGGCCCCCGGATAGTATATTTCCCGCCATCAATGCTAATGGCTGGGCAAATGTTTCGCCCCGTAACTTGTTGATACTATGGAGGGTATTAAATTTCGTGATGTATTTTTCGATGCTTTCACAACCACCGGAAGCCCCTCTATTTGTTGAATCGGGCTTGCGACTGTTTGCATATTCAGACGATGACATAGTATATGTATACTAACACAGATACACGGTGGTTATTAGCGACGATTGACGTGGTCCAGCGGAAGGATAGAATCTCCGTCGAATTTGATTTCTTGCATATATGTACTGCGATCGTTCATTTTCCCGTTTTCGTCGAACGAGCCTTTATGGTAGAACAAGTAGTATTTGCCGTCATTTTCAACGACGGCAGGGTGTCCTA
>JAUIGB010000026.1 GCA_030429975.1 bacterium | reverse complement strand
CCGTGCCCAAAAACTGGTTGTAAAATCGACAAACAATATTGCACGTTCACGAGCATAAGCGCATAATAATGAATAGTCATGCGAGTACTGGTGGGAGTGCCATCTTTTCACTCACAGACGTAAATTAAACTACGTCGATATACTCACCGAATGTTTTCGGTCGTCCCTGTCGTTCGTGCAATTCGCTACGAAAGCGTTCGAAACGAGTCATGCGGTAGACTTGTTAGCCAGAGTAGTTCCCCACATAAAATCCGCGCGTACAAAAAATCAATCCTAAGGGGGAATAGGGAAATGACAAAAACCTTTAACATACCGGTAACAATTCTGAGCATGGGATTTGGTCGCAATATGCGCGCCGTTCCTAGGCGAATCGAGTTCGAAGGTAAGGCAATCGATTTTATCGACTGTGGCCTATGTACTACAATTCGCAGAGGATCAGCCCTAGCACAGATAATGTCAATGAGCGACGGAATCAACACTTTTCGTTTGCGAAGCGACAATCGTGGCGGTAGCTGGACTCTACTCAGCGTATCGTAGCCGGTCATAGAATCCGTTTGCAACTTGCATATGCTTGGTGTATAATCATTGCATGGCGGAGCATTCCGAACCCCCCAAAGATAGTGACGATGGGGGTTCTTTGTTTTCAGAAATGTTCGAGGATTGGACTGAAAAAGACCCTTTGCTACCTGTTACGACAGTTCAAAAGGCCTATAAAAAGGCCGTCGCCTACCAAGAAATCCTGACTGATTTCGAAGGTAAAGAAACGGACAAAAAGGCGAAGAGCGAAGAGCTAGTAACAAAGTTAAACGAGACCTGTGACCACGTAGGCGAAGAAATCATAATAAATGAAGATGGAGCGGCATCTCGTTTTGTACTAGTAACAGCCAATAGCAAGCTAAAGATCGTCGAGCAAAAACTTGAATCAGGAAAAATACCTCCAAATACTCTTGCCAGATCTATGGGATACGCGGCGGTAAACGGAACAATCCATCACGTCGCTCAAGTTACGTCGGCGCCACAGTTTTCGGTGGACGTAGAACCTGGCAAACCTCCAACTCCAGCGGGACACTATGACATTTCACAGTCATATGTTTTGTACCTCAACCCTGCGCACACAGGGAATGCCGAAATAGTCAACGAAAAAAAATCAGTTTTGGAATCTACGCTGGAAAACCAAGAGATGGGTTTGGGCAAAGACTTCATGCACCAACTAAAATCCGTACTGAAACGCGGGGAATCCCTGCAAGACAAACTAAGGCTGTTATCTAGTATTGAATTTGGTGAAAACGATAAATTATCCAACATTGCATACGCCGATTTAAAAGCTGACCTCGCGAAATACATATCTAGCGAATTAGAAATGAAAGAAGGTTCGCTAAATTATATCGCCGGTATAAAAAGCGTATACGCCATGCATAATGACATTCCACATGATGTCGCACTCGCAAAGGGCAGGCATTTGAACCGACTACAAGAATTTACGTTCGTACCACACACAACCATCCCTGCCGTCCGATCAATAACATACGGATACGATGACGTAGAGAATGAGTTTTATTATCCTATCAGCGTAAAGATGCATATAACCCCATACCGTCCGCCGGGTTACGAACTGTACGAAGATTGACTCATAACTATAAATATATTATAATAGACGTGTATGGAAGGCAGAGCGGTTGTCTATAATCCCGACAGCATGCCACCCCGCGAGGCATGGAAAAACCCAACCGATTGGCTGGGCGCTATTCATCCTGATAAACGCATAGTACTGCCTACCGACGATCGTGGATTCGTACAGGTCGAGAATGCCTTTGATCGCGTTATGGACCTGTTCCACGATAACTACAAATGGGAATTCATTCCTGATGATTTTCGAACCATTCCAGACTTTCATCATTTTTATTATTATGAAAAAGAGTGGGAAATGTGGGCCACTCGTTTGGCTATGTCTGATGACAAATTCGAAAGCAAAAACGCAAACGCAGTAATAGATTTTCGCAACAACCCCTCGAACATAGGATGGATGCTTCGCGGTATTCACAACGCGCTTCATCATACGACACAAAAACCAGAGATGCCTTCGCTGGAACCGATAGTTGATTTTAATACCAATTTTAGCTTGGCAAGCATTGCGTTTGGTAAAGTATTTGACACGGCGACAGGAGCGATTAAATCGTCTGAACAGATCAAGAGCAGAAGAAGAACCGTTAAGAACAATCCAGATATCGCACCGGAAGGTGACCCAACTGGAAGTGCTATTTTGGGCGATAAGTATGATCGAAAGTATAAATATCTGCAAAAATCATTACGCGAGTTCCTAGGTGTCGACAACAAGGAAATATTATTGCCCGATGGCGAAGCTTTCGCTATAGACCATACGACACCCCTAGAGACAATTATTGAGCTAGGCAAAAAAATCAAAAACTTCGGTGGCGTAGACTTTCGCCCCCGTAATTAATTGCAAAAAAGTTTTATCACAGATATAATTACGCTATGAGAACCACGTCGGAGACGATTGGGAGCGTGGACAGCGCTACAGACATACTTGGAAATAAGTGGACCCCACTTATGCTGAGGTTTTTTTTAAACGAAAAGACCGTACGCTTTTGTCAACTACAGGAAAAGACCGGTGGAATAAACCCGCGAACACTATGCGCACGACTAGAACAACTAGAGCGTGAGGGCATTATTGAAAAAAAACAACTAGATGGCAGTAACCGCTGTACGTACCAATTAACATCAAAGGGAAGAGATTTAATGCCAATTCTGCAATCAATGCAAAATTGGAGCAAAAAATATCCAGTAGCTGGATCGAGATAACAATAAGTTCGTAGGGGGGCAACTTATGCGGATACTCGTAGTAGAAAAGGAACATAAGATAGCGCGATCGATAAAGCAATCCCTTGAGCAGGAGGGCTACGATGTTGATTCAGCATATGATAGTGACGAGGGAAGTAGTGCCGCCGTATCTCAGCAATACGATTTGATAATATTGGACGAAAAAATATCAAACAAAAGCGGTGGTGGCAGCATAGTAAATACAATGCGCAACGCAAAAGTGCACACGCCTGTGTTAATGTTGACGGACAAAAAAACGGACAAAAATCGGTCAAAAATCGCCAACGGAGACGCCGACAGTTATCTGGCTAAGCCATTTTCTTTATCACAAATAATGACCAACGTTCGAAGACTAGTCAAACGCTCTTCACCGACAGAATCCATCCTCTCTGCTGGTGATTTACACCTGGACACTGAAACGTATGCGGTAACGCGAGCGGGTAAAAACATAAATTTAACCACCAAGGAATTCGCTTTATTAGAATACCTATTACGAAACCAAGACAGGCCTTCTAGTAAAGAAACAATAGTGGCGTACGTCTGGGACTATGAAGCAGACGTACTGCTAAACACAGTAGAGGTATACGTGAAATATCTCCGCGCCAAAATTGACGACCCTTTTGATAGTAAAATATTAAAAACTGTTCGCGGCTTTGGTTACAAAATCGATAGTAGCCCTAATACTTAGGCGTCTAATTTGTTACAATACTACTAATGCTTTACTACGATAAATCCGTGCATGCTACGCTTGATGATTTAGATTCAAGCGAAAATGGCCTTTCTAACGAGATGGTCGAGGAAAGACTACGAATTCACGGTAAAAATGCGATTACGGTGAAAGGTGAGCCCTTGTGGCGCAAAATAGTTGAACCTTTCGCTAACGTATTCATGCTAGTTCTGTTCATAGCCGCCGCCATCAGTGTCTTTCAGCATGAGTTGCTGGACTCAATAATAATACTGACGATCATGGTAATTAGCGCCGGTATTTATTACGTACAAAGGATATCAACCGAACGCATACTAAGATCACTTTCAAAACACCAAGCCCAAGACGTAGATACCCTGAGAAATGGCTCCATGGTAAAGATAGACTCCCAGCTACTGGTGCCGGGAGATGTCATAGAGTTATCCGAGGGGGAAAGAATACCTGCTGACGCACGATTAATGATTAGCAATAATGTACGCGTTGACGAGTCTATGCTCACAGGCGAGTCACAGCCAATAAACAAGCAAACCGACGCGTTAAAAGGCAAGAAAGAAACATACGAATGCTCCAATCTGCTGTTCAAAGGCTCGTTTATAGTGGCCGGTACGGCTCGCGCCGTCGTAACACACACTGCCAACGCGACGCAGTTTGGACAGCTGGCGGCACTAGCATCTAGACCAACTGACACGAGCCCGATACAGAAAAAAATAGACAAACTAGTTACCCAAATAGTGGGTGTAGTTTCAGCTATGGCTGTTGTAGCGTTTGGCCTCGCCATGCTCCGAAGTATGGAGCTTGCCGAAGCAATAAGATTCGTTATAGCGCTGTCCGTTAGTGCCGTACCAGAAGGTCTACCAATAGCCATCGCCGTGGTACTCGTTCTGGGTATTCGTCGTATGGCGGCTAAAAAAGCACTCGTTCGAACTATGCGGGCTATAGAAACCATAGGTGCGATAACTACGATTGCTAGTGACAAGACCGGGACCTTGACAAAAAACAAACTCACCGTAGGCAAGGTATGGCAACCCGATTTTAGTCGACACCCCATAGACCAATACATTCAAAAAACGATAAACGGTGATAATAATAAATCGCACGATCCTCTAGACATGTCGTTTATTGAATACGTTAGTAGTAAAAAAATGCCCGACCTAAATCACAAAATTATTGCG
The DNA here is from genome assembly GCA_030429975.1 of bacterium. GTDB lineage: Bacteria > Patescibacteriota > Saccharimonadia > Saccharimonadales > Saccharimonadaceae > UBA2112. Next base: position 4,552 of record JAUIGB010000026.1, on the reverse strand, counting down.
ACGCTACCGTTCGATCAAGCCGTCAGCATGAGTGGCAATATATTTGAACATGGCAGTAACTTCACGCTCGACGTAAAAGGCGCTCCAGAACACGTACTACAGCGTAGTGATATGACCTCTGGCGAACACGAGAAAGCAACGCATATGCTTCACGAGCTAACCGCCGATGGCTATCGAGTCATCGCGTTGGCTACGACCACAATCGGCAAAAACATCAAGAAATTTAGCGACCTGCCAAAGAATACTAAATTCGATTTTGTAGGCTTCGTCGCGGTTTCCGACGTATTGCGACCCGAAGCAAAACGAGCTATACATATGGCCCAAAGCGCAGGCGTAACTGTTCGCATGGTAACGGGTGACCACGCAGAAACGGCATATCATATAGCACGTGAATTAGGTATGGTTCAGTCACGCGACCAAGTTTTTGACGCTAGGAATATGAGTATCATGAGTGATGAAGAGCTAGACCAAGCAATTCGTGATATACGCGTTTTCGCACGCGTCATACCTGAACACAAGTACAGAATATTAGAACTACTAAAGAAACATAACATCACGGCAATGACCGGAGATGGCGTGAATGACGTACCGGCACTAACCGACGCGCATGTCGGACTGGCAATGGGCAGTGGTAGCCATATAGCACGTGACGCCGGTGACATAATTCTGTTGGACGATAACTTCAAATCAATTATTGACGCGATGTATCAGGGCAGAATAATTATCAACAATATTCGCAAGATGCTCTACTATCTGCTGTCAACGACATCTGGCGAAGTGTTAACGATGCTTGGATCATTGATCGTTGGCCTACCATTGCCGTTGTTGCCAGTTCAGATACTATTCGTAAATCTAGTTACAGACACCGCAATGGTCATACCTATCGGTCTGGAGCCAGGCGAAAAGCACATAATGAAACAGCGCCCAAAACGACCCAATTCACCAATCCTTAACAAGTTCATCATTTCACGAATGATACTAGTCGCTCTCAGTATGGCCGGTACGGTCCTGGCATTGTTTGCTCACTACATAGACACTCATGGCGAAGCATACGCCAGAACAATCGCATTTAGCGCGCTAGTGGTCATGCAGTGGTCAAATGCATTCAACGCCCGAAGTGATCATCAGTCGTTATTCCGCAGGCTTCGCACATGGAGTACTCCGTTCTATATCGGACTGACATTGGCTATAACGGTTCAGGCATTAGCGCTCGTTGGACCACTTGCTCCTATACTACATATAGCTCCGGTAGAATTTAGCGACATAATAGTTACGGGAGTAGTTGCCTTTATAATTCCAATAGTCATCGCCGAAGTTCATAAGTACATTGGCCGACGATTGTACAAAAACTCCAAAAACACCAACATAGTTGATTAATGGCGAGACCGTCCATAGTGCCAGCAAATGGACAATATTCATAAACTATTAGTCATTGTTATCTAGTGGTATTTATGGTTGAATACCGTCATGGATAGATTCGAAGTAAGTGGCAACCAGCACGATGACCCAGTCGAGAATAGTATTGGTAATGTCAGCGTTGTCCGCAACCTTATGACCAGTCAACTAGCGAATATATACGACGGCATAGGCGGAGATACGAAGGCCGAGGCAACTCAGAGGTTGCTTGAAATATCGTTCGATCTAGACGCTGCCCTGGACGATATGCTATCAGTAATATCATCAAACATGCCAGCTAAAAAAGCGGTCGACACAATAAGTAGCGCATTAAAAAATCACGATAGTAGAATGCGGGAAGATATAGGAATGGTATCGAAACAAATTCGAAGTAAGTGGACACAGTTGCCAAACGATGAAGTGTATCGTGATTATGCAATTGCCTGCGTGGATATAGAAGACATCTCCTTCCCGGTGGGCGAACAGTTCATGCCTATGGACCGTGACTCTGTAGTTACCGATATACACCGAAAGCACCGCGATAAACTAGCTGAAATAATCCAAAAAGCTCCCAGGAATAATAATGAGGTGCTAGCTGATAAGAGTAGAAATAGACGCATAGTAAAGATGGGCCTCACGGTAGCTGCCGCGGCATTAGCGTTCGATACGTTTAGGCGCCGGTAGCACAAACTAGTAACCATTCGCGCGTAGCGTTATAATAGTGTCATTACCCGTAACGAGAGGAGAAGAATATGGGAAGCCCAGAAAAAGCATCGTGTAGTGGAAACTGTAGTCTAGAAAGCATGATTATCACCCTCGAAAATATGGGGGAAACTCGAGACGGCGCAGAAGACAGCGCAACACTGAGTGCCTCCGCGCGCGCGGTAGCGGCAAAAACCGCAATGTATCGAGATGTGTACGATAGCATGCCAAGAGAAACCTGTGGTGGCAATAATTTGACAAATGATTCCGAAGAACTATGTCCAAAACGTAGCATTTTTAACGCGGTCGTGGCAAACTTAAACATCAATGAAACTCTTGTAGGTAAGGGTGGCGCGCCCATGATTTCAAAAGAATTAAGGGATGATTTAATCGCCGAAGCAGTCATGAATCAGACAAATGCACAGATTACACAAATGGAAGCCGCAAAAAAGGCGCAAGAAAAAGTCCGAGAAGAAAAGCCGGAGTTATTAGCCGCGGCAGAACAGGCAAGACAAGCAGCGCAAATGGGGGCACGGCCACAGATGCCTAATTTTGTTCAGGTGCCACAACCGAACGATAGCACAGGTCAGTACCTATAAACAGCCCAAATAGAACAAGGCCGAATCTAGAAGTTCCCTTTGAGGTATTTCTAGATCCGGCCTTTTCGCATTTATTACCGACCAGTTGTCAGACTAGTTTAGGCCTCTGTCCGTGCGTAACCCGTAACGCCACCTCGAATATTTTCGAGAGGGGTTTCGAATGACACAACTGGAATAGGCTGGGTGTCGTGCTCACCGACTACGCTGAACGAAACGGTGTCCGCACTTGCGTTATCAATTTCACGCTGCTTGTACTCGACATATGACTGTATCGTTTCCCGTACGCCCCGAACCAAGTGATATGCGCCGAAGGGCAACAGCACGCCTATGGTAACTGCTGCCCATAGCAAGATTCGGAACGATAGATACTCCTCGAATACCCAAGTTGCTGTTACTGGTAGCGCGGTTGTTACGAGACCAGCGGCGACCGATAATCCGAACATGATGTTGATGGAATTCGAAAAAACATTTGGAAGGTACTGTCCACCTAAGTACACCACAATGGCGACTATAAAAAAATAGATTCCCCATACCTGAAGAACTGTGATTTCTGCCACTCTTACTCCTAAGCTGACGGTTGGTAAAGATGCGATGTCCCACCGCATTATGATTACTCTACAATAATATACATATAATTTCAACGACTTTACCAAGTGCCGGCCTCGTAAGGCTCGGCACTTGGTTAGGTCTTGTTCTGATTCGGTGGTTTGCTTGTTCTATTGCGCCAGGTTAGCTGCATCCACCTATACATAACGACGGCGACGATAGCCAGCATATATCCAAGTCCCGCCCATAGCTCGTCAACCATGAACATCACCAGTATCAACCCAACTACAGGAGGGAACAACAGCGTCCAAATTAGCTCACCACCCTGCATTTTGACGATTCCAATGATAGCGCACAAGAGCACTATCTGTACAACGAATGCCCATATGAGCCCCATTGATACTCCTACATTTCCAAGACCTTTTTCGCCAGAGTTTGACGAAACTACTATAATTTCATCATACTCTTATAATTTTTGCAAGGTAAACAGTCCTTAGCTGCATCTAACGGAAAAGTGGGACAAGAACCCTAATCGTCGCTTGGCTTTTCTTGTTCAGGCAAGCTTAAGCGCATTACTTGAGGCATTACCATCTCAACGGGTCCGTTTTCTGACAAGAAATCACGAACGTGCGACTCCTCGCCGGTCATGGGGTCCCGCATCTTCCCGGCGTTCGGTTCCTGACATATAAACACTTCGTGCACGATACCGTCATTGGTTTGACCCTTCAGCGCTAGCGTACCTATGCATTTCGATGTCATGTCGGCCAATTGCTTCTTTGCTTCATCCAGTGATTTACGCATATTTTCAGTGCTAAACGGATTAGCGGGCGCGCTCTCCGTTAATCCTCCAATGTCTCCGTCGAAATCAGATACTATTGCTTCGCCAGTAACATCAAGGCCACTGTCTTCATCTGAATTATCGTCGAAACCATTAACCTCCACTTCGTTTCCATCAGCATCAATGCCAAAGTATTGCACTTCGGCTTCCTCGCCATTTTCTTTTTGAGACTCCAGTTGGTTCAGGACTTCATCCAGCATACCGTACTGAGCCGACAATGAATTCGCTTCGTAACACAGTTTACATTTATCCGGTATTGATGGTACTTCTGGTGATGACATTTTGTCCCCCTTGTTTAGATGACATATATTATAACTCTAGTGCTAATTTATGTAAAATTTCAATGTCCTAAGTGGTTATTTTATATAATGCTTATGCTACAATTACATCATGATCAAACAGCGGTTGGATAATCATAATGTCGTCGAGGCGGCCAACATGGCCTTGGCTATCGTCGACGAGACTTTAAAAG
>JAUIGB010000025.1 GCA_030429975.1 bacterium | reverse complement strand
CCACCTCTTCAAATGTCCAGTCGCGTGTCACATACACGCCCAAACATACCAATGAACCCAGAAGTAGTAATATACCAGATCCATTTGGTATGCGAGTTACTAATTCTGCATATCCTGCGATTATAGCTGCGGCAGGAATGGTAATTAACCAGGCTATTAGTATATGTCTTGCAACTCCCCAATTGACCGATTTTCTATCCGTCGCTAGACCCGAGCCTAGAATAGAACCACTGATAGTGTGAGTGGTGGAAACTGGCATCCCATAATGCGATGTCAACCATAATGTAGTCGCCGCGGACGTTTCGGCAGCGAAGCCTTGCTGTGACGTGAGCTTTGTTATCTTTTCTCCTAACGTGTGGATGATACGCCATCCACCCAAATACGTACCAATGGCCATGGCCGTAGCAGATGAAATAATAACCCAGAGCGGCACACCCCAGTCCTGGTTTGGATACGCAGCTATAAGAGCAAGTACAATGATTCCCATGGTTTTTTGCGCGTCATTCGTACCGTGAGTGAACGCCACGAAACCGCCCGACAGAAGCTGTAATCGTTTGAACACCAGGGATACTTTTTCCTGATGAAACCTCTTTACAATCCGTATGATTACGAATAATAGTACTGCGGCGCCTGCCATACCCATGATCGGCGAAACTAGCGATGGAAGCAGCACCTTGGACTGCACGCCGTCCCAAAGAATAACGTCGGCACCTGCCGAGAAGAATGTTGCACCCGCAACGCCCCCAATAAGTGCGTGCGACGAACTAGACGGCAGACCCATCCGCCACGTAATCAAATTCCAAACAATCGCACCAACCAAACCCGCTAATATCACGTCAAGGGTAATAACATCGGGGTTAACTATACCCTTGGCAATCGTCGCGGCGACATGCAATGAGACAAAGGCTCCTAGAAAGTTCAGAATCGCCGCGCCAATTACAGCTAGTTTTGGATTTATCGCCTTGGTTGACACCATAGTAGCGATAGCATTTGCCGTATCATGAAATCCATTCGTGAAATCAAAAAACAATGCAACACCAACGACAATGACTAATGTAATTTCCATCCTTTACAAGGTTATCGACAGGCACAGACTATTACAACAGCATAATCGGTATATGTGTCGTAGTTTTATCTACATTTATTACAGTGGCTTTTTCTTTGCGCTTACTCCGTATTTTTCGATCGCGGCCTTGGCGGCTTGCTGCTGGGCATTTTGTTTACTGGTGCCAGTTCCTTTGCCCATCATTTTGTCGCCCACGTATACGCCCAACGTGAACACTTTGTCATGATCGGGACCTTCCTCTTCCAATACTTTGTATTGTGGCGTAGCACCGTCGATTTTTTGCGAAACTTCCTGAAGGTGGGATTTTGGATCGCGCCAACTTCCGGTCTTTAGTATCTCATCAAGTTTTGATAAGATATTTTTTTTGATGAATTCTTCGGCGGCCTCATATCCCTTTTCCAAGTAGATCGCACCTATCACTGCTTCGAAGGCATTCGCCAATATCTGCTGCCTGGCACGTTTACTACCATTCTTTTCCCCCCTGCTCATACGCAACAGTGGTTCATAGCCCAGTTTACTACCTGCCTCACCTATGCTCTCGGTTCGAACTAGGCTCGCCCTCCAACTGGTTAGAATTCCTTCCGGTTCGTCGAAATTCTTATATAGATAATCCGTCACTACCAATTCTAATACAGCATCACCGAGGAATTCCAAACGTTCGTTGTGTTCAGACACACTCTTGCGATGTTCGTTGACATAGCTACGATGTGTCAACGCGGTTATCAGATAATCGATATTGTCAAATTCAAACCCAATATGGTCTCGGGCGAAGTCCTGATACGGTGTTTTGTTCATGCCGCTCATTACAAATTGTCCTGTCGTATCTTTTTCATGGCTAATAGCATTAGTTTTCCAATATCTTCGTACTCGACTTCCTCTAGGGCATCGTGAAAGTCAAACCAACGGATATCGTTCATGATGTCCTCTTTTTGGATCGCGTTCGTGTCACCGAGTGCCTTGACTAGATAAATCTGTGTGGTCATCAAAACTAGTTTGTCCAAACGGCGATAGCGAAAATGTATCTTTCCCAACCATCCCTGAATCTCTAGTTCGTGCAAGCCCGCTTCCTCGCCAATTTCACGACGTGCAGTCTGCTGAGCGGTTTCGCCTTCTTCTATGTGGCCCTTTGGTATAGTCCATCTATCCTTGATGTCCTGGATCAACAAGATCTCTATCTTGCCACTTTTGTTACGTCGCCATACTACGCCACCGGCGGTTGCTTCGCGTACGATTTCTTGAATTGATGGTTTTTTTCGATTGAAATATTTTTTGAAGTTATTTAGATTCGGTTTCGACATCTGTTTGGTCCTCTACGAGAGTTCGAAACGCCGTGCCTAACACGCCATTTATAAACTTACTCGAATTGTCCGAACCAAACGCTTTTGCCAATTCCACCGCTTCGTTTATAGCTACCTTTGGAGGTACTTGGTCTGCCAAATGGAGCAATTCGTACAAACCGATACGGAGTACGTTCCGATCGATACGCGCGATTTGCTCTAGCGGCCATTCAGGTGCCAGTGGACGAATCTGATCGTCCAGTTCGTCCTGTTTGTCCAATACACCTTCGACCAACTTTTTTACAAAGTCTGTATCTTCTATTTCCTGGTCATATCGGCCAAGATTGCGGTCAAGTATTTCGTCAACCGACGCACTTTTATCATCGGCGCTGAGTCGAAATTCATATTCGTACAGCGTCTGTAGTGCTACGATCCTGCCCAAGTGACGATTTGATGCCATCTACGTAAGGTTCTTTCTTGTTAATACTTTTTATCAGTATAACGCTTATGCGCTTACTTTGCGAGTTTTTTACCGGTCTCGCGTTTGGTAGTTGCTACCTTAACCGGCGATTTAGCGTTGACACGACGTGCAAGTTTAAGCACGAGGTGACTTCGGCGTAGACCCGTTTTGCGGGGGCTAGTCTGCTTTTTCGGTTCTGACATAGAAAAGTTCTCCTCTCGGTTGTCATTATTTGTAATGATTATAGCATTTTTGCAAGCATTATTCAATAGTATTGCTTATTTATTATGTTTATGTTATAATTAAAGGATAGGCCTTGTAAGTTGACAGGTCATCGCCCGAGAGGAGAACCTTACTGTGTTGGAATTTGTACTGTTCATGTTCGCCGGCCTCGTCGCCATGGCGTACGCCTATTGGGGAGGACCCGAGGACCATGTGGTGACCGATCGCATCCGGCGCGTCCGCTTTGGCGGGGGCATCGGGATGATCGCCGGCCTCATCTACGGATTCTTCTCGCTTCCGTCGACCGACGTCACGCCGCCCTTCACCCCCATGCCGCTCGACGTTTCGATGCTGTGTGCTGGCATCATGATGTTCGGCATCGGTACCGCTGCCGTGACCTTCGCCTTCTTTGTTGGCAAGCACGTCACGACAACCTGACAGTCCCAACCCAACAGACGCCTCCTGGTTTAGCCCATGCTACCAGGAGGTGTTTTCTTTTATATTGATTTTTTATCTTGTTTATGCTATAATAATAGTCACGAGACGTACATAAGTGTGCGTCGAGAGAACCAAGGAGTTAAAAAAATATGGGATACACCTCGTGGCTGCTCTTGCTCACGGCTGTCATCATCCCTACCATGATCTACTTTGGTCGTGACGAAAGGTTGGGTACCGACTCGCTCGTTTGGGTTGGCCTTGGCCTCGTCGGCATCGCAGCCGTCAGTGTTCTGGTCGGCTACGTGTTCGACGCCGAAAAGGCCGTCGCCCATTCTGACCCCGTCTACGCCCTTCTGTCGTACGGTCTCTTCCTCGCGATATGGCCGTTCGCTCGCTGGTTCTTCGGAACCGTGAATGACCCTTCTCTGAAGAAGTAGTACAGATCAAGTTGCTCCAAAGTTCGGCCCCTCACTGCTACGGCAGTGGGGGGTTGTCCTATTTTATGACTATATTTACCAGCTTTTTAGGCACGTATATAACCTTTAAGGGTTCTTTATCGCCAACAAATTTGGCAACGTTTTCGTTGGCTAGTGCCTGAGATTTTACATCGTCTTCACTCGCATCTAGCGCAAGCTCTAGTGTAGCTCGTAATTTACCGCTTACCTGAACAACTATTGTCATGCTGTCGCCAATGGTATATTTGTCATTCCATTTGGGCCAACTATCACGATGTACAGATGATTTGTGGCCCAACTGATGCCATAATTCCTCGGCAATATGTGGCGCAAAAGGGGCAATCATCGACACCAAGGCAGAAAGTGCCGGATGCCAATCATCCGCACGATATTCATCCTTCGCCTTTAATTTGTATAGGTCGTTAGTGCACTCCATAATGGCTGCTATCGCGGTATTGTAACGTTGATCCTCTAGGTCTGCCGTCACTTTCTTGATAGTTCGATGTAACGAACTGTTCCTCAACTCTGCTGTACGCGAAGCGTCTGGATTACTCTCTAATAACTCCTGAACCAGAGTCCACACGCGATTTAGGAATCGATAGGTGCCTGGCACTCCCTGTTCATCCCATCGGGCGCTAAATTCCAGAGGCGCAGCAAACATCAGGTAGGTACGCAAAGAGTCAGCGCCATATCCGCTAGAGATGATCTCTAGTGGATCTATTCCGTTTCCCTTACTCTTCGAGAATGCACTGCCATCACTAGCCGTAACTTTACCGTTGAACAAGAACCGCTTGAAGGGCTCTGGGTTCTCTAATAGACCCTGCTTGTGCAAGAATCGCGTAACGAAACGAGCGTATATCATATGGGCCGTGGCGTGGTCACCACCATTATAAAAATCGACAGGCTGCCATTTGTTAGCTACGTTGCTATCAAAAATCTCCTCGTCATTCCTAGGATCCAAGTACCGTAGGAAATACCAGCTAGAGCAAATGTACGTATCTAGCGTGTCCGTTTCTCGCTCGGCATCCCCGCCACACCTAGGACACTGTACGTGCAACCATTCATCAGCGCGAGCCAATGCACTTCGGCCGTCACCTGCAGGTGCAAAATCTTTTAATTCGGGTAGTTCTATCGGTAGGTTCTCGTCCAACACGGGACCATCGGTCGGACAATTGATAATTGGAATCGGCGCACCCCAGTACCGCTGGCGACTGACGGACCAATCGCGTATCTTGAATAGTGTCTTGGATTCGCCAATGCCTTTTTCCTCGAGCCAAGCAACGATTCTCTCGCGCGCATCATTAATATTAAGGCCATCAAACTCGCCAGAATTTACAAGATTCTCATTCTCATCAATCACCTGAACCACTGGTAGGTCAAACTTCTGAGCAAACTCTTGGTCACGTTCATCATGAGCTGGAACCGCCATAATCGCACCCGTTCCATAGCCGTAAAGCACATAGTCGGCAACCCAGATCGGCATTTTTTGGCCGTTGGCAGGGTTGATAGCATACGCACCCGTAAACACACCTGTCTTTTCCTTGTTCTCCATGCGTTCTATTTCAGATTTTTTCGCAGACTCTTTGACGTATGCTTGAACTTCTTTTTCTTTTTCCTGTGTTACATAAAAATCAACGTCTGGATGTTCCGGGGCAAGTACTAGAAAAGTCGCGCCGAACAATGTGTCAGGCCGAGTGGTAAATACTTTGGTTTTTGATTCACTATCGGCTTCGACGAAATCGATCTCTGCGCCCTGTGATTTACCTATCCAGTTTTTCTGTGCCAGCTTGACACTCTCCGTCCAGTCTAGGTCATTCGTTGCTTCCAGTAGTTCGTCGGCGTATTCCGTAATCTTGAAAAACCATTGTTTGATTTCCTTTTTCTCGACGAGAGGATCGTCCGGACCATCATGGCGCCAACACTTGCCATCGATTACTTGCTCGTTGCTCAGTACGGTTTTGTCCTTGTCGCACCACCACTGCATGCGGCTGTCCTGGTAGGCTAGTCCGGCCTTGAACATTTCAGCAAAAATCCACTGCGTCCATTTATAATATTCGGGTTCGTGCGTGGCGATTTCTTTGGTCCAGTCGTTACTCCAGCCCATGGCCTTGTACTGTTTGTGATACCCTGGGATGATCTTTTTCATGCTTTCTTGCGGGGAAATTCCAGATTTGATTGCAAAGTTTTCCGCCGGCAATCCAAACGCGTCCCATCCGACGGGATGGTAACTCTCATATCCATGTTGGCGCTTGAACCGAGCCATGACATCACTGATGGTGTAGTTCATAGCATGGCCAATATGAATACCAGCACCACTGGGGTAATTAAACATACTCATGGCAAAATATTTGTTTTTGGCACTATTCAAATCGGCAACATACGTGCCGTTCTCGTCCCAATATTTTTGCCATTTAGGCTCTATCTCTTTCGGAGAATATCTTTTCATCTGTTACATTATAGCAGTTCTATTCTTCAATCAAGGGATTGGCCAACAAATTGTTGTATCCGTCTATCAAACGCTTGAGATCTATGCCCTCACTAGGTACTTGAATGATGGGCTTCTCTTTGGGATATTGCGCGGTTATCTTTATTACTTCGACGTTATTTTTTACCGCTACGATGCTCTCTATCTTGTTGTCTAGTTGCGACATAGTCACCTTGTATTGCACCCCTTCGTTATAAAAATCTAGTCGATCAGCTACATATTTACACCTCGGCACTTCTTTGCCAAAATCGGTTTTTACCAAACCGTCAAAGAAAGATTTCAATCTATCTATATCTATCCGGTAAGTTACCACCGAATTATCATCTGTATTCACAACTTCACCGACGTCTAGAAATTGATTCGCCGAATAGTTGCTTTGCATGGACTGTTTTGAATCATTAGCATCTGAAATCCCTACTCTGGCACCCAAACCACACTGTAATAACACAGATGCTAGTGAATCAGTAGATAAATCATCAACGTTCGCTCGCATCCATAAATTGTCTAGAAAAACGATTCGATTCTCGTGTGTCTGCGCCTGGCGCTGATTTGACTGCGATAAGAATAATCTTAGAAACTCTTTTGGCGTCGTTGTTTTTATGTACAGATCTTTTCCACTTGCAACGGCTTCTACCTTTGCGCCCTCTAACGTTCCTTCCAGGTGCTGAACAACGCCATCGGTTATTACCTGAAAATTGCTGTTGTTATTACCTATTGTCACGTTATACACGGCTGGATTTTGCCTAGCATAATCCGCGGCATCGAATAGTGATTTTACTGGGCTAGACTGCCATGTATTCTGCATCAATGCTACTATTACCGCTATCAATACCAGTGTTCCGCCACCCAAGAAAAGCCACAAATTCAACCATGATTTTTTGGTTACTTTCGGTGGTTCGGGTTTACTCATCAGACGATATTCCTTTCAAAGAATTCTTCCTTTGTAGCCATCCACGCGGGTGATTGTCGCACGAGTTTGTTCGCGTCATTCTGGTCTAGCAAAAGCACTTTGATTGCCTCTTCAGTATACACCCGATTTTGCGATCCTTTAACTAGTACCACGGCATTCGGTTTTATCACGCTGTGAGCAAATGCTCCCGCCCGGACAGAGCTGTCGAATGATTTTACTTGACAGCCTTGCGCATGCGCCGCGGGCGCTATGTATTTTTCCGCGTCAGCGCCAACAGTGATGACCCACTCGACGTAATCCGGATAAAGCATGCGTCCTAATTTTTGATGTTCCGCAGGCGAAACGTCGCCCAGCTCGTTCATACTGCCTAGTATTGCGATTCTCTGTGGTGCTTCCATGCCCAGAAATGTCTGAATAGCGGCGACGGCGTCCTCGGGGCTAGACTTATATGAATCGTCGATTATTTTCGCGCCTCCGATACCTCTCAACAATTGCATGCGCCCCGGCACGGGTTGGATTTTTGATACCCCACTAGATATCTGCTCGCCAGTGAGCCCCATCTTTACGCCAACCGTCGCGGCGGCTACTACGGGACGAACGTTATGTTCACCCAATGCATGCACTGTCATCGAAACAGGACTGGGCAAGTCTGGCGCGATGAAATTACCGCTTCGGCCCTTTTGCTCGTCATATTCGACCTGCACGAACCTGTATTCGGCAACATCGGTGGTGCCATAGGTGTCTAGATTGCTATTCGTTAAATACTGAGCGAAGCTTCCATCGATATCATCCCTGTTTATTAGCGCCAACTGCGAGAAGTTGCCCGAGGATAATTCTTCTTTGGCCACAGCATCCAAAGTTTTAAAGTTTTCCATATGCTCCTGCGTAACGCCTGTCACTACGGCCATGTAGGGCTTTAGATACCGCCCAAACTCTTCGATATCGCCCGGCTTATCCGCGCCGAGCTCCTGCACTATTACTTCGACGTCCGCCGGCATTATTGTCTTGTCTTTGGCTCTTCGGATCGCCGTCTCCCACTCGTTTATATTTCGAATATTCTCCGGATACGGAACGCCCAATATAGTCAACGGGACACTCATGTCGGTATTGTAGTTACCCTCATGCAGTCGAACTTTATATTTTTCCGACAACACTGTAGCAATAGCCTTTTTTGTACTGGTTTTACCGACACTGCCAGTTACGACAATTAGCTTTATCTCGGGGTGTGCCTGAAAATAAGAAACAACTGCCTCTTGAAGCTTCCTTTTGACCCTCGACTTGTATTTATCCTGCAACCCCTTAAACATTAGTGTTATTATAACACTTCTATTTTTGCTTTGACACTATCTTGCTCGATACTTTTTGTCCAATTTTTTTCGTCGTTTGTCCTACGCGTTCGCTGACCCTCTTTCGACGCACCATTACCTGTTCATCGAGTATTGTGACATCTGACTCCAGCCAGGGCTCATCCGATTTCATAAAGCTGTATTCATGCGGTTGAAATTGTATTTCTAGCACGCCCTTTTCTTGCAGTACATATACCAAACCGATAGATGCGTTCGCCCCTGCTTCTCCCCACAGCGCATCAATCTTACCCATCAACTGAACCAACCCAATTTCGTCACCCGACTCTTTTATGATTTCTATCATGTCGTGTTTTATTTTACGTTCCAACCTTGCCCGAGCGACCTCGTGCATCAATCTATCCAAAGTTTCAGAATTGCGAACAATGTCAACATTACCTGTCTTTTGCGCAGTCTCTATCCAGTCCGATGTTTTTGGGTCATGTGGCAGCATCTGCTCAAACTCATCGACCATTTCTTCGTACTCCCACGAAGAGTCCATGTCGTAATCACCTATACTCCAGCCCGTTGTTTGTTCTGTCATTGTTGTAGATCCTGATTTGACTGCACTGTCACGCGCATAATTTCGTTGTCTTCGACGATTGTTATTTCTCTGTCGTCGCTCATTCTCCATAACTCACAAATTGCGATATTCATAGCATATGGCCCTTCATTGGCTTTGACCTGATCCAAAATATCACCCAGAGGTATATAACCTTCTGCCCTAGCAATCGCGGACACGATCAACTCATTGATACGTTCGACTCTCGGACTTTTATTATTTACTGCGTTATCCATCAAGCCCGTCTCGTATTCTGTCATACCGAGGAATTATACCCATGGCACCGACGTTACACAATAGCTTATAAATACTTGCGCTTTTTATTACGCTCATGCATAATAGTCTCCGTGCTGGTGCGCAAGGGGCGATTCCCGAAGCGCGGAAAATAAACATCCAACACGCAAACCACCCGCCCCGGGTGGGCGCGCAACAGCCACCATGTATTTACTACCTTCTTTGAACAGAAGGTAGTTTGTTGGGATTTATTTTATTTACTTCTTATGCTTTGTGTGCTATATATAAATACTACAAGGCAAACGGAGGGAGTATGAGTACACACGTTCAAGAGTATGTAGATAGCCACCTCTGGGGGCTATTTGTGTTGCAAGGGCTAGCAGCTGTGCTGTTTGGTGTCGTTGCATTGTTCTTTCCAGGGCTGGAATTAGCCAGCCTCGTATTATTCTTTGCCGTCTACTTGGTAGTAGTTGGCGTCGTCGAATTGGTTCACGGCTTCCGTGACCTCGGCCACAGCGGATCCTGGTGGTTCTCGCTAATGGTCGGATTGGTCATGGTCGGAGCTGGTGTATACCTAGTTCGCGAAACAGCAATGGAGCTAAGTTCGTTCCTCGTCTTCGTAGGCGCGGTCGTACTTGCTAAAGGTGTAGCCGATTTGTACGTTGCAGGGTTCTTTACCCGTGACAGCGATCATCGTTGGCTATGGGTAGTCGCGGGTGTCGTCGGCGTCGTAGCCGGTGTCATGTTGTGGCGCTACCCAGTCGCAGACGGACTAGATTTCGTCTGGGTCTTAGGCCTTTGGGCGCTCGTTGTTGGATCTGTCGGATTGGCGCAAGCCGTTCGATCGCGACGAATGGCGC
>JAUIGB010000024.1 GCA_030429975.1 bacterium | reverse complement strand
AAGGAACCTGCGCCATTATTCTTACAGGAGAAGACTCCAGCGCATTCTTAGGAAACGACTTGAAGTATCACCAACTCATTATTGAATCTAATCCAACCTACCTTGCCTCTGTATATGGTTCCAACGATTTCCAAATTCTCACCTTAGATCCAGGTGTATCTGTAACCTTTGAATCCAACACGACGAACGCCTTTTCCATTCTCGAAGCAGACGGCGAATGCAACTCATTCATTAGCATGCAGTCCTCTACATCTGGTAGTCAAGCAACGTTGAAGAGCGATTCTTCAACTGTTAAAATATCATTCAACACCCTCAAAGACATTAAAGGGGATGCTGGGACAACATGGACGGCGAATTCATCAAACAATGACGGGAACAATTCCAACTGGACCTTTAGCGGACCACCTTCGCTTAGCTTTACTCTTTCATCCACGAACATTACGTGTACCAGCCAAAACGATGGGACAGCCTCTGTCACCAATGTCGCTGGAGGGAATGCTCCTTATTCCTATTTGTGGTCGAATACAATGACTACACCAACGATATCAGGACTCATTCCAGGTTCGTACTCGGTAACGGTAGTAGACTCAAACGGATGCTTTCTGACCAAGGGAGTCGTCGCCGTCACATCTCCTTCAAACATTGTAGCCAAGCCGTTTACCGCAGATACATATATTACATGTCTAGGATCTTCAATTTCATTCACCGCTGGTAGCCCTACACAAAATGTAAGTGGTTACAAGTGGAATTTTGGCAACTTCATCACAGATACAGCTCAAAACCCTACGTATACGTTTCCAGCGGCCGGAGAATATAAAGTAGAACTCCAGTACATCGATTCTGCGAATTGCCCAGCCTCTACCTTTAAAACCATTCGAGTAAGTAACCCTGTTCAAACTATAACTGCCTCTTCAATAAAGTGCAGAGGTCTAAATACGGGCTCAATTTCTATTCAAGCTTCTGGTGGAATAGAACCTTATCAATATTCTGTTGACAATGGTGTAACCTATTTGAACAAAACAAAGTTTGATTCCCTTGGTTCGCAATGGTATTACATTTATACAACAGATAGCATTGGCTGTACATCAACACGAACCAACATCTTTTTGTCTCAACCTTCAAGCTCATTAACATACTCCTATACAACAGATAGCGGGACCTGTTCTAACACATTAGACGGAAAGATAAAAGGAGAGCATGAATGAGTCATTTCCCACTAAAACGCGGTATTTACGGTGACGACGTTGAAAGCGAGCCAACGCGCGCCGGCTTTGGTCGCGGACTAAAAACAGCTGGCGAGCAGGATGAGAACGTCGTGGCTTTGTGTGCGGACTTGACGGATAGTACTCAGATGAGCAAGTTCAAAGAAGCATTTCCTGACCGTTTCGTGGAAGTGGGCGTCGCAGAGCAAAATCTCGTTACGGTCGCAAGCGGTATGGCGCGTGCAGGTAAAATTCCGTTTACCAGTAGCTATGCCGCGTTCAGCCCGGGCCGAAACTGGGAGCAGATTCGTACGACGATTTGCCTCAACGATCAGCCGGTAAAAATTGTCGGAAGTCACGCAGGAATTAGCGTCGGTCCTGACGGCGCGACCCATCAAATGTTAGAAGACATTGCACTGATGCGTGTTCTGCCAAACATGGTTGTCGTGGCGCCCGGCGATAGTATCGAGGCAGAAAAGGCGACCAAAGAGATTGCAAAAAATGGCAAGCCATCATATATCCGCTTGGCTCGAGAAAAGACGCCCATATTTACGACGAATGACGCGCCTTTTGAGATCGGCAAGGCATATGTCCTGCGTGAAGGCGAAGATGTGTCATTGCTTGGTACTGGCACGATGACCTATCAGTTATTAGTAGCAGCGAAGTTGCTGGAAGAGCAAGGAATCAAGGCTGAAGTAGTCCATGTACCAACAATAAAACCACTGGACAGTCACACGGTATTGGCTAGCGTGCAAAAGACTGGACGTGTCGTGACGGCCGAGGAGGCTCAGTTCGCGGCGGGCTTTGGTGGCGGCATTGCCGAGCTTTTGACCGAAAAACTGCCAACGCCACTGAAACGTATTGGTATATATGACAGGTTTGGCGAATCTGGTTCTCCAAACGAACTACTAGAGCATTTTGGGCTCACAGGTGCTAAAATGGTTAAGGATATAAAACATTTTGTGGATACGACTCCACAATATCATAGATAAATAACGGGGGTGGGATGACGCTGACAATACCATATATACGAGCAAATACGATGCGAGCAAGGCATCTATACCAGCGTGCCCGTCGGCAGGGATTCGCCATCGGTGCCTTTAATATTGATAATCAAGAGACGTTGATAGCGGTATCACGCGCGGCCCAAAAAATGCATTCACCCGTGATGGTCGAAGTGAGCCATGGCGAAGTAAAAGCTATCGGGCTAGAAAATATTCGCGACATGGTCGACAACTACAAAGCTGAGTACGGTATAGAAATGTATATAAATCTAGACCACAGCCCGACCGTTGAAGATTGCAAACGCGCCATAGATGCCGGCTTCGAGTTCATTCACATCGATATTAGTCAGGCCAACAAGGAAGCTGGGCTAGAGGAGATAATCGCAAAGACCAAAGAAGTGGTAGAGTACGCGAAATTTACCGGTGCATTAGTCGAGAGCGAACCACATTATTTTGGCGGATCCTCCAATAAACACGACGAAAAGATAGATTACGAAGCAATCAAAAAAACGTTCAGTACGCCTCATGATGCCAAGTATTTTTGCGACATGACGGGCATAGACACGTTTGCCGCCGCCGTTGGAAACTTGCATGGCAAGTATCCTGTACCGAAAAAACTAGACCTAGATTTGTTAAAAGAAATTCGTGATGAAATCGATTGCCATATCAGCTTACATGGTGGATCTGGCACCCCGTTGCATTACTTTGAATCAGCGGCAAAAATTGGCGTCAGCAAGATAAATATCAATAGTGATATGCGTATAGCATTTCGTGACACTCTGGAAAAGGTGCTCAAAGACAATCCTGACGAGTATGCCGTGGTAAAGCTGATGCCCGAGGTCTATAAGGAAGTCCAAAAAGTAGTAGAAGAAAAAATCAAAGCATTTGGCAGCGAAGGAAAAGCTGTAGTCTAGACTTTTCGAGACGAAATCGCTAAACTTGCGACATGAAAGCACGCGAGGGATATATAGAAATAACTAGCTACGAGATTGATGATCTCACGGCGTATCCTATGGGGAAAAAGCTTGATAGGCATTTTGCTGGAGTGTTGAGTGACGAGATAGAGCTATACCAAGAAGATATCGCGCGATTTCTTGATTTGTCAGCCCGGGATTGGGAAGAGATGCCACTGGAATATACTGCCGAGGATAACGTACCAAAACAATCCAGTGATTTTGAAAAATTCATCAGTCGGGGCAAACGCCTCAAGGCGCGAGAAGCGTCGTTGATACTGCGATATGCTGGCGAGGAAGCCGAAACAGAGCGTCAAAGTTTAGCCCACAGAATACCTACGGATTTCGCGCAAGAGATCGCCGTACTATCTATGATGCATTCAGTCGTAGAAAACAGCAGAGCAGATGGCTATAGAATTGCTGATAGGTTGGTGCATGACGAAGTCATGGCAATGCCAGATAGCGAGGCTGCTAGACAAGCTTGGATACAATCGCATCGCATTAATCACAGAAATATTACTACCAAAGCATATTGGAACGAACTGAAGCGCAAAGAGCACACGGAAACTGCTCGAGAATATAGTGATAACGTCGATGAGCTTGCCCAAGCGTATAATTTTACTATCGCTGACGCTATGCACGGATATTTCGCAAAGAATAAAAAAGCGTTAATAAAAGGAATGAGCCCGCCCCGTTAAGGAGCGTTTGTCTCGCGATTGCGGGACTAGCTCACTCGTGGGGCGGGCGTTGTCAGCCCATCATCATGCGTGCCATCGGGATGGTGTCGGCCAACACCTTGTCCCAGTTAGCGTCGTTCGGAACGGGACGCTTTTCCAGGGTGAGGTATCGACACAGCGAAGGGGTTCCCGCGCAGATCGAATTGCCGTCGTCGTCGATGATGGGGTTGATGTGCTTGTGGGCGTACTTGGTATCGCCCGTGGCAAGCTCGTACAGCTTGTTGGCGTCGTCCTTTTGGTCGAGGGGCCCCGCGCATGCTTCGCATGTCAGTCCCGTGCTTTGTCCGGACATAGCGCACTCCAATCCATTCGGTACCAGCGGTCTATGGTGAGACCCTATAATTGCATTATAACATAAACGTAGAGTATAGTCAATTATACAGAGGTCGAAAAGCTCATGTTATACTGACATATATGAGTGAAAAAAATGTAAAAATTATAGCAATTGGAGCAGCGGTTCAGGATGTATTTCTGAGCGAAAGCGAAGAGTTCGAGCCGGTCAGCGATCGTAGCGCGCACGAACAGTTCATGAAACTGGAATTGGGTGCGAAGGCTGACGTGAACCACATAACATTCTCTACGGGAGGCGGTGCGACGAACGCGGCGGTTACTTTCGTGAGACAGGGCCTGCGCGCCGAGTTCATGGGAACCGTAGGTAAGGATCCAGCCGGACAGGCCGTGTTGGATGATCTAGACAAGGAAGGCGTGGGTACGAGCCATGTTAGTTATAGCGAAAAATACAACACCGGATACTCCGTGCTTTTATTAGCTCCAACGGGCGAGAGAACTATTCTGACATATCGTGGAGCATCTACACACTATCACCAAAAAGATTTCAAGCTGGATGGGGTCGAAGCTGATTGGCTTTATGTTTCGTCAATGGCAGGTTGCTTTGAAGTGTTAGACAGACTGTTCGGTCATGCCCGCAAAAAGGGAATGAAGATAATGTTTAATCCCGGCAAGGGCGAGTTGGCTCATCCTGCCAAATTGCGTGCTTTGTTAGAGGATGTTGATGTTCTGAACGTGAACAAAGAAGAAATGGCTCAGATCGTCGAGGGTGAGTCAATCGAGGAATTAACTGTCCATGCACTCAATTACGTAAACGTTGCGATCGTTAGTGATGGTCCCCGTGGTGTGTGCGCCAGCGACGGAAAGTCAATTGTAAAGGCTGGCATGTATCAGGATGTCAAAGTGATTGATCGCACTGGTGCCGGTGACGCTTTTGGCTCGGGATTCTTGTCGCAATGGGCTGCCGGTAAATCGTTAGCTGACAGTATTGTGTTCGCGAGCGCCAACTCAACGTCGGTCGTGCGCTATATTGGCGCAAAGACCGGAATCTTGCATCATGACGTAAAATTACATGACATGCCACTCAGCGAAAAAGCGCTCTGATACACTGTAAAAAATATAGCTACACAAGCATAAGCATGATATAATTCGTGTATATATGGCTAGAGCTTTGAAACAACTTTTGGGCAATGATCATCCATTGTTTTCTGCGAATTTGGCGGCGTTGGAAAAAGCTACCGGAGGCGCTGGAGTAGACGTAAAATTGCTGGGCGATATCACTGATAGGGCGGTATCGGTGCTACGACGCCTAGGGCTAGACCCGGCAAATACCACTGGCAAGGAAGCCTATCAAGCACTCAATAGTTTCGCGAAGAACGAAGTTTCACAAAGACGATTAAAAGATTGTGACTTCGTGTTGATGATGTTCGGCGACGACTTGGTTTCATTTAATCTACAAGACGTTATCGAGAACGCGCATCATCAGTTGAAATTTGAAGAAAGGACTACGGGCCATGCAAAGCGTCATTTGCGCGCCGAAATTATCTGCAGATACGCCGACCATGATAGAACACGTGACGAAGTAGTTCACAAACTAGTAGACGAAATTGGCCTGAAACAACCTAACGACGAGGAGTACCCTAGTATGCATCAGCCAGTAACAGAAGATGGTGGACCTTTAGTATTCGCGATTGGCGATATTTTTACGGATGCATTTATACAGTTAAACGAAGACTCTGCACGAGTCGATACTGATCCGGACGGAACTAAACGCCTGTCATTACCGTTTGGTCAAAAACCTCCGTACGATAAAGTAGACATAGTCAAATCGGTCGGTCCCTCGCCAAACGCCGCTATATCATGCGCGAGATTAGGTGTAGACTCAACCCTACTGGCGTGGCTGGGGGACGACCAGCCGGGCAAGGAATCGTTAGAGCATTTGCGCAGTGAGGGCGTGGACACATCATTAATGGTGACGCAACCAAACACGGCATCGACGTATTGGTACGTGCTTCGGTACGGTTCAGATCGAACAATGCTGGTTAAAAGCGAGCCATATGATTATGAGTTTAAAACACCTGAACGAACTCCGGATTGGGTGTATTTAGCCCATTGCGGTGCAGACTCTTGGCCGATGCACGAAAAGCTAATTGAATATTTGGATGAACATCCCTCGGTTCAGCTGGCGTTGCAACCAGGCACATACCATTTCAAGTGGGGTCTAGAAAAGTTAGCTCCTCTTTATAAACGCGCGCACATAGTGATAATGAACCGTGAAGAGGCTATGGATGTAACCGGCAAACCTCATGATTCGGTGCGTGATTTGGCGAATGCTTTGCATGAACTTGGTCCACAGATTGTCGTGATAACCGACGGCCCAAATGGATCATACGCTTCGTTTGACTGGAAATTAGTAACCATTCCTAATTATCCGGATCCAGCACCGCCGCTAGACAGGACAGGCGCTGGTGATGCTTTTGCTTCAACCATCGTCGCGGCACTGGCACTTGGCGAGACTATGGAAACCGCTCTGACATGGGCACCAATCAACAGTATGGGCGTGGTTCAAAGAATCGGTGCCCAAGCAGGATTGCTATCGCGTGACGAACTAGAGGATTATTTGAAAAAAGCCCCCGATGACTATAAGGTCACGGAGGTCAACGAGTGAGATATCAAATTTGCGTCTCGGGTGCGGCGAGCGGAGATACGGTATCCGCAGCTCATCAAATAGCATACGATCTAGGGGCGGCTATCGCCAAAAAGGGCAAGACTCTACTAACCGGTGCTACCGTCGGCTTGCCGCACTATGCCGCCATGGGCTATGCCAGTGTCAAGGATACGCACCATGGCATATCAGTAGGGTTTAGTCCGGCTAGCTCATTCCGCGAACACGTTGCCGTCTATAAATTGCCTACCAAGGATTTTGATTACATTAATTTTACCGGTATGGAATACGTTGGACGTGACGTGCATTTGGTCCGAAGCAGCGACGCGGTGATAACGGTAGGTGGTCGTATGGGCAGTTTGCACGAACTTGCCACCGCGCTAGAGAGTCGCAAAGTTTGCGCCGTGTTACTGGGAAGCGGAGGACTGGCTGACTATACTCCTACACTATTGGAGAACATAGTAGCCCCTGGTGCAAAAGATATTATTTTTGATACCGATCCCGTGCGAATAGTCAATAAAGTTATAAAGGCGCTGGATGAAAAATACGAGGATTTTGAGCACGACGGAACCGATAGCCAGTTAGGCGATAGGTATAAGAGCCACAAGAAGCTCAACAGAAGTGGTTAGAGATAGGGCAGATATTTGCCTAGATCATCACCGTCATCTTCATCGGGATAATAACCTTCGTACAATGACTCACCACTGAGTAATTTAGCCTCATCAAACGTATCCGTAGGCTTGTTCAATACGTCGCGTATCGGTACTTCGGACACAGGTATGCCCAGGTCGTTTTGGTCCCTGGCGAAAGCATCCATGAACTTGATTGTTATGATTGCGCGCCTAGGCAGCTCGGACTCTACTATTACGTTGTCGCCGTGATCAAAAGGGAACATATCTATACTGTCGATACTAATCCTTCCCTCTTTATGCATATTGCCAAATTTATGAGTCATGGCTTCTATGTTGCCAACTAAAAATTCTATATCCGCATCGGTACCGGTCATAGGTTTTTCGAATAGTTTCATACCTTCATTATAACACATTTATACATAATTGTAAATATAGGGGTGTTAGAGTATAATTGATTAGATGACCACTGATAAGTTTAGACTAGAGACGAAATACCAACCGACAGGCGATCAGCCGACGGCAATTTCGCAATTGGTTGATGGCTTACAATCCGGAGAGCACGAGCAAACACTATTGGGCGTAACGGGTAGTGGTAAAACATTTACGATGGCGAACATTATTCAGCAGAATCAAAAGCCTACGCTAGTATTGGCGCACAATAAAACCTTGGCCGCGCAACTGTATAGTGAGTTTAAATCGTTTTTTCCAGACAACGAAGTGCATTATTTCGTTAGCTACTTTGATTATTACCAGCCAGAAGCGTATATCGCGTCTAGTGACACCTATATAGAAAAAGATTCGCAAATCAATGAAGAGATTGATCGTTTGCGACATGCGGCTACATCGGCGCTGTTATCGCGTCGCGACGTAATAATAGTGGCCAGTGTGAGTTGTATATATGGCATAGGAAATCCTGATGACTATGCTGACATGTCGATTCGTTTGACCGTAGGCGAAAGGCGCTTGCAGGATAAATTTATTCGACAACTAACCGATATTCAATATCATCGAAATGACATGGATTTTGCGCGGGGCACTTTTCGCGTAAAAGGTGACGTAGTAGATGTATTTCCTGCAGGTAGTGACGTGGGATATCGCGTTGAATTTTTTGGTGACGAGCTAGAACGCATTACCCGAATCGATCCATTAACGGGTGAAATACTAGGTGAACCAAATGAACTACAGATATTTCCTTCTAGTCACTATGTTACGCCAAAACAAAAGCTAGCTGTCGCTATCGAAAATATTAAGAATGAATACGATGAGCGCATGAAGTATTTCGAAAAGTATGACAAACACCTGGAAGCACAAAGACTGTCACAGCGTACAAAATACGATATTGAGATGCTAGAACAAACAGGTTTTGTAAAGGGAATTGAAAACTACAGTAGGTATCTAACGAATCGCGAACCGGGCGAGCAACCAGCGACTCTACTGGATTATTTTCCGGACGATTGGCTATTGCTAGTGGACGAAAGCCATCAGACTTTGCCTCAGGTTCGCGGAATGTACAATGGCGATCGCGCGCGCAAGGAAGTACTGGTAGAATACGGTTTTCGCTTGCCATCGGCACTAGACAATAGGCCTCTGCGATTTGACGAATTCGAACGCCACGTGAACCAAGTTATATATGTCTCTGCGACGCCAGGAGATTATGAGTTGTCACGAAGCCCTAAGCCCGCTCAACAAATCATTCGTCCCACGGGTCTACTGGATCCAAAAATAGATATACGACCTACGAAGGGGCAAATAGATGATTTGATAGCGGAGATACGCGAACGAACGGCCAATAATCAACGTGTGCTCGTCACCACCCTAACAAAACGAATGGCCGAAGACCTGAGTCAATATATCCAGGATTTGGGTATAAAAACCGCATATATACATAGTGACATCGACACCTTGGAAAGGGGTGACATATTGAAAGATCTTCGTAGCGGCGTGTACGACGTATTAGTCGGTATCAACCTGCTACGAGAAGGATTAGATCTACCGGAAGTTAGCATGGTGGCAATCATGGATGCTGATAAAGAAGGATTTTTGCGTAGCGAAAGCGCATTGATACAGACCATTGGCCGGGCAGCAAGGCACCTGGATGGTACGGTATTGATGTATGCCGACAATGTAACCGGTAGTATGAGGGCTGCAATTGACGAAACCAATCGCCGACGCAAAATTCAGCAGGAGTACAACGAAAAACACAACATTACTCCGACTAGCGTTGCCAAAGAGATAGGTGAAGGCTTACGTGCGATAATCCCGCAAAAAGACAGCAAGCCAAAGATAGATCTGAAAAAGATACCAAAGGATGAGTACGGTAGTCTAGTCAAGGACCTAGAGGGTCAGATGAAATTGGCAAGTGCCAACCTCGAGTTTGAACGGGCAGCTGAACTTCGTGATTTGATCGCCGAAATACGCGAAAAAATATAGCAATAACTACACTTGCCATACCTCTTATGTTAAACTGTTAATAAGTATGGATGATTCTTCTACGAACCCATATATACCGCAGGAGTCCCAAAATATCAGAGACAAAGTCTCGCAAAGACAGTCTCCGTTGGGACGATTGGTGAAATGGCTAATGATTTCGACCATAGCTTTGGCCGTTTTGGTTGGAGGTGGTCTATTTTTTGTTGTTCCATTGACAACAGCAGTAGACGCTGACGCAAGGAAAGAATTCGCCAATATCCTGCAACCGCCAGAGCAGACACTCAAGCGTGTCGATGTGCAATCCGAAGTAGGCTTTCAGCTCAATTATGACAACCGTTTATATAGTAGCTATGCCGAAGTAGGCGACAGTACTGCCGGGACCGACGAGAGCGCTGCCGTTCTGTCTGGCGAAACATACGAAAACAATGACTTGCGCATTTCGCGTGCATATAACTATGTCCGCATACGACCTATCGAAAGCGTTGACTCTTCGCGTTCGCTAATTACTCAACCTCCAGAGCTAGAGGTCTTCGCGACTACTAGCCCTGATGACTTGGACGAGGCGGCAAAGCTAGAAGAGAACCAGGACCTGTCTAGGCTTAGTTTGTTTGTAAAACTAGATGGAGACAAAAGGGCGGAAAAAAGAGTAGCCGACGATAACACGGTGGTTACAATTGAAGCGACAAAACCGGACAGTTTCACGATTAACAACGTCGAATATCAAAAAGTTCGCTATACAACTACAAACGAAAACTATCGAATTACTAACGTAAAGCGCGACGAATGCTACTATACTATCCAATTCGATCAGCCGTTCGCCGTTTGTATTAGCAATATTCGACCAAGCAATGTCAGTGCTGCTAGTTTGGTCGAGCAGGTATTTGACTCAATAGTTTATGAACAAGCGACGACGTTGCCGGTTTCGGGTAACGATACAACTTCGTTTAATAACACTATTATGCGATTAGCACAGGCAACTGGTGATAATGCCGAAGTTCAGGACGATGAGGTTGAAAGTACAGACGACGAGACGACACCGAAAGCGACCTCGCTAGACACTAGCTCTAACGTAGGGAGCGAGTCCGACCTGATTACTATTACGCCCGAATACTACACTAACGGAGACGCGCTAAAGTCATTTGCTAGTGCGCAACCAAGCGTTGTGCGTATAGGTATGCTGTATTGCGCGGATTTAGCACTGAAATTTGAGGACGGAGAAACCGCAACCACCTTAACTGATGCATGTGTAGGTCGAACATCTAGCGGTGTATTTGTTTCGAGGGACGGATATATTGCGACGACAGGGCATGCTATTCGTACGAATATCAAGGACGCCGTAAACGGCTACATCAATTTCGCGCCAGATCGCGAGCTGATGCTGGATCGATTGCAACGAGTTCTCGATTATCTACTAGAAGCAAAGATAATCCTAGATACTGTCGCGGAATATCTGCAAACTGGCGCGTCGACAGGTGACCAAGAAGCCTTGGCGAAGATCATGAACATAGGTCAAATAATTCCGGATAACTACATAACGGCAGTGGAAGAGGAATATACCTATGCCGTTCAGCCTTCGGACAAGCCGATCGTGGTAAATCGTAACGATACTTTCAAGCCAGCGTTTGCCTATTCTGACAGCGTATTAAAGGCGGATTACGTAGCTTCTGAGTTCGATACTGATAAATCCGTACAATATGTATTCGGAAGCGAAACGCCGGCTACGGACGTTGGTCTGCTAAAAACGGACGGCAGTTTTCCAGAAGTGATGATTGACGGTGGTCACGCCACGAAAGCTAATGACGTTTTGAGTACAGTAGGCTTTACGTCCTATACAGACAGCACGTTAACGATAGATAATCTACGTGATATGCCCATTGCTACGATTAGTCACGTAGAACAGGCGTACGAGAGGGAAGGTACGACCCTTGTACAAACTGACCAACCGGTATTACCCGGCAATGACGGAGCACCGGTGTTCAATAGTGAAGGAAAGTTGATTGGATTTGCGGTGTATGGATTGTTGTATTGCCCAGATCAACAATGTTTCGCGAGTGGAACAGTGCGATCGGCATCAGAGCTAACGAAACTGATTAAAGAAGAAAATGTATCACTCAACACTGATGGGAAAATAGCGGCAGTATGGCGTGATGGCGTGGGTCAGTTCATGAACGCGAATTATTCGGCCAGCACAGGATCATTTGGTGATGCTAGTTCGTATAGATTTAATCGCTGGGCAACGCC
>JAUIGB010000023.1 GCA_030429975.1 bacterium | reverse complement strand
GGGTGGTGGTCATGATGAACGCGAGCAAACACTCAACCAAATCCTAGTCGAAATGGATGGCTTCGAGACTGACACGAACGTTATCATACTCGCGGCCACTAACCGCGCCGATGTGTTAGATCCTGCGCTCTTGCGACCGGGTCGTTTCGATCGTCGCACGAATATTATGCTGCCAGAGCGCAAGGACCGCGAGGCAATTTTAAAGGTTCACTTCAAAAACAAGCCTACTGACGATAGTGTAGATCTAGATAAATTAGCCGCGAAAACCGCCGGTTCTTCTGGCGCGGATTTGGCTAATATCGCGAACGAAGCGGCTATCATAGCGGCACGCGACAATCGCAAAAAGATCACCAACGCCGACATCACAGAAGCTTTTGAAAAGGTCGCGATAGGCCCCGAGCGAAAAGCAAAGGTAATGAGCGAAAAAGAAAAAGAACTGACTGCGTACCACGAGGCCGGACACGCAGTAGTTGGTCATGTTCTGCCCGACAATGATCCAGTGCACAAAGTCACTATCATACCTCGTGGCGGTACAGGTGGCGTGACGTGGTTCTTACCCCCACAGGATAAAAGTTACACCAGTATATATGAGTACAAGGATCAGCTGGCGAGCGCGCTAGGTGGACGTGTAGCAGAAAAATTACTATACGGTACGGATGGAATCACGACTGGCGCTGGCTCGGATTTGCGCAAGGCGACCGAGATTGCTCGCGACATGATAATCGAACAGGGCATGGGTAGCAAATTACGCGACCAAGTATTCCATGAGAACAACCCCGGCATGGTATTCGACAAGATTACACACGAGCGACCATACAGTGAAGCTACAGCCAAAGAGATTGACGCCGAAGTAGAATCACTCATAAAAGAAGCTGCTCGACGAGCAGAGCTGGTCTTGAAAGAAAACAAAGATAGTCTAGAAAAGCTCGCCAAGCAATTGTTGGTCGAGGAGACATTGGACGAAGATACGGTTAGGAAATTGTTGTCAGACACAAAGATGCCAAAAGAGGCAAAATTATACTCTTAGGGTAAATACGAATGGGACGAGTTAGCAGCGTCGTAGCAAAAGCAAATAGAAAGCTTTCAATCCAATTGGCAGCCTCTTTGCTAGCGGGTACGACGTTGGTTTCTCTGCTGTTCGGTTTTTTCCGAATGCGCCTGCTCAACGGTGCGTATTATGACACCTACAAAACAGGATACGACGCCTATTTGGCGGCATTTACCGTGCCAGACTTCATGTTCTTTATATTGGTTTCTGGCGCCCTGAGCGTCAGCTTTATACCAGTATTTAACCAACGTATGGCTGGAGGCAACAAGAAATCTGCCTGGGAATTGTCAGCCAGCATGATTAACTTCATGGCAATGATTACTCTGGTAGCGAGTGTTTTGATAATAATATTCGCCGAGCCCTTAGTCCGCTATGTAGTTGCGCCAGGATTAAGCGAGTCGGGCATAGCCCTAGCTACCAGTATGATGCGAGTTATCGCCGTAAATCCGTTTTTATTCGCGATAGCTACGGTAATAGCTAGCATTCAACAGGCAGTCGGCAGATTCGTGTTCTTTGCCCTTGCCCCGATTTTGTATAACGTGGGAATTATAATTGGGCTTTTGGTGTTTACCGACGGTATCAATATATTCGGATGGCAAGTGTTTGAGGGCGGAATAATGGGAGTCGCGCTTGGCGTCGTGCTCGGATCGATACTACAACTCGCCGTTAGTGCCATAGGATTGATCGGTCTCAATTTTGACTATCGATTTAAAATTTACTGGAAAAACAAGGGTTTTCGACAAGTATTGCGACTGCTGCCTCCTAGGTCGATCGATCAGGGAATGGACTATCTGGTAGGAATCGTGGAAACGAACCTAGCCTCACGTATGGCGGCAGGAACCTTGGCTGCATATAACCAAGCTACGGTTTTACATATGGCACCAATTAACCTAATTGGGGTTGCGATTAGTACTGCGGCCTTTCCAAAAATGACCGAACGTATTGGACAAGGCAGGACGGATTTATTTCGAAAGGAACTACAAAGTATTGTAAGGGTGATTGTATGGCTGGCTATGCCTGTAGCGGCGGTGACGTACTTTACTCGTGGGTATCTAGTAAACTTTATCAAAAACGGTGGTGACGCGCTGATGGCGGGACTCCTAGGCACGTTGGTTATTGCTATGCTGTTTAGGTCAATTTACTTTATAGTCGCAAGAAGTTTCTATGCGCAACAAGACACCAAAACTCCGCTGTACGTATCACTATTCGCAATAACACTAAATGTAGTATTGGCCGTTTGGTTCACCATGCATCTCAACATGGGAGCTTATGGCCTAGGCTACGCGCAATCAATAGTAGCAGTGTTTGAGGTTATCGTATTGTTCGCGATTATGAACTTTAGAATAAAAGGCTTGATTGACTCGTCAATAATGCGAGCGTTCGGTCGAATGGCCATAGCGACAACGATTACGGGCGCTGTATGCTATGTCATGGTTCAACTGTTCCAATTACAGGGCGATGATGCGAGCTTGCTGGCTACGCTGCCTAAATTTACACTGATTTCCATTGTCAGCGGCATGGCATATCTGTTCGCGAGTAGGTGGCTGGGATTGTATGAAGCTGATCCAATTTTGAATAAAATGAAACAATGGCTGTTTTCACGGACCAAATAGTTTATACTATCAGTAGATAAGGAGGTTACATGGATATTTCAACTATGGACGACGCGAATCAGCTAAAGGCCCTGGCATACGATATTTTGCAGAATATTGAAGTCCAGCAAAATAACCTACGGCTGATTCAGCAACGACTCAAAGAAGTCGAAGAAGAACCACAGCAAAAGAAAAAGTAGTCTGTGAGTAAATAATCAGCGTGGCATTAATGCCACGCTTTTTGTTTGGTTGCTAGTACCCCTGTTTTCTGGTATAGTTACAAAAGTTTTATGGATCAATCACACATGCGAAATTTCTGCATTATTGCTCATATCGACCACGGCAAATCAACACTTGCCGATCGTTTGCTGGAGTTGACAGAAACGGTGACGAAGCGCGATATGAAGTCGCAACTGTTAGATAGTATGGACCTAGAGAGAGAAAAGGGCATAACGATAAAACTTGCGCCGGTACGTATGAAGTATAACGATTGCCAATTAAATTTAATTGATACTCCTGGGCACGTTGATTTTAGTTACGAAGTGAGCCGTAGTTTGCAGGCATGCGAAGGAGCGATATTGGTTGTCGATGCCAGCCAGGGCATACAAGCCCAGACCCTTGCGAATGTCTATCTTGCTCTAGAAGCTGATTTAACAATAATCCCCGTGCTCAACAAGGTTGATTTGCCCGCTGCGGATGTACCGCGTGTTACCAAGGAAGTTATTAATTTATTGGGATGTGATGAATCGGAAATATTAAAAATTAGCGCAAAAACGGGTGATGGAGTACCGGATGTTTTGGATGCGGTAGTAGAGAGAATTACGCCTCCGATTGGTGACGACAGTGCTAGCACTCGTGCTTTGATTTTCGATAGTTATTACGATGACTATCGTGGCGTGATACTATATACGCGACTGATTGATGGAAGTATAAAAAAGGGTGACACAATCGAGATGTTGGCAACTGGCGCGCATGGGCTGGCACTAGAAGTTGGTTCCCTAAGTCCAACAATGGCGCCTAGTGGCGAAATGGCTACTGGCGAAATCGGGTACATAGTAACGAACTTAAAAACGACTCGCGATGCTAAAGTTGGCGATACCGTGACTGTACGTCGTAATCATGCGAGTACTCCACTGCCGGGATACAAAAACGTGCAACCTTTCGTGTACGCAGGCTTCTTTCCGGTTAGTAACGAGGACTATAATGATCTAAAAGACGCCGTAGAAAAGTTGTCGCTGAGTGACAGCGCATTGCAATTTGAGCCAGAGAACTCACCAGTTCTAGGATATGGCGTACGAATTGGCTTCCTAGGATTGCTACACATGGATATAGTCCGGGAGCGACTCGAACGTGAGTATGACTTAGATTTAGTCGTCACTAATCCGTCAACTGATTATCAAGTTACATTGTCTAATGGCGAAGAGCTAGACATAAAATCAGCGAGTGATTTGCCAGATGTAAGCAAGATTGCTAGTATACGCGAGCCGTGGATAAATGGAGAGATAGTCGTACCGCAGGATTATGTGGGTAACGTAATTCAGTTAATTGTTAGCAAACGTGGTCTGCAAAAGAATATGAGTTATATAGACGAGAGGGCACTAATTAGTTTCGAGGCGCCATTGGCAAACTTACTGACTGACTTTTACGATCAATTAAAGAGCGTTACTAGCGGTTACGGTAGCTTTAATTACGAGCTTTCAGGATATAGGGAAGAAGATTTGGTCCGAGTAGATTTCTATGTAGCGGGCGAAATAGTAGATTCACTCAGCCTAATGGTCCATCGTAGCGAGTCTCAAAGTGTGGGTCGCGAAGTAGTTGCAAAATTAAAAGACGTTATACCAAGACAAAATTTCAAGGTTGCACTACAGGCGGCCATAGGCGGACGTTTCATTGCTCGAGAAGACCTAAGTGCATACAGAAAAGATGTAACGACGGGACTGTACGGCGGTGACGTTTCTCGCAAAAAGAAAGTTTTGGCAAAACAGGCGAAGGGCAAGAAGCGAATGAAACGTTTTGGCAAGGTTGATATTCCTAGTGAAGCATTTACTGTAATGCTCAAACGCGACTAATCTAGAATTCCCCAAACCTTCATGACAGTTCTCCAGAACCAGCTTTCGGTGGGTATTACCTCTACCTTCGGATCGTTCTTTGGGCGTATATAAGCGGACTCTATGTGCGCGCGCATTTGGCTAATAACACTTTCTGGCGGTGGAATAGTATCTTCCCACATCGGCAAAACTTTTTCTTGAGTTAGTACATAGGTGGTATTACCCTTTTTCCATATCGTGTGAGTCGGATCTTTTATGTCAACCTCATCATACCTCAGGTGCAATGATCTTTTGCCTGCATCTGCATTTTTTACCGCGCGACTATTACCTTCATCTTTTACCCAGTCAGCCCAGCCATCATATCTCCTAGCTACATCAATTATTGACCACTTGGTATATGTTGGAGTTGGTTGGCCTATTGTTCCGCCAATTTCCTTCTTACCAATAGCATATCCCCCGGTAGATCGTAGAGGGTTACCGGTCAGGATAAAGGTAAGTCTCTTTGCTGACGGTGCCTCTGGGTCATTTGCATGTTCACGCATCCAGTGCGAGGCCACTTGGGCACCCTGACTCTGGGCTAATACTATTAGAGTTCCGGGGGTTGTTTTGAGCAAAGCGTCGAGCTTCAGGACACCCTTTTTAATTGAATTAGAAGCAATACTCGCAGGATAGTTTACTTTAATCATTTTGTATGGTGGCTTGCTAAAGATGCCTTGGAATTTTTTTGGCTGATCGTTATATAGATTAAAGTTTAGCCCTGATAATGTTAATACGGTCCCAGATGCTGGAATTTTAAGTTTTGTGCCGGACATATATTTTTGTGTTTTTTGATTCGATACCGATGCTGATTTGGTTTTGTTCGTTGTATTAGTTGTTTTTGTGGTGGTTTGCGTTTTGGTGGATGTAGTAGCTGATTTTGCTTGCTGTTTCTCGTATTTTTCCTTCTGCGCGATTTGTAATTCTTTAATCTTTTCTTCTACTTCTTTGGATGGGTTTTGGGTTATCAAGCTATTGCTAAGAGCGACGTCTTGGTCGTTGGCGGCGTTGCTTAGTGACATGGGCCATGCAAGCATAAATACTGCGCTACCAACGAAGAGTAAGCCCACTAAAGAGAAAAGACCAAAGAACAATGGTTTGTGCGTGTTGTATGATTTTTGATTAGACATAAGCGTATTATAACATCTATAGTGATAAAAACTACTAGTAAGAGTATAATTTACTAAAACGGATGGCAAAGGAGGTTTTCATGTCAGAAGTAACCGAAAACGGTATCACAGTGGTAGCAAATAACTATTGGACACCAAATGATAGAGATGGCGAGAGGTTTGAATGTGCCGAAGGTGCATGGATGTATACGGAGGACGGTGAAGCTTACCTAGACATGCTTGCCGGTTATTCCGCAAACAACTTTGGACATGGCAATCCGATAATTCGTGAAGCGTTGATAGACCAGGAGATGACCGGTCTGACACTTGCACCACGCGCCTTTGCTACGAAGCAACTGTACAGGTTCGGTGTTGAGATTGGCGAATTGACAGGCTATGAAATGGTGCTTCCAATGAATGGTGGAGCCGAAGCCGTGGAAACCGCGATAAAGACTTCGCGCAAATGGGGACAAGAAGTTAAGGGTGTGCCGGTCAACCAAGGTAACATAATCGTAATGAACGAAAACTTTCACGGCAGGACGACAACAATCGTTAGTTTCTCCGATGATGAACAGGCTCGCAATGGTTTTGGTCCATTCACGCCGGGTTTTCGAAAAGCTGAGTTTGGTAATGTAGACGACATCGAGGACGTTATGGATGAGAACACGGTAGCCGTTTTGTTCGAACCCATCCAAGGAGAGGCGGGTGTACGCGTGCCACCTCCGGGATTCCTGCGCCAATTACGTGAACTATGTACGCGAGAGAAAGTACTGATGGTCGCGGACGAGATTCAATCCGGGTTTGGTCGTACTGGTAAAAACTTCGCTTGTGATCACGAGGACGTGAAGCCAGATATGATGATCGTGGCCAAAGCGTTGGGGGGTGGACGAATGCCGACGTCTGCGGTGCTTTCTAGCAAGGATATACTAGGAGTATTGGAGCCTGGAGATCACGGAAGTACGTATGGCGGTAATCCGCTAGCTTGTGCCGTCGCGCGGGCAGCGATATCTATACTAAAATCTGGTCAGTTCCAGCCGAACGTAACCGAAAGAGGCGAACAATTACGAGAACGCCTGGACGAGCTAGTTGGCAATGGTCTCACCGAGGTACGCGGCAAGGGATTGTGGTATGGATTTGACATCGATCCTAGGTACATCACTGGCAAAAAAATGACAGCCCAACTATGGGGTAGGCACGTACTGTCTAAAGAGGCTGATTTGTATACTATGCGCTTTTCGCCTACTTTCGCTATTAACGAAGAAGAGATTGATTATGCAGCCAATCAAGTAAGAGACGTATTGTATGTCGCCGGAAAAAGAAGATAGCAATGAGTGAGAAAGTAACGCCAACGATTAATCATACTGTTATGGTTACCGATCCGGCTCACTACGGAGTTATTGAGCTAAATAAATATAGCGATGCGAATGATCAGCCCGACAGGGATAGGGCTTGGTTGGAACACGAATCGTTCAAGATGGCGCTAGAGGATGCCGGCATAACCGTTAAGCAGGTACCTTCACGAGAGGGTTGTCAGGATGCTATATATGCCGCAAACGGCGGTCTGTGCGATGACGACTTGGTGATTACATCTAATTTACCGGGGCCGCGCAGAGCTGAGCAGGATTATTGGCTCGATATGTTTCGTAGCGATCTATTGCTAGGAGAGGACAAGAAGACCAGGGTTATACAACCTCCCGAAGAATATAGATTTAGCGGTCAGGGCGACGCTTTGATTTGTGATGACGTATTATTTGTGGGAAGTGGCTATCGTAATAGTCCAGAAATGACTCCTTTCTTGCGAAGCGTTTTTCATGATAAATACGACGTAGTAGGCGTGCACACGGTGCCAATGCGCGACGAGAATGGCGATATCGTACGCAATCAACTATCGGGATGGGAAGATAGTGAATTCTATGACATAGACCTAGCAATAGGCGTTGTCGCGGCGCGGAAAATTATCTGGTGTCCAGAAGCCTTTGATCAAGAGAGTAGGGAAAAGATTGAAGATTTGGATTTCGAAAAAATCGAAATATCAAGGGATGAAGCGACTGATACGTTTGTCTGTAATGGTGTCGGGAATGGAGTTGATAAGTATATAGTTGGTAAGCCAGCTCCGGATCACGTGGTTAAAAGACTAAAGAAGTGGGGAGTCGAGGTTGTCTCTTTGACTATTCCAGAATTACAAAAAGGCGGTGGCTCAACTCGTTGCATGGCCAACACGATCCGAATGAGATAAATTATGGCTTTGGGGGCGGAGGACCACCTGATGGCGGTACGTTCTGGCCACTTTGCTGCTGGCCTGGCGTACTCTGATTTGATCCCCCTTGTTGACCCTGACCCTCGCCCGTTCCTGGCGATTCGCCCGCAGTACCTCGCAAACAACTAACCGAATATGGAAAATCCATAGTCATGACGTAATGGTAGGTGGTGACTTTTTTGCCTTCTAAGGTGATTTCGCTGGTAATGCCATGACATACATCTAAATCACTAGTAGTAAGGAAGTTTTTGTCACCAACCCTAGGTCCTGTTATAGGAAAACCGTCAATCGCAAATCCAATTACAGTGTCGACATCGATATCATCAATACAACTACTGAGGGTGTGGTAATGATAGTGACCGGTAATCTGCGGATGGCCTTCGCAGGTATCCTGTACTTCCCATGCTCCCGCGTCACGCGCCCCCGCATCGAATCCATTAAACAAGGATACTCCGGTTAGCATTACGCCAACCTCGCCACTTATGCATTTGGGTTCTCCGTACACGGGGCTCGCAGATAATTTGTACGTTAGCTCTTGCGATGAAATCGTGTTTGGGTTTTTGTCATAGTTGTAAGCTGGATCACTAACAGCTACTGGAAAGGTTCCGGTCGTATGGTCTGACGGCAGTCCGTTGGATGTTATTGTACGAACGGTGTCAGCAAGTTTGTTACTAAACTCACCGCTCCAACGCTTGCTGCCTTGAACACTGATTTTTTTGTTAATGTCATATTCAGTATTATTGTTTACAAACCATGGTCCCCGAGTATCAGCGCCTACATTGTCTGTTTTTATGGTGCTTGCATATTGAGAGCAGGCAAAAATACTACCAACCTTCGCCTCTGATGTTGAATATTTCCCATCGCCTACGGGTAATATACCATCTGCGTATTTATTGCCGTAGTTTTTTTCCGTATCTAATACTAAATCACCAACGCCAGCCATTATTTCTGGGGATTCCTCGGGTTCAATTGATTCAAGAACGCTTGAGTTGTTCGTAGGAACGACGTTGTTTAGCGAAGTAAAAAGTAGATATCCTACACCAGCAAAGACCACGATTACTAACAATACTAGAAATGCGATCAGCTTATTGCGCCCGGCAGTAGGTTCTTTCACGGGTAGGATAATGTTTACCTTTTCTAGAGGTTTTTTGGCACTCGTTAAGTTCTGAATATCTTCACCAGAACCGTTGTTATCATCGGTCTTTGTCTTGTCGTCTTGCATAAGCACAATTATAACATTGGTTGTAGCTGGATTACTTTAGAACTATTGGTTCCAGAATGTTTTTCAGTACGCTATGTGATTCTTGTCCCCAACCACTCCAAAACCATTCACTTTGGCCCTGTACGACATATGTTACTATTCCTCCGCCCTGCACCAAAATTAATAGCAAGAGTAATGCTGCTGCGATCCCTAAACCAACAGCAGCTTTTTTGCCCTTTTTCACACCGCTAATTCCTAAAATGGCGACGGCCCCTATTATGGGTGCCAACGGGATAAGGTAACGTCCGTTGAGCGCCGCAGGTATACCGGTTGTTGTATATCCACTATAAACCTGACCGATTAATGCCATGCAGTAGATTACAATCATAGAAATGATTAGCCATACTCGTGGGTCGCGCCATAGCTTGCGCAATCCAAACATGATAATAAATGTCGCAATACCTACTGATATACCTATGATATAGATGACCTGTGTCAGCACCACGGGCTGTCTAGTATCGTAGTCGTTCGTTGGTCCTGCTACCGCAAAGAAGAGACGTAGCGTCATACCCGGAACCCAGTCTTCGGCCGTAAAGGCAACAATACTTTTTGGTTCGAAATTGTCGGCTACATTCTGGCGATAGTCGTATGTCCGTCCATACGGTCCGAAAGAACGACACTCCTGCTGACTAAAGAATGTATCGCATTTTGGAGCGACCGATTGGTGATTGGTGACGTTGTCCACATATCGATAGTTCAATAGTACACAGATTACCAAAATGAGCATCAACAGTAGCCTTAAAGGATTACTAATCTTTTTGAAGTCGTCAACAAGGCTTTTTGTAATCTTTGATTTTTGTTTTGATAGAATGAATGTGCCAAAAAGTGTCGCAACAATTGCCAGCGCTATTG
The DNA here is from genome assembly GCA_030429975.1 of bacterium. Taxonomy (GTDB): domain Bacteria; phylum Patescibacteriota; class Saccharimonadia; order Saccharimonadales; family Saccharimonadaceae; genus UBA2112. The sequence continues at coordinate 2,267 of JAUIGB010000023.1, read as the reverse complement.
GCAGAAAAGCGTATTTTGTGGCTGATGTGAACAGTATTGCCGACGTTAGCATGCTCATGTCAATAACGGCGATTCTTTTATTACGCACGATAGAATTGATTATTCGAAGGGCGAATAAGAAGCACGTTGCTATACCGAGAATAAGTAGGTTGTCGTAGTTTACCTGTCCGGCTATGAGGGGTGATATTGGTATTAAACAAACTAACGCGATGATTAGATTTCTAGTAAATCGAGAAAGGTTTAGATAGGCAAGCGACTTCCAGAAAACTGCTAGGCCAGCCACGAACATTCCAATATTGAGAAAGCGCAGACCTATGATGCTTGCTGTTTCTGACAATTGTAAAACATCCCGTTCGAAACGATAGGGAAAGCTCATTAAATAGTGGAATAAGTATGACGGATCACCAACTACGCCTCCGTATTGAGCCATTTCCTTGGTTTGAGTTAGCAAGGGAGTTAGCTGTCGGGCGTAGATGTCGATAATTCCCATATGTACATTTTCATCGAACGCCATTGGATACAGACTGGCTGTTGCGACCCACGCGGAAATGATCGCAAAGAATAGCAGGGTAGCGTAAAAAAACTTAGTGGAACTTAGGAGGTAGTATAACTTTCCGTCTATTTCTTTTATTGTTTTTTTGAAACCATGTAAATTCATGAGTTTGCCCTTGCCAATAGCTTCGCGATAATCTGCGCGTAAGTATCCTCGATTGCACCTTGACCATCGATTCTATCCAAAAGCCCCATCTCTTCATAGAATTCCAAAACGGGCATAGTTTTTTCACGGTATTCCCTTAAACGAACGTCCAGTAAATGCTCTTCGTCGTCAGCACGCTCACCGCGGTCACCTTTTTCCACGGCCGCATGAAAGCGTTCTCGAACGATATCCTCATTTATATCAAGTAGGATCACGGCTTTTAGTTCGTGACCGGCGGTCTTTAATGCTTCTATGACTCCTCGCTCCTCACCTTTCCAGCGACCCACACTGCTCAATACCAGTGGCTTACCAGTAAATCTCTGTTGACTCAAATAGGGCACTACTATGTCTATATAGTCTTTTGTGGGTGCTAGGACGCCCGAATCGATTGCTTTTTTTACGTGGGGAGGTATATTACTATTGCGCAATATTTCTCCACCACTCAAACGTACCGTATTGAGGTCGCGTGCCAAGTGACCGCCCTGGGTGTCTTTGCCGGCGTATGGAGTACCGAATATATTAATCGAACCACTGCCGAGCCATTCGGATATTTTCTCAATTTCGGACATTACTATAATTGTATCACTACGATATTATCCATTTATTCTTCGTCACTGGGTTGATTCAAGTCGACGGATTCTTTGACGGTATTGTTGATGTCGCTAGAAGTATTCTTTAGTTCATTCGCAGTGTCTTTGACTGTCGTCTCTGCCTCGTCTTTCGCACTGGCTAGTGTATTGGCGGTTTCCTTGACAGTATCTCGAACCTCGCCGCCAATCTCGCGAGCTTCGTTTATAAAATCGGTGAATTCTGATAATAATCCCATATGTATTATTATAAACTCGTTTACGATTGAGTACCAACTGGACGCTATATCGACCATCAAATACGAATCTCCAAATTTGGCACTCAACTTGAACGAGTGCCAACCATGAGGTATAATGAGTCGTATGACAGAGCGACAAATGCAAATACTAGCTGCCATTATAGAGCAATATGCCGAGGTGGCTGCTCCGGTCGGTAGTATTACACTGGCGAAATTATTCAATGTGTCCAGCGCTACTGTTCGTAGTGAAATGGCAAAGCTTGAGGACCTAGGGTTTATTGAACAGCCGCACACCAGTGCGGGGCGAATTCCAACTGACAAGGGCTATAGATTCTATGTGAACGCCATTACCGAATCACAATTGAATGAAGTGCCAAAGCTCGATCGTGGTGCGAGAGCGATCGAGGCACGCGTGAACACGCACGGCGATAGAGCTGATCGTGCTATACGTAGTGCAGTAGACAGTTTAGTGGAGCTAACACAGAATCTGGGTATCGCCACTATAGGCGATGAGTTATATATGAATGGAATAGGCAATCTGTTTAGTCAACCGGAGTTTATGCAGGGCAACGCCACGCAGGCCGTAGCTAGGTTATTAGACAACTTAGAACCGTGGTTGCGCGAGGCGGCGCCAAACGAGCCTTTAAACGTCTATATAGGTAGTGAAAATCCAATCGGAAAAACGAGTGGCGCCACGCTTATTATCAGCCGCTTCCGATCACCATACAGTGACAACAGTTATAT
>JAUIGB010000038.1 GCA_030429975.1 bacterium | reverse complement strand
TGGCTAGCAGTACGGATACTATTGGCTGTTTTGCGAGTACAGCTGATGATGCAATGCTTGTAATGGATATCATTAGCGGTCGTGATTACCATGATATGACAACGCTACCGGATTTCTTTGAAACCACCGAAGCGAAAGCGGGTCAAAAGATTGGCTTAATAAAACAATTCATGACAGACGACGTTGATGACGAAGTCAAAAAACGTGTAAATGAGTATATAGAAAAACTACGAAGTGCCGGACATACCGTCGAGGAAGTTGACCTACCAATATTGAAATATGCCTTGGCGATGTACTACGTCATCGTTCCCGCTGAAATCAGCAGTAACTTGGCACGTTATGATGGTGTGAGGTATGGCGTACGTGCAGATGTAAAGACCATCGTCGATCTATACGGTAAATCGCGTGATCAAGGATTCGTCAATGAGAACAAGCGACGAATCATGATAGGAAGCTACGTTCTGTCTAGTGGCTATTTCGATGCCTACTATCTACAGGCGCAAAAAGCACGAACATTGCTGATAAACGCCATGAATGAACTATTCGACCAATACGACGTATTGATTGGTCCCGTGGCTCCTACGCCTGCTTTCAAAATAGGCGAAAACTCATCTGATCCAGTCAAAATGTATCTAGCCGATGTTATGACAGTGCCGGCTAGCTTGACTGGAATGCCCGCTATTAGCGTTCCTGCCGGGAAGACTAACGACGGGCTCCCTGTTGGCATCCAGTTGATTGGTCAACGTCGCAGTGATGCGAATTTGCTGGCCTTGGCAAAAAGCTTGGAGGGAAACAATGGATAACGTTATATTCCTTCTGGCCGCTATCATTATCGTTGGAGCCATGCTATTTGCCTTTATATCAATGGGTAAACGTGGACGAAAGATTGATGTAGATAAATACCGTGTACGATGGCTAGCCGTCGAGCAGTCACTGGAAAAGGGTAAAGAATCTACGTATCATCTGGCTGTTTTGAATGCGGATAAACTGGTAGATCAGGCTATGCGTGACTGTGGTTATGGCGGCAAGACAATGGGCGACAGGCTCAAGCTTGCCAAAGATAGATTCACCAAACGCGATGCTATATGGGAAGCACACAAGTTGCGAAATCGCATCGCGCACGAGCCCGATGTAAAAGTAAGCTTCGAGCAAGCTCGTCGAGCAATGGCTGGATTCAAACGTGCTATGAAAGATTTGGGGGCTATATGATGGATAAATGGCAAATGACAATTGGTATTGAATGCCACGTTCAACTGGCAACCGTGACAAAATTGTTCAGTCCCGCTGACAACGACGCTCGCGATAAGGGTCCGAATAGCGTAGTTGATCCTATAGACTGGGGACTTCCGGGAATGTTACCGCTGTTGAATAAACGCGCGGTAGAGCTGGCGGTGATTGCTGGAAAAGCCATGAATGCCGAAATAGCTCGTGTCAGTAGATTTGATCGCAAGCACTATTTCTATCCTGACCTACCTAATGGATACCAGATTACCCAAATGTATCATCCAACTATTTTAGAGGGTACCGTTGAGGCGCCTATGGAGGATGGTGGAAGCGTAAAGGTACGTATTAATCACGCGCACATTGAGATGGATGCGGGCAAGCAGACTCATTACAGTGACCATAGCCTGGTTGATCTGAATCGTGCCGGCACGCCACTAATTGAAATCGTCACCGAACCAGACATGCATTCCCCACAAGAAGCCAAGGCATTCTGCGCCGAACTACACAAACTGATGGTTTACGCAGGCGTAACCTTTGGTGATTTGTATCACGGAAATATGCGTTTCGACGTAAATATTTCTGTCGCTCCTGCCGGATCTAATGAACTCGGCAAACGGGCTGAAGTGAAAAATCTCAATTCTTTCCGTAGCGTCGAACGAGCGGCTGAGTATGAATTCAAACGCCAGGTTGAATTGCTAGAAAAAGGAGAGCGGGTCGTACAAGAGACTCGTGGCTGGGACGACGCAAAAGGCAAAACGAGTAGTCAGCGAAGCAAAGAGGACGCGCAGGATTACAGGTATATGCCCGATCCTGATATTCCACCGATTGTACTTACCGACGATCGAATCGCCGAATTGCAGGCTGATATGCCACAGTTACCGCCGTACTATCGGGATAAATGGTCTAGTCTAGGACTGGACAAATCGGTAGTAGATTCATTATTGAGCCACCAGAGCTATGCTGTATTAATTGCGAGTATACAGGATAGCGCGGGGGGTGATATCGCCAAGCGTGTCGCCCACTGGTTCGCGAGTGGCGTGTCAACGGACGAAGATACCGCCGAAGTTGCTAGTAACTTTGTTCCCGGGGGCTACGTGGAACTAGCTGAAATGGTGGGCAAAAATGAATTGTCGTCGACGGCAGCCAAAGAAGTATTTAACGAACTGCTGACTAGTGACAAATCACCGCGCGAAATCGCCGAAGCAAAAAATCTATTACAAGTTAGCGACGAAGGTGCAATATCTGCCATAGTTGATGAAGTATTGGCCGATCCTGCGAGTGCCAAG
>JAUIGB010000022.1 GCA_030429975.1 bacterium | reverse complement strand
ACGTGTTAACTAATTTTACTAGCGCAGATACGTACTGCTTCGGCCCATGTCAAAAACGCATGTGGCGTGTCGGCTAATTGCTCAGCTGTAATGTGGTGTTTGATTGCTAGCGCTAATTCGTGAATCGCCTCGCCTGCCTCGGGCGCCATAATTGTTCCGCCGATCAGAACGCCGCGTTTGTCGGTAATCAGTTTTACGAAACCATCGTGATAATCACTGGTGTTACTACGCGCGATTACAGAAAGGGGGACTAGGGCCTTTTTGATACGCAGATCCCGACGATGACAGTCGTCTTCGGTAAGGCCGACACTGGCTATGGCTGGGTGGGTGAAAATAACGTGCGGAGTGGCGGAGTAGTCGGGCGAGAGGTTGGGTTTTTTGGATAGGATGTTATGCGCGACTGCACGGCTTTGTAACAAAGCAGTGTGCGTGTGACCGGTGTCATCGCCCAATACATCACCAGCAGCAAAGATGTGCTTCGCGCTAGTTTGCAGGAATTGATTTACCGTGATCCCCCTATCGGTATATTCCACCTCTGCGTTTTCTAGGCCTAGGTCGATGTTTGGTTGACGGCCGGCGCATATCAGAACGTTGTCGACACGAAGAGTGTGTTCGTGGCCACCACGGTTGTAGGTGACGCGTTTGGCGACGTTTTCGTTTTCGATTGCCACGGTGCGGGCCTGGGTGAGTACCTTGACATCATGACGGGAGTGGAGAATTTTCGCCATCAACTCCCCTGCCTCGGTTTCGTAATCAGGCAGTAGGCGAGAAGCAATCTCGGCGATAGTGACCTTTACGCCTAGGCTAGCCATAGTTTGTGCCATCTCTACGCCCGTGGTTCCACCACCGATTATGTAAAGGGATTTTGGTAACCTTTTATGATCTAGTAAATCTCGTGGCGTAAGGGGCGGGGAAACATCGGCGCCGACAATGTTCGGCAATTTCCAGTCGGCGCCAGTGGCGATGAGGAATTTTTCGGATGAATATTGTTTGCGATTGACGCTGATTTCGTGTGGTGACAGGAAGTGGGCCGATCCTTTGATTGTAGTAATTCCAGAGTCGTCGTAATATCCACGGTTACCACCGGCTCCGGTTCGTTTGATGGCGCTGTCTTTCCATGACAAAAGGCTGGGGTAATTGAATCCAATAGTGTTGGTGCGTAGGCCAAAACGAGATCCGGCGCGCGCCTGGTCGTATAGGTGGGTGGCGTGTAGGAGAGCCTTGATAGGGACATCGCCATAGTTTGGACTGTTACCTCCAAACGTGTCTGATTCGACGATAGCGACTCGCCTGTCATTGCGCGCGACTAGGCTGGCGGCCGCGCTCCCCCCTGCCCCGCTTCCGATTACTATTAGGTCAAAGTCATATTTGGGTTTACGAGACATTATAAAATCCTCCGTTGGTGTAGGTAATAGTATGCTGCGTCAGGATGATAGCGCTCTAGGTGGTACGCGACAACCCGGCGTATATCGTTTGACGTAACTGCGGGCTTGGAATTAACCCATATGGTAACTATGCTGGTCACGTGGTTAGCGGCTGAAACGGCTAGGCCCTCCGGCGCATGAACCGACAAGCATGCACTGTGAATACTGCGTAGTAATTTATCCGAGTCGTATGATTCGTGTTTGCGTTTGCCTCGTCTCTTGACTACATCGACAGCTAATCCCATCACAGGCTCCCCAGAATATTAGCCACTAGTATGTATTCGGTATAAACATAGGTACCCAGTATCATCAGGCCGCCTCCGGCTGCAAATTGCAAAAAGCGCTTGTTTTGTTCGCGCCAACGCTGGATATGGCTGATCTTTTTGCCACTGCCAATTAATAGTCCGACAATCATCAGTGGCACTAGCGAAACGCCTGCGTAGATCAATATGCCGACTAGTTGCAGGTGTACGGGTAGGCTGAGGAGTATGAGAGCTGAGAGCGAAATAGTGACGAATGTAAATAGAAGTTCGGAAACACCACTGGTTAGGCCTAGGCTAAAGGCTTCGGTGGCACTCTTTGTACGCTTGGCGCGAGTGTCTAGATGTCTAGCAAAGCCCCTCGGTATCCATAAGATCGTGCCCAACTCTCGACGGTAATAAAAAAGCCAAACTGATAAGCCGACGCCGACCGCGGCGCCAGCGCCGATAGCCCATAAAACTGTGGGTACTCCGCTACCTAGCCATGCTCCTAGAGCATAGGCGGCAAAGGATAACAGCAATATAGTCATGATAATAGCACCCAACACAAAACCGCCGACAAGATGCAACAGGCGCAAGCGAGCAGTTTTACGCCCCAAGGCGTGACCGCTCATTAGCGTTAATACGCTAATACTCAGCTGAAAGCTGGCGTGAACAAGAGCCGCGAGTAGCACGATAGAGAGTGAAACTGTTGATTGATCCAGGGTCATTTTTGTTTTTTTCCTGTTTCCAGTATTCTACCACAAGCGTAATAGGGGTGTCAAAAGGGTAGGGGTATATATTGCGAAACATTTTTGTAAAATGCTATTGCTTTTTTGTAAAATGTGTGTTATATTAAGAATGTCCGGTAAAGAAATAAAAAGGAAAAACAATGAAAAGGGCATCAATCAAAACAATCACGGAACAAGCACTAGAAGCGGTTACATTGGCTTCATGGGAACGGCAGAGATCTACTTCTGAACTACACGATTTCCTCAGCCGACGCGAAGCAGCAACCGCTGATATCGAATTATAATAATCGAACAAGTGAAAACACCCCGCTGTAGGGGTGTTTTCTGATAATTTTAGAACCGCCGAGGGCAGGGGATTACCCCGACCCCCGGACAGCTCTTCGGTTCTGCTAGACGCCCAATGTTCGGCGTGTTTCTAGGCCATAGGACAGGGCCGTTTGGCGCTGATTATCCTTTTTGCCGGCCTGCAAATAGTCGAACCAGTTGTTCAACTCCTGTAAGGTCACTCCGCCGTTGCCTTCGACGCGAATCGATTGCTGGGGATGCGGGTTGTCGCCGACAAAGTACGACTCGACCCACGCGCGAATGATTCCGTCTGGCGACTGAGTAAAGTTACCGTCGACGTATACACCGTCGTGCGCCTTGGTTACGGGCGCGTTCTGGCGACTTAGTACGATGTACTTGAGTGGCACGTCAATCAGCTTTTCGGGTATCGACGTCAGTCGACCACGGACGTTGATGACGTCACAGCCGTACAGCTGATCGAACTCCAGCCGAAAACCGATGTAGTTTGCCCATGGTCCTTCGGGGCTATGGTTGTCGTACTCGCGTCCGTTTTTCCAGTCCTTGATAGTCGAAAAATCCGAATCCCAATCCAAAACGAGAGTGGTTGTGGTCATGATGACCCCTAATCTCTGCTGTATGTGTAGTGTGGTGTCTCCGCAGCAGTACCGAAGAGCTATATAAATACAAACAATATATTCACATAGCTCTTCGTTACGATATGTAGGTACAAACTCCCACTAGTTAGCAACAACTATACAATATCCATCAATCTGTGGCAATGTAGCACGGTATCTGTTACAATATGTTTCGTTGCCACACCAAATGGCAGCGCCCCGCACCGAAGCGAACTCGTTCGCTTCCCAATTTTGTAAACCAAGCTTCAGCTGTTTGCAAAATTGATAGGAGGCAGCGTAGCTCAGTTGGACAGCCCTGAGCCAGATAATAATCGCGAGACGCTCTAACCAACTGAAAAATCTTGTTGATATCAGTTGATTTGTACATTACGATAGACAAAACATTATGGCAGCGTAGCTCAGTTGGTTAGAGCGCAGGACTCATAAGCCTGAGGTCACAAGTTCAATTCTTGTCGCTGCTACCAAGAAAAATCGATCACATACGTGGTCGTTTTTTCTTGGTATACTGTAGCAATGGAAAAGATTTACTTGGTGACAGGAAACTCAAACAAACTGCGTGAATGGCAGGCGGTTTTGCCTGACGACATGGAAATCGGGACAGTTGACGTGGATTTGGACGAGATTCAGAGTGATGATGCCATAGGAATAGTTACCGACAAGGTAAAGAGGGCGTATGCCGAAGTAGGTAAACCAGTCGTTGTCGAGGATGTCGAGGCGGGGTTGGAAAAGCTGAATGGACTCCCTGGGCCCTTTATAAAATTCTTTTTGAAAAGGTTGGGCAAGGACGCGCTGTATCACCTGGCTGGCGCAGAGGGTGAAAAGGCTACGATCGCATGCACGATTGGATATTATGACGGGCAGGAAATTTTGACCGTGCAGGGAAAGTTAGACGGCACTGTCGTCGCCCCACGCGGGGAAGGTTTTGGCTTTGACGCGACGTTTCAACCCGCGGGCGAGTCGGAGACATTTGGCGAAATGGGCGAGGAAAAAAAGAACACGTTGAGTCACAGGAAAAAGGCTATTGAAATGCTGGTTAAGGAACTACAGGAAAGGCGGTAGTTATGAGTGAAAAAGCTATAGAAAAATTTGATAGATGTATGAATTGCCCCAACCCTGGCAAGATATCGAGAATGCTGGCACGGGCTGGTGGATTACCGGAGATAGCCGATGGTTGTGAAGGCCCGGTGGAGGTTTCACATGGACAGGTGGTCACCCAGGTTCGTCGCGGGAACGAGCCATCTCCACCCGAAAAAACATGGAACGTATTAGTTGGATCGGCCGATCCACGTGGAGAGCGGCGCTATAGCAGGACTGACTGGACCAGCGAAGACGTATGTGGTCGCGAAGAGGGCGCAATAGTCCCAGGCGACGGCGAAGTGCCGTACAAACTGGGCGTCCACATAAAGACAAATCATGAGGGTAGACGCGTCGCGGCATTTATAAAAGGCGACGAAGAGGAGATTCGAGAAATTCGCGGAACGCAGGCGATGATAGAATTGTTGGATAGTGTCGACGATATGGTTGACGCGTATAACGCAAATGACATCGATGGAATGATAGGTATCCAAGATTCCGTCAACGCACATGGCTTAAGCATAGGGGCGGTAGCTGGACGTGGCGTGGCGCCGAGAGGCGCGGTGTTGATACCAGATGAAATAATTGATGATCGCTCATCGGCAATAAGCGGTGAAGTTATTAGTGTAATCGAAGAAGATTCCATATCCCAAAGACGACAAATTGACGGCTAGAAATATTAACTAATTCGTACGCTGACCATGCCGCGTGGTTTTATGATAAAACTACGCATGTCGACATTGTCTGGATCAATCTCACCTAGACCGTTGGATTTGACAGCGTTCGCGAACTTGCCGCCTAGTTTGATTCGCGCTGGTTCGTGATTTGGATTTGCAAACGTTGCTATAAACGACTCGCCGTCTGGCATTGGCGTGAACTCTACGCGATCTAATGGCAAGTCGGTTTGGATATCTAATAGTCCGTTTAGGTCGGCACCAGCAAATCCATGTTCTCCGCGGTGCATATAGTCGTACATCTTGTTTATCACATCACCGGCATTTACTGGCTTGCCCATACCCAACGCATATTCGTATGTGCGCTTGCCAATCATCTGCGCCTCTGGAGTGGCGCTACCTGGTCCAGCCCAGCCGGGTCGGGTAGATAGATTTCCCTTGCTGAGATGGCTGACGCTACGGAACAAAGTTATGGCAAGGCCGTCGATATTTTCATCATGCCCAGTTAGGGCCTCGTGTTCGGCCAAGCCCTTATTATAAATAGTCACGTCGCCAGTGGTTATCAATCCTTGATTGTGACTAGTTGCCACTGGTAAAGGTTCTTTCCAGCCTTCGCCACCGGATATTGGAACCGCCGATCGAGTGGTTAGTCCATAAGGTTCTTTGGCTCGGACAGTCTTGCCTGCGTTGGGAGTATCGAATCGTACGCGCATACGATGGTCGCGGGCTTTGTTGTCGACTGTGGTCGCGAACTCGATACGATCAATCGCGGGGTCTTTGTACATTCGTACCTTTGTACTAATAGGAACGGTAATCATATTGCTAGAACGAGTGGTAGTTTCGCGAGTCGTGCCCTCTGGTCCATCTAGACCATCGGGTATTGTCATTTGGGTAACGATTTCAAATTCCGTAAAGACTGGTCCATCATTGATGTAGTTGACGGTGGCTGTTTGGTTATGTGTGGTTGTTATTTCGTTGTCATCGGTCGGACAGAAATTGTATTCGTCACCCCGATCCCCAACGTCTTCGAATAATAATCCATTTGTTCTGACGCCGGTTCGTTTGTCGGTGATTTCCAGCGTTCCGTTTGTTTTGACGTTTAGTCTATAGTTCTTATTTTCAAAATTGCGAATACCAGTACGGAACTGTTCAAACGGTTTGCCGTCAATCGGTTCTATGCGAACTTGAACCGAGCCCAGGCCTTCGATTGGTATAGCGGAAAGTGCATAACGACTATCTACCTTTTGAATGATCTGGGCAGGGTATGCAACTTCGCGCCCGTCTGAGTGGGTAGCAATCATTTGCATACCTTTATCGCGCTCTAATTCGCCCTGCAACGGAATTTCTACTAATGTCGTACGCTGGAATGACAGTGTATTCGCGAATGATTGTGTGTGTTCTTTGTGCTGGTATGGTCCATACGTGTCCCGCCTTTTGGCTAGCGCAGCCATTGAATTACGAGCAGCCTGATCGGTAGCACCGTAGGCTCCGGTCATCAAAGCCTTGGCCAAATCATATGTCCGATCGTCGCCACAACCAGCTACTGTATCGTGAGATCCAGTGATGGCTGTCTTTTTGTTGGCGTTCCACCAAGCGATAACTTGTTGCCATGATTCGTGTTCGTTGTCGGGCACTAGTCCGGCGTTGCGAGCTAAAATAAGCATGGAAATTAACGCGCCTGATTCGTATGTACGAGTGCCGACTTCGTGCATACGCTGCTTTAGCTCCATGCGCGCCGAATCAATCCCGCGCAGAACATAATGTTCTTTGCCGGAACGCATCTCACCCTCGAATACGGGAAGTTTGTCGGGGTCCATGGTTGCGAATACTTTGGTTGTGTAGGCACCGAGTGTACTTGGAAATATACGGAAGTTTGGAATATCTAGTCGCATACGCTTCTCGACGGCTTCTAGCACACGTGGTAGATCCATGTCTGGGTTTGTAAAATCGTTCCCGTTCATAATCAGCGCATGTGGCATAGCAACACTCATGTAGCGGTCGCCATATCTTTCGATATGACCCCAAATCATGTCGGTGGCATGGTCAACCTGTTTTTCGAAGTAATCTTCTGGCGACATTTTGTTTCGATCATGACCAGGGGCTCCAGACAATCCGCTGGCGTTGGCATAACCGCCTTGCATCAATATACGCAAAATTTTAGTGCCATCTGGTCCCTTCCACCAACTAAGCGGCGGGTTGTCTTCGTCGCCACGGAACGTGATGATAGCGTCGCGACCAGCATGCGCGATGATTGTTGGCGTCATCTCGTCGCCACCAAACGTATCCGGGAGGTATTCGATCGGGATAATATCACCGCCAAGTTTTTTGACGATCTGTTCGCCTAGCTGGTAGTTCCAAAAACGAAGTTGTTGTGGTGATAGGAAATGATCTGGCTGGCTGTACATGGATATTAACTCCATGCGCTTTTCCTCGATCATTTGTAGCAGTTCGGCCCCCAGCTTTTCGCCGGCAAAATCTATAAATTCTTCGGCCGTCACCATCTGCTCTAATGTAAAAGTCTTTACCAGAAGTGTCTTTACAAACGCCTCGACCTCGCGCATTTTGGATGCCTCGCGCTCGCGATACCAGGCGTAATCTAGATGAGAATGAGGGACAGTATGGAATTCAACTTCTTCCTGCCCTTGGTACCATTCCAGGATTTTTTGCCCCATGCGTTTCCTTCGCTCTTCGTTGAGTGAAGTTTCTTTCCCAGAATTTGAACGCTCCTTGGACATGATGACCTCGAACTTCCCTTATGGTGTATATGAGTATATCACAGCTAATTTTCAATATTGCTTAAACTTGCAAATACTAGAGGTAGTGTTAAAATCCTTCTCTAGTAAGTAATGCGGAGTAAACAATGCCAACACAAATTGAGAGTTATGGTGGTTCAACGGAAATATCAAACAGTAATGAACTTTATAGCCTGAATAATCGGGAGCCGGAAACTCTTAGTTTGCGTAACGATACGTTCGCGAAGCTTCGTGAGTTAGGTTACGGCGAAGGCCGTATATCTTCGCTTGATAACCTCTTGCGAACACGATTGAATGAATACAATCCAGATATTGAATCTGAATCAGGACAAGGCATAATAACTGACTTGTTAACAGAGAACGGCATAGAATCAGCTGGCGATTTAACATACCTAGGCGTCAACAGGGTGGCTCGAACAGGAATTCGAGTAATCGCTGATTTTGATTTGGGTCCGAACGAAATCAGTGGCCCACTACATGACTACTTCGCGCGAATGAACGTCTTTGCAAAAGATTTTGAAACCGTAGAGCAACAGATATTAATGGCGATACATTCCATGGCTGAACAGTCCGAACTAGAGGTTAAAGACGTCAACGAGTACGTCAATAACATACAACCTTCTCGGCAGGTTCAAGAGTCACCGTCTAAGGAAATTGATGGTATTCGTGTGCGGGGCGGTGTTTTCCAGGAGTTCCAAGAGCCCGAGTATCACTATTCCGTTATCAAGCCAATTTCATTCGACGACGAAGATATAAAGGACCTGGATGTTGCCAGAGTAGAGGAAGAAAAAACAGAAGAAGTGGAAATAGTCACTGAGAAAGCGCGTCCTATCGCAGAGTGGGGCTGGAAACTGTTTTACGAGAGTCTTCCTGATACGATTTCGGTGAAAAAACTAAGCTCGTTACTGTCGGCGCCAGAAGAATGGGTCTCTACTCAACTCAAATTAATGTTTGAAAAACCAGACAAGCAAACAGGTAAGTACTCAAAAGACGTCATCGAAGATCTGTACGATCGATCGACGCGTTTATTGTCGTCGGAAGGATGGATGACGGTGCGCCAGTTAGCCGAGGCGAGTGGTCAATCACAGAGGTGGGTACGATCACATATGAACGAATCGAAAATGCGTTTGAAGTGGCGACGTGATTCCGAGTCTGGCGAAATTGATAGATATTTCAAAGAAGACGCCCTGACGTACTTGCGGGAAGTATCGGCACAAGACGAAATACCGTCGATAGAAGACTGGATGAATACGACTAGGCTGGTAAATTACACCGGTAGGTCTAGGGACTGGCTGTCACCCCGCCTAGAAAAATACAGCGACAAGCTAGAAGATCGAAAACACCTGAGAGGTGGACAACCTTCCTATCCTGTTTATGTGGCCGACATGCTAAAAGCAGAGTCTGATACGGAAAACGCATTGCCACCAAAGGGTGACAATCTGACATTGGCGGAAGTCGCGAACGCTTTGAGAATCTCCCAATCAGAAGCCACCGAGCTTTTGGCAGAAATGGGCATAGAAAAAGAAGTACGTCTTCAACAAAAGGGTCGCGCGCAAGAAGCAGTGGACACGTACTCTGATGTAATCATAGGTTATACGAAAGACGCAGAACGACAGACGCCCGCCGAGATAGATGCACAAATGGCAATAGGTAGTCTACAATCGCAAATTGCGACGCAACGCAAAATGAAAGACTTGGCTGTTAAGGCCTCTGAGCGCAATGACGTAATCGACAGCAGCTACGACCGTAACATCGAGGAGCTTCAACAGGCGCTTGATGTGGCCAATCAACGCTTTAACGATTCAACTAACAACGCATACGTAGAGTAATTTACTGCCATCCAGTGTGGAATTGGCCCTGTAGGAACGTACCTGTACTAGGTACGTTCCTAAATAGACTCTAGGGTGAGTAATCAGTAAGCTACGATATCGATTAGTGAACGTGGCTAGTGTCAAAGTTGACGTACGGTACGTATACTTGCCATGCGGCTAGTTCGCTAGACGTCAGCGCTCCTGCCTTTTCTACGGCCTTCGATACTGCACTTTTATCTAGAGTGACTTCCTGCCCAATTTCTAATACTGGCGCTCCTGCGTCTTGGGTGAGGAATGTTTCCGCCGCGACTATCTGTGCACGACTAACGTTTACACCTGATTCTTCGGCGTATGCCTGTACCGCTGCTCGAGCGAATACCGTGTATGAGTCACCTGCGTGTGCGGTGTATGTTCGTTCACCTTCGGCAGCTTTCTCCATCATCTTTTCAGCTTCTTCGGCTTTTTTCTTTTCAGCCTCGGCCTTTTTTTCTTTTTCGGTCATGACGGTCTCTTTTGGATCGACATCTACTGTTTCGTTGCCATTAATGACCAATAGGCCACCTAGCAGAATTACGGCCACGCCTGCAACGACTAGCCACTTGTATTTCTCTACGACTTCCATCGTATGATTACCCTCCTGCCCACCAGATTACTTGTATGTAACAGATTTTATCATGCTTTTGCCTGAGTTGAAATACTGTGGAAAACTAGCTGAGAAGTGGCTGAGGGGAGTTTATTTTTCTCCGTTGATTATTCTTACTATGGCGATCCGTGCTTTAATAGCTCGGTTGTAGCGTGCGTGGGCGTCGTTCAAGTTCTCTTTTGCGGTCTCCCAATGGTCTTCGTCTGACGTGGCGTTCTGCTCTAGCCTTTGCGCTAGGATGTTATTATAAATAAAATTTGTGACGAACAGCTCGTTGCTGGCATCATGGACCTCTTGCGACACGAATTCGAAATCCGCCTGAAAATGCGAAGGGATTTTTTTGTCCTGATTTTCCATAGTGCGTTAACAATACGCCTAGAAATAACAAAACACAAGATTTATAATGTAAATATAATCCCCGCGAAACACACTATCCGCCCGTTGGTGGAAAAGCGTCCCTCCGGTGGAATCATCATTCAATCGTCTACGGGTTTTGGCGCAAAGAACGGAGCGCAAAAAAACGGGCGAAAAATTCGAAAGTACCCGTTCTCTAAATAATTTTGGAGATTTTTAATAATGAATGATGAAACTTTTTTAAACGAGAGAGTAAGGGTAATTGCCACGTTTGGTAAGGGGCTCAATCCATGTGTCCCGCTAAGGTTCAAGCGGGCGAGTGGGCGCGAGGTGACTATAACCGAAATTGGCCTGCGTCATCCGACGGTTAAGGGCAAGCGAACAGTACATGTTTTTGACGTGACTGATGGACAGGCCGATTATCGGATTGAATTAGACTCCGAAAGATTGACCTGGATGTTGACGCGCGAAGGCGATAGATTATGAGAAACAAAAATAACACCCATGCAGGTGTTGTAGCGGAGGGAGAGCTGACAGTCATTAGCCGTCAGCGTCTCCGCTCCTTCGGGACAAGTATTGTTTTAGGCGACGCTGTTGTCTTCGGGGCGTTGGCCCAGCTTTTGCGCTTCTTGGTGCGATCTCAGGAACGTACCCCACTTGATCGTTGCCGCCCTCAGGTTGTCGTAGGCTTTGATGCCTCGTTGCAACCTGTCGACGAATGCCAAGGTGCCGGGCTCTGGCCAGTTGTCGCGAATGTCACCAATCGATATGGTCGAGCTCGCTTCGAGCATTTCACGCAACTGGAAATCAGCCAACATGTAGTTGTTGGCGCCGGCATTGAGACGACCTGCAAAGAGGTTGTACTCCTCGCGATCGACCGATGCCTCGACCAGCTTCTTTATCTCTTCAAGGTCCTTGTCCACTTTGGATTTACGCGCTTGACTCATTACCACTCCTTTGGGTCGTTGCCTCGCGATACCAGTATAATTTTACAATATTTTAGTATAAAGGTCAATGTAGGGTAGTATGCAGATTAATACTAACCCGGCACAGCCGTTGATTATGCATATAGACCTGAACAGTTGTTTCGCGACGGTTGAACAGCAGGCTAGGGTGCGATTGCGGGGGCGACCCGTGGCTGTGGTGAATCGACGAACCGATCAAACAATGATAGTGACCTGTAGTTACGAAGCAAAGGCGGCCGGTGTAAAACTAGGAATGAAGTTGCGTGACGCGAGGCGCTTGTGTCCGAGGTTGGTTGGCGTGGAATCTGATCCGCCGAAGTATCGATATGTGTATCACAGATTGCTAGACGTAATGAACGACTATTCGGCGCACGTGACGATGAAAAGTATCGATGAGGGGGTTATTGATTTTACTCAGGCGCCAAAGAGCATAGTTGGTCGTGGGTTGGAAAATATCGGCATGGAAATCAAAAGGCGACTGCGAAACGAAATAGGTTGCGCCATGCGTTGCAACGTGGGAATCGCGACCAATAGGTTTTTGGCAAAGACTGCCGCCAGCCTGCACAAGCCTGACGGGTTGGATGTTATCACCCACGAAAACCTGCGGGCGGTATATGCAGGGCTGAAGCTGACGGACTTGACTGGCATTGCCGAGCGCAACGAACAACGCCTGAACTCCGTCGGCATCATGACGCCATTGGATTTTCTAGACACGTCCGCGCATGTTTTGCACAGCATGGTTTTTGGCAGTATCAATGGCGAGCAATGGCATCAACGATTGCGGGGTTGGGAGGTTGATGATGTATCCACTATGACCAAAAGGGTAGGGCGGCAGTTTGTTTTGGATGGGTTCAATCTATCGTTTGATGAGATTTTACAGAGGTTACATCATCTATGCGAATCGGTTGGCTGGCGTATGCGCAAGCAGGGTTTGAGTGCCCGGGGTATTTATGTTGGTACTAGGACATTCAATATGAAAGGCGACCGTCGCAAAAATTATTGGCATGCTACCAAGGTAACGCAGACGCCATTTTTTAGTAATGAAACCATATACAGTCTAGCGAGCAGTTTGTTCGTCAACGCTCCGCCAAATATTCGCGATATAAACATTCACGTATATCTATTGCAACGCGAAGAGCCGTCACAAACCAGTTTGTTTGCTGATCAGATTGCCCGTGAACGATCCGTAACTGATGCCGTGGATGATATCAATGCTAGGTATGGCGAACATACTGTACACGCTGCGGATACTTTGTTGAGTGGTCCTGTCTTGAATACCAAGATTCCCTTCGGCAGTACTCGGTATTTATGAAAAAAGTATTATATAAAAAGTTATATAATTTTTTATATAATACTTTTTGATCATGGAAGTATGAGGACAGTGATATAGTGGGGCTATTTTTTGATACAATGTAATATATGGCAAATACTGGCAAGTATGTGGTTGCAGTGAGTGGCGGAGTAGACTCCGTTGTATTGCTACACATGCTTGTTAAGGATGGTTTTCCCATTTCCCAACCCCCATTTTCCAACCCCCAATTTATCGTTGCTCATTTTGATCATGGTATTCGTCCGGAATCTGGGGATGACGCAGAGTTTATCCGAACGCTAGCCGACAAGTACGGCGTGCCATTCGAAACTCGGCGCGAAGAACTGGGCAAGGGGGCCAGTGAGGAGTTTGCTAGGAATCGGCGGTACGCGTTTTTGAATGAAGTCGCAAAAAAATATATTGGCAAGATCGTGACCGCTCATCATGCCGACGACGTGATCGAAACGATAGCTATCAATATAGTTCGAGGTACTGGGTGGCGGGGGCTGGCGGTTTTGGGTAGTCCTAATATCGAACGGCCGTTGCTAAACAAAACCAAGGCGGAATTAATCGAATATGCACATAAAAACAATCTAGAGTGGCGCGAAGACAGCACTAATAGCGATACGAAATATTTGCGAAATAATCTGCGGCGAAAGTTGATTGGTTTGGATGATGATACGAAACAATTGTTGCGAATGTACCGCGAACGACAATGTTATATAAGAAAGACGGTGGATGATGAGGCAAGCAAAATTGCCGGTGAATCACCGTACTCTAGGTATCTATTTATTAATGCGCCCCGAAAAGCATCTTTGGAGCTCCTGCGAGCAACGCTCGTAAAACAAGCGGGCACTGCACCAACCCGACCGCAAATGAAACGCGCTTTGTTGGCCATAAAAACATATCATGGAGGCAGTCAATACGAAGTGGCAGAGGGTGTATCGTTAAGTTTTACGAAAACGCACTTTGTTGTCCATACAAAGGGATAAGATGATATTATAATAAGAGTTATAAAAGCGGATTTTTGCTGATTGAAAGGACATATTGACAGATGGCATTAAAAAAACGGCCTACAAAAAATAACTTTAGTAATTGGATGCGTCTGAGTGTATTTTGGGCGATTATAGTATTGGCGGTATTGGCGTTTTTTGCCGTGGTGGCCCCCACCCAACAGTTAGAAGAAGTGCCTATATCCAAGGTTATTGATCGTGCCAACAGTGGCAAGATTGAAAAAATCGAAGGTACTGGCAACGAATTAAAGATTACGCCACAAGGCGAGGACGAAGCTACCCAAAAATCATACATTCAGGGTGGCGTGAGTACGTTGATAAAGGACGATATTCTAAACGAAGACGCCAAAAAGACAGTAGCGGACTCGCCACCGTCGCAGACGGGTGAAACGTTGTGGAACCTAGCAATCATATTCATACCAGTTGTTTTGATTATCGCGTTCTTTATGTTTATGATGCGACAGGCTCAGGGCCAAAACAACCAAGCAATGGGATTTGGTAAGTCAAAGGCTAAGTTGTATGGCGTAGACAAGGAAAAAGTTCGATTTGATGACATAGCTGGTAACGACAGCGCGAAACAAGACCTAGAAGAAGTAGTAGATTTCCTAAAACATCCAAAGAAATATAAAGAAGTCGGGGCAAAGATTCCAAAAGGCGTATTGCTAGTAGGTAATCCAGGCACCGGTAAGACCATGCTGGCTCGTGCAGTCGCCGGCGAAGCAAACGTACCGTACTTTAGTATCAGTGGTTCGGAGTTCGTGGAAATGTTCGTCGGCGTCGGTGCTAGTCGCGTTCGTGATCTGTTCCAAAAAGCGAAAAAGAACGCGCCGGCTATCATATTTATAGATGAAATTGACGCAGTTGGACGCCGACGCGGCAGTGGTATGGGTGGTGGTCATGATGAGCGTGAGCAAACACTCAACCAAATCCTAGTCGAAATGGATGGCTTCGAGACTGACACGAACGTTATCATACTCGCGGCCACTAACCGCGCCGATGTGTTAGATCCTGCGCTCTTGCGACCGGGTCGTTTC
>JAUIGB010000021.1 GCA_030429975.1 bacterium | reverse complement strand
GTAAACCCTGTCTGCTGCAAGGAGATCTACGCTCAGGTGGTCCGCCTGTAGGTCTATAACCGCTTGATCCTGCCAGCAATGGCTGGACTAGATAGATGATTGTCCACGACAGAACCCGGCTTATCGATGGACTGCAAACAAAATAACCCCATAATAGGGGTTATTTTGTTTCTGCATAGATTGTATTAGTTTTTTGCGCTTTTTACGATTTCACCGAAGGCCTTTGGTTCGTTTACCGCGAGTTCTGATAGAATCTTGCGATCTAGTTCAATCTTGTTTGCCTTCAAACTGGAAATGAGTTTACCATATGTTGTGCCATTGATTCGGGCCGCCGCGTTGATCCGCGTAATCCAAAGACTTCGCAGGTCTCGTTTTTTGTTACGTCGATCACGATATGCGTACTGCAGGGCGCGTATAACAGCCTGTTTAGCTAGTCGGAATGATCGCGTACGATTATGTTGCATGCCCTTAGCGGCTTTAAGTATTTTTTTGTGTTTTGCTCGTGCCGTTACGCCTTTTTTTACTCGCATGATTTAGACTCCTAGTGCTCGTTTAACGTTTTTTGCAATGGAACCGCTAACGGTCGCTGATTTGCTGATTGCTCGTTTGCGACTGGCAGTCTTTTTTGCAAGCATATGACCACCAAACGCACGGCGACGCAACAGTTTTCCTGTACGTGTCTGCTTTATTCGTTTGGATGTACCCTTATGGGTTTTTAGTTTGGGCATTACTTACTCCTTATTACTACACTCAGGTTTCTACCTGCCATTTGTGGTGTTTGTTCAACGACAGAGTCGTCTTCCAGTTGGGCCAGAATTTTATTTATCAAATCATAGCCTAGTTCTTTGTGAGCCATCTCGCGACCTCGGTAGAATATTTGGATTCTGACCTTATTGCCGTCTGCTAGGAATCCACGAATCTTACGAAGCTTGATTTCCATGTCTCCGGTACCGATCTTGAGACCAAAGCGCATTTGCTTCAGTTCGCCCTGCTTGCTGTTTTTTCGATTTTTCTGTTGCTCCTTCATCTTTTGGTACTGGAATTTACCCCAGTCGATTACCTTTGCAACAGGTGGGTTGGCGCCAGGAGATATTTCGACCAAGTCAACACCGGCATCCTCGGCAACTTTTAATGCCTCCTGCCGAGTCATTATGCCGAGCTGTTCGCCGTTCCCTCCAATCACACGAAGTTCATTTGCTCGAATGGCTCCGTTGATGCGAATGGTGTTACTGATTGTTCTCTCCTTATAGCTTTCCCTGTCTAATGACAGCTTTGAGCGATTACTCGTACCCAATAGTAACAGAAGTTACAAAATAATTCAAGAGGTAACGCTTCTGTATTGCAGAGCCTCGCTGATATGACTCTCCTTGATGGTTTCCGAGGACTCTAGGTCGGCTATTGTCTGCGCTACTTTTATCACCTTGAAGTAACTTCGAGCACTCAGTCCCAGCCTTTCGCCGGCGAGCGAGAGCAGTTTTTTAGCGAGGGGTTCAATTTTCAACAGCTTACCCACTTGACTACTAGTTAATGAACCATTGTAAATATCACTACTTTTATATCTTGAACGCTGAATTATGTACGCATTATTTATCAAATCTAGCGCTGATAAGTGTTGATTATTCTTCAACGATTTATCTCGTAGAAGTTCATCATTTGGTATACGCGATACGCTTATAGTCAAGTCTATCCTATCCATTAGCGGTCCAGAGATTTTGCGTTGATAGTTGAGAATTTGAGTTGTAGTACAGGTACACTCCTTAGACTGATCGCCCAGATGACCGCATGGGCATGGGTTCATTGTTGCCACTAACATAAAGTCGGCAGGATAAACCGATCTACCACCAGCTCTGGTGATTGATATTCTCTTGTCTTCTAAAGGCTGTCTGAGTGCTTCTAGAACCGATCTGGGATATTCAGGCATCTCGTCCAAGAATAATACCCCTAAGTGCGCTAGGCTAATCTCACCAGGTTTAGGCTGAACACCGCCCCCAATAACGGCAATCTGGCTTGTAGTATGGTGTGGTGATCGAAATGGACGCTCCTTAACAATCTCGCCATCGATTTCTCCAGCAATACTATGTAGTTTTGTTACAGCTATTTGTTCATCTGGAGTTAGCTTAGGTAACAGATTGGTTAAGGTTTTGGCCAGCATTGTCTTTCCGGCGCCCGGAGAGCCAGAGAGCAAGATATTGTGTCTACCTGCAACAGCGATAATCATTGCTCGCTTTGCTTGATCTTGACCATATATATCATCTAAATGGTGACCTGATGAAGTTAACTCATGTTGAGGGTCCACGGGGGAGTAGGTACTGGCCTGTAGAGTTGATTCTTGTTTGAGGTGTAGGTATAGGTCCTTTAGCGATTTTACACCTATAACAGTAAGTCCATCGATTAAACATGCCTGTTTGGTATTTTGTGAGGGTACGTATATTTTATTGATACCCGCATGTTTTGCGGCCTGGGCGATGTTTATAACACCCTTTATGGGTCGCAAGGAGCCGTCAAGCGCTAGTTCTCCGGCAAAGATGGAACGATCTGCCTCAGACTGCTTTAACTGGCCGCTACAGACCAAAATAGCAACTGCTATAGGTAGGTCAAAGTGGACGCCGTCTTTTACTAAATCCGCAGGCGCTAAGTTGATTGTTATCTTTTTTGCAGGAAATTCTAACAAGGAATTGGATATAGCGCTTCTGACGCGCTCCTTTGCCTCATCGATAGACTTAGTTCCCATGCCGACTATTTGGATAGATGGAAGACCGTTCTTGCTGTCGCATTCCACTTCAATTAGTGCGCCCTCGTAGCCTACTGGGGCAACTGTCATTACATGAGCTACCATATTAGGCGTAATTATAATCCTAAATCTGGAGAATAGGCAAGCATTATGTTATAATTAACAGAGGTTGGGGCTGATTTAGCTTTCGACGTAAGGACTTTAACAGGATATTTTGCGAGCCGATTTTGCACGTAAAGCATATTTTTAATTGCAACTAAACTTGCATCAGTAAAAGCCTTTGCTAAGGATCTAGTAGCTTCAGTTACAGCTCCAAAGCTAGCTTTTGCGCCAATCGCAGCCTAATACGCTCGATCACCCACTCTAGTAGGTGACATAATAGAGTAGGGTGTCATATTTATGTCACTTACACCTTCTGCGTAAAGCGGCGCAGGTGGTGGACAGCTTACCGCGCGATTTAGTGGCTATTCTTGTTCATTTTTTAGGCCAGTAGATCGTTAATTTTAGAATGAACTACGCTTGTAGACGAATATCATGTTACCTTACGGACCGGGGGGCAGTACCCCGCAGCTCCACCAACGAGAATGCCCGACCAGACGGTCGGGTTTTTTCGTTGGCTAGTAAAAAAGACAACCGCCTGCGAGTAACGGTTGTCTTAACGTGGAGTGTTTTGTCTTTGTTTGTTTTTGGTCCTTGTATAATTTTTTTATTCAAGGACTACCCCTATAATATTACTCTAAACCGCTTGTGTCAATAACTATTTTGGACTTTTTTTATGTTTTTGCGTTAGTTAAATAAGCCACCCTGGTGCATAAGATAGGTTGGTTGTAATTTGTAATAGCAAGCCCATGCCGGTTGGAATATCTAGTTGCCGTAGTCGCGTCACATGAAGATTTCATGCGAAGCTTTTTCCGTTAGAATAATGTTGCCATTGTCTACTGTCGCCACGATTGACAGCCCGACTGAAGAGGCGTGCTGTCGGGCTGGCGTATGCGCAACGATAAATCATAGAATTGCCGGGAATTAGCAATTGACGATATATGAACACGCACTCATATATCTATAGTAGCTAGAGTCGGCGTTCGCAGATATCGTGAATGTCTGCAATCAACCTTGGGCGTGTCGTGTCCCGCACGGCCTTTCGCCAGGCTAGGGTAACAATAAGTGTCTCCGTCAAGTCATTGCCATATAAAAAACACAGGTTCAATAACACACAATAATTACAGAATAGTGAATAAAACAACATAGTAAAAAAATCAACAACTTACAAATTACAGATATAAATAAACTTTTTTATAAAGAGTATGTACAAAAAACATCAAAAACTATTGATTATTAAATATGCTTATGTTATATTCAAGTTAGGCTTCTAACAAAAACAAAAATGCCTACCTTAACAAATAGACTAAACTCAATATTGACGGAAAATCGATGGCGACAACAAAATATGCTCTACATCTTGTAGAGTACGCACCTTATAATTGGCGCTATCGATGCTCCGCCAAAGTGGCGTTGAGCGCTAGAAGAGTACCGACACGCCTAGTAAAAAATTACTAGAGCTATAGCAGTTTGAATACTAGGCGTGTCGTGGAAAATCTACAGACGTGCTCCCTTATGGGAGCGGTCAGAAGTCACGAGTGGTAGGCTGATCATTGGAGCACGCGCCCAAATATATTTAGCGGCGGATGTAGCAACCAGGTCATATAAGCCGCCACTCTGGCTCCAAGGGAGTATAATTAACATTATGTTTATAAAGATTATTTTGGTTTCGGGTCTCGTCACGGCGGGACTTCTTTTAATGGTTTTGACCACCTATGAACCGGGTTCTATTGGTGCCGTAGGTATACTGGCTGTTTTTTTCTTAGGGTACTTAACTGTATTATGCAGTTTAACGTTAGCGCTATGGGTGCTGAAGAGGATACTAGACAGAGTAACCTTAAAGTCAAGTTTCTTGAGGTGGGTAAGTAGACTAGGGCCAAAGGAGGTGTACTATTATTCAAGTGTTCTTGCGATTGCACCGGTTGTATTGATAAGCCTGAAGTCTGTGGGTAGTATTGGTTTTTACGAAATCATGTTGGTAGTATTGTTTGAGATACTTGGATGTGTGTATGTAGCTAAGAGGGCTACATAACAGGCGAAAACAACCGTAATCATGGTATAATTACGCTAATGAATCCAGAAAGACAACCGCAATTAGGGCCCAGCCCAGAGATACAACCACAAAATCCTAACGTGGGTGGGGAGAACCTTTCTGATCACGAAAAAAGTGGCGAGAGCTCTCACGAGAAGGAGCAGAACGTACAACCGGGTGACAAACAAGCACCGCCACCACCGATCAACATCCCCTTGCCACCACCTACGGTTTCCGTGCCGGCTCCGCAGGCCCCAAGTGATGATTCAACGGGCCCAACTTTAGCCGCTGATGATGATGTAATCGAAAAAGAATGGGTAGATAAGGCGAAAAAGATAATCGCAGATACACAAAACGACCCTTATAAACGCGAAAAAGAGATCGGTAAATTACAGGCAGATTACTTAAAAAAGCGATATGGTAAAGAATTAGGTGTCTCAAATTAGACGCTTGCGCTAAAATAGAAGTATGGCGGGTGTTTTTATCGCTGCATTTGTGACCGTATTTATTGGAACGGCATTGATATTAGTGGTGTTTTTTCAATACAAAAAGACTCTCAGAGAGGCTAAGAATTATGAACGTGGTCTAAAAATGGTCCCGATGTTCATACATCTACCTCCGGCAAGTGATGACATAGAAAAGGGTTCGAGGGATGAGCGTGACTTAACAGAAGAGGTGTTATCGGAAGCTCAAGTTATGTACAATATCATCGCTAGCACGGCAACCAAGGGGTTTAAAAGCAAGATATACGGTCAAAGACACATATCGTTTGAAATTATAGCTAAAGGTGGCCTTGTGCATTATTATGCGGTCGTTCCTGTGGTCTTGGTGGATGTAATAAAGCAAGCTATTGCGGCGGCATACCCCACGGCTAGACTTGAAGAAGTTAGTGAGCATAACATATTTAGCGAAGCAGGGAAAATGAGCGGTGTGATAGGTGGTGAGTTTACTTTAAAGAAGAGCTTTGTTTACCCAATAGCTACGTATCAGGACACTAAGCGTGATGCCGCTAGGGCACTTCTCAACGCACTATCTGTTGCCACGCGTGAAGATGGAGTTGCAATTCAGTTTTTGATGCGGCCGGCACATGAGGGCTGGGTGAGAGCTTCTACGGATAAGGCAAAAAAGATCAAGGACGATAAAGGAAAAACCAAGGGTCTCGGAATTAAGGGTGCTAGTGGTCTGGCGGAAGTACTATGGAAGCCACCAGAATCATCTGGCGACAAAAAGCCTGACGCAAAACAGCTCACTTCTCTTGAGGAGGAGACTGTAAAGGTCATCGAAGAGAAGACTAGGTACCCAGCGTACGAAGTACTGGTCAGGGTGGTAGTTTCATCTAATACCACGGAGCATTCTCAGGGAGTGTTAAAAAATATAGTAGCCGCCTTTGCTCTATTTGACTCACCCAGTCACAATGGATTCAAGTTTACTCCGGCAAAGAGTATTGAACAGCTAGTAACATCGTTCATCTTTAGATTCTTCCCGCAAGAAGTTAACGGTACTATATTGAATAGTGTAGAAATGGCAACGATTTTCCATTTGCCCGACCAGAACAGTATACCTACATCTAGGGTCAAACGTCAGATGTCTAAGCAAGTGGACGGCCCCACGGATATATTAGATCAAGGTTTGCTACTCGGCGTCAACGAGTTTCGCGGAGTTAAAAAAGAGATACGACTTAGTGAAAATGATCGTCGAAGGCATACGTATATTATCGGTCAGACCGGTGTGGGTAAATCTGGCTTTCTATCAAACCTTGCGTTCCAGGATATGCACGAGGGGCGCGGGTTTGCGTTCATAGATCCCCATGGGGACGTTGTTGAAGAATTGCTGGCTAATGTGCCAAAAGAAAGAGTTGAGGATATTATCTACTTTAATCCTGGCGATCTTGATAATCCGATAGGCTTGAATTTGTTCGAACATGATAATGAAGACCAAAAAGACTTTTTGGTGCAAGAGTCGATTAATATGCTATATAGTTTGTACGATCCGGGACATACAGGCATAGTTGGTCCCCGCTTAGAGCATATATTTAGAAATTGTGCCCTTCTATTGATGGCGGATCCAAACGGGGGAACTTTTATAGATATACCGAAGCTGCTAGTTGATGATGCATTTATGAAGTCCAAGCTGAAGTACGTGAAAGATAGAAACGTATTAGACTTTTGGACTAAGGAATTTCCAGCATCACAGAGATCAAACGAAGCCGGGGAGGTTACCAGCTGGGTAGTTAGCAAGTTTGGTCCGTTTTTATCGAATACAATGATGCGCAACATTATGGGTCAGACGAAGAGTGGTTTTAACTTACGAGACATCATGGACAACAACAAGATACTTCTCGTGAACCTCTCTAAGGGTAAGATGGGTGAACTAAACTCGAAGTTGTTGGGTATGATTTTTGTGATGAAATTCCAAGTGGCCGCCATGGGTAGGGCGGACATGGCTGAAAGTGATAGGAAGGATTTTTGTCTTTTTGTAGATGAGTTTCAGAACTTTGCTACAGATAGTTTTGAGTCGATTCTATCCGAGGCCCGAAAGTATCGCTTGAACTTGATTTTGGGTAATCAGTTCATGACGCAACTAACCGATAAGATCCGAGAGGCTATTATAGGTAACGTGGGCACGGTAATTAGTGGCCGTATTGGCGTCACTGATGCGGAGTTAATGGTAAAGAAGTTTCAGCCAGTTTTTGACGCCGAGGATTTAACCAAGCTGCCTAACTATCAGTCCATTGCATCCGTGATGATTAATGGAATGCCTTCGGCGCCATTTAGTATGTCACTGTTGCCACCTTTGGCTCAGAAGAATAATCAGCTTGCGGATGCTATGAAGCGCCTCTCCGCTACGAAGTACGGTATCAATAGGGCTATGATAGAAAAAGAAATATTCAAACGCCTGGAGCCACCAAGGCCGGCCGGCGGTCAAGGTACCTTACCTCCGGGCGCGCGACGACCTGGTCCAGGTATGGGTCCCGGAGCCGGCCCCATGGGTCCACCACCTGCTAAGCCAAAGAGCGGCAGCTCGTTCTTGGATGAGTGGCTAGCAAAAAGACAGAAGATTGCACCGGGGACCGCACCTTCATCTCCAGGTGCTTCGTCGGTCCAGAGGTCGCCACAGCAACACTTCGGCCAGCCACCTGCTGCTGCGAACCCTATAACGCCTCCTACCGCCCCAGCTATGCCTTCAGCGCAAACCATGGGAGCAATGGCGCCGCCGTCGGTTATGACACCAGCACCGACGCCCATGAGCGGTAGCTCTCCAGTCCCCCCTGCTGTATCTGCTGATACTACGGAGAATACAGTAGAGATCGACAATGCTGAGCAAGGGGCCAAGCTGGGCAGTGAAGGACACCAAAAGAGTGTTGCACCAGAAAAAAATGGTGACTCTGATGAGGTTAGCGTGAGGCTACGTTAGTGTGTTGGTCAGTGTTTTCTTCTGAAAAGACCGGAAATATAATCGTATAGAGTGCCTAATAGCCATCCTATTGCAAAGGCCGTGATCGTCTCTAAGCCCGATAATTGGAAACCATAGTGCTTTGCTAGAAAGTACAAGATAGTCACGCTGACAAGAGCGAACACGCTACCCGCCAATAGCGCATTGGGTTTCGCTATGGTGGAGCCTATTAAATCACTCGCTTTTTCTATTACAGATACATGTATTAGTTTACTCCAGGTCTTTCTTGCAATTCCCATGTCGCTTTGTATTAGAGTCAGTTGTTCTTTGTAGGTATTGCCAAGCTCCTTTTTAGAAGGGGCACCTTTGTGTCTTGGCTTGGTATCTTGCTCTACCTTCTTTTTTTCATCAGAATCACGCGCTATCTCAGACGCCTGTTCAAGCGCTTCCTCGGTGCTGATTCTATCATTTTCTTTTTCGTCTTTGTTTTCTTCCTGTTCTTTCATATCGTCGTAATGCTCGTTGAGAGCCTCTGAATATTCTCTGCCCTCATTGTTGTGCTCAAGGGGTTTAGATTGTGGTGTCTCTCTTTCACTCATATCTTATAATGATCCGGTATTGAAGTTATGTCTGACCATTTTGATTTCCTGGCCCTGTTGACGAGCTCTAAAGTAAAAGAAGAGGATGGTTACTAAGAGCAGTGCCGCAAATAGCATATTTGGCCCAGTACCTATGGATGGTAACTGGTACAAAAATCCCTCTACGCCTTTAAGCGGGGGGCACGCGATAGGTGTTTCAAGCTTGTTGCCAAATACGACTGAAAGATTACAGTCATATGATGCCGGATTGCTAATACCTGTTGCTGTAGCGGGCATCTCTGCAAGCATCTTTATTGTAAACGTATGATATTGCGATTCCTTTGGTATCAAATCTATTGTTGGCCACGATAGTGTCATATTTTTTGCATCAAAATTTCCACCACCACTATCAATAAGAGAGGAGTATTCCAATAAGTCTCCGAGTCTTACCGTGAAAGGTGTTGATACAGTACTATCGCTGTTGTTTGTTTGTTTGATAGAGTAGGATATCTCGTCGTCGCTATTCGCTGTAAAGATATTACCATCAACGTTTTGCGAGATGTTTTTTATAGAGATTGATTTTGACGTAGATACATTTGTAGTATCGGCTGATTTTGTCACTGTGGGCGCACCCTTCGTGACTAGACTGCCGTTTGTTTGTAATATAGCAAACCAGCCAAGAGACGATGATTGACCGACCCACGCTCTGAACTTGGCACCTTGATCTGCAACGGATGTGATAGGGCTAAAATAGCGAACACCAGTACCGCCAGTGCTTTTGGGGTAGGGCATACTTATTTCTTTTTCAGAAGAGCTAAGCTGTCCATAGCGACTTAGCATATATATATTACCGCTTGCTCTGACTGAATCCTGTTTTGTAGATAGAATTTCCTTCTTGGTGACGCCTGCTGCACTATATATATCCTTTATATCCTCCTCATTACGCTCGTATCGTACTAACAGGTCTTCTAGACTATTTACTCCGCCACGGATGATATCTTGCTCGCTTGACGCGTTAGCTGCCTCGGGTGGAGAGAATACTGCAAAGGACTGAATCGCGACCGCTAGGGCTGCAACTATAAAACTCGATCTTCTGGTAATTTCTTCCTGCTTTAATCTTTTGGCATAAAAACCAATATCCTCAATCAAGGCAGGACAGTAGGGTAGATTGGATACAAGTTTACGGAACATGATTTTTATTTTTAGATTTCCTCACTTTTTAGATTACCATAAGTGTTAAGGACTGTACAGGTGCTTGAATAAATGGGCAGCATTGCTGTATAATGAAGGAAATGTAAATGGTCCCGCAGTGGCCGAGTGTGAGGAAAATGGCAAAGAATAATAATGCTGATGCCTATGATGCGTCCCAAATCCAAGTTCTAGAGGGTCTAGAGCCTGTACGTAAACGTCCGGGTATGTATATCGGTAGCACTGGTTACGACGGTATTCACCACCTAATAAAAGAAATTGCAGATAACTGTATAGATGAAGCTATCGCGGGATTTGCGTCACGTGTAGACGTAACTATATTGGAAGACGGTGGAATTACTATAACGGATGACGGCCGTGGCATACCAGTTGAAAAACATGCCAAGACTGGACTCAGTACTCTAGAAACGGTTCTAACAGTACTGCATGCAGGTGGAAAGTTTGGAGGTGGGGGTTACAAAGTCTCATCTGGTCTGCATGGTGTCGGTTCAAGCGTTGTGAACGCTCTGTCTAGTCGTTTGGTCGCCGAAGTCGTCAAAAAGGGTGAATTGTATCGAATGGAATTCGAGCGCGGTGCTACCAAGATGGCCTTGAAAAAAATGGGAAAGACTGACAGGCCATCTGGAACGAGCGTTACGTTTTATCCAGATCCAGAAATATTCAAGGAAACGGTCGAATTTGATTATAAGTGGGTTGTTGATTATCTTCGACACCAGGCGTATCTAACCAAGGGTGTGTATACAACGGTTCGTGACAATAGGACAAAAGACAGAACAGCCTTCTATTTTGAGGGTGGTATTCAGAGCTACGTTAAGCATTTAAATATAGGCAAGGACGTATTGGCTGATAGTGTTTTCTATGTTGAAAAACAAGTAGAGGATTCGATAGTTGAGGTGGCAGTCCAATACAATGATACGTTCGTTGAGATGGTAAAACCCTTCGCAAATAATGTTTTGACACCAGATGGCGGAACTCACATAGTCGGTTTTCGAACTGCTCTAACTAGAGTAATCAACGACTATGCGCGGAAGTCTGGGCTACTAAAGGAAAAAGAGGATAACTTAACTGGCGATGACATACGCGAAGGACTGACCGCTATTATATTGGTTAAGTTACCGGATCCACAGTTCGAAGGACAGACAAAAAACAAGTTGGGCAATCCAGAAGTTCGTCGCTATGTAGAGCAAGTAATGAACGAATATTTTGCTTACTATCTAGACGAAAATCCCGCGGTAGCAAAAAAAGTTGTAGGCAAAGCGTTACTGGCAGCTAGGGCGCGCAAAGCAGCACGTGCGGCCAGGGATAATATTATTCGAAAAGGTGCCTTGGACGGTATGAACCTTCCAGGTAAGCTAGCCGACTGTAGTAGTAAAGATCCATCAGAGTCCGAAATATATATAGTAGAGGGAGATTCTGCCGGTGGTTCCGCTAAGAGCGGTCGTGATAGCAGGACTCAGGCCATTCTGCCGCTGAGAGGCAAGGTGCTGAACGTCGAGAGGGCACGTTTGGATAGAATGCTCAATAATAATGAAATTGTCAGCCTTATAAAAGCCCTGGGCGTTGGCATCGGTGACCAGTTCGACATAAATGGTTTACGATATCATAGAATTATTATAATGACGGATGCCGACGTTGACGGCAGTCATATATCTACTCTGTTATTGACGTTTTTGTTCCGTTATATGCGCGAAGTCGTCGACGGTGGTCATGTATACCTAGCAAAGCCACCGTTGTATAGCGTCAACAAGGGGCAAAAGAAATCGTATGCATATGACGAGAGCGAAAGAGATAAAATCCTAGACGACATAATCAAGGAAAAGGCGGAAAAAGGAAGTGTTATTCCGGAAACCGATGACAAGATAAAGAGAGCAGGCGTTACCATATCTAGATTTAAGGGTCTAGGTGAGATGGACGCTGATCAGCTATGGGAAACAACTATGAATCCTGAGAACAGAGTATTGATACAGGTGAAAATTGAAGATGCCGAGAAGGCAGATGCTATCTTTACCAAGCTTATGGGCGACGAGGTTCAGCTGCGCAAAAGCTTTATTCAGTCTCGCGCGCGTGATTTAGATTTAGAGGAATTGGATGTATAGATATGGAAGACGATAACACACAGCAAGAGCTAGAGATAGTAGTAGATCCGACACACTCGCGTAGCGTAGAGAGCCGAACGGTTGAAAATGTCATGGAAGACAGTTTCTTAAAATATTCCATGAGTGTGATCATTGACCGTGCGCTACCCGATGTCAGGGATGGAATCAAGCCCGTTCATCGTCGCATCCTGTATTCCATGAATCAAAATGGCAATCGGAGCAATGCCAAGTTCGTAAAAAGCGCTAGAATCATAGGTGATGTCATGGGTAAATATCACCCGCACGGTGATAGTGCAATTTATGATTCCATGGTTCGGTTGGCACAAGATTGGTCTATGAGGTATACCCTGGTCCAGGGTCAGGGTAACTTTGGCTCCATGGACGGCGATCCGCCAGCTGCCCATCGTTATACAGAGGCGCGGATGGCAAAAATAGCCGATGAGATGCTTGTGGACATCGAAAAGGACACAGTTGACTTTCGAGATAATTTTGACGGAGAACTCAAAGAACCTACTGTTTTACCTGCAAAATTGCCAAACTTATTGCTGAACGGGCAGATTGGTATTGCTGTCGGTATGGCAACGAATATACCTCCCCATAACCTGGGAGAGCTGGTGGATGCAACCATAGAAGTAATAGATAACCCAGAAGCCGCAGTAGACGATCTTCTAAAGCACGTGAAAGGCCCTGATTTTCCAACTGGTGCCATAGTTTATGGCGGGACGCCCATGAAGCAGGCGTATCAGACGGGCCGCGGAAGTGTTGTAATTCGTGCTGTTGCTGAAATTGAAGAAACCAAAAAAGGTCGCCATCGCATTATTGTGACAGAGGTACCATATGGTGTAAATAAAGCAACACTGATAGAAAAAATAGCCGAACTGCATAAGGAGAAGAAAATCACGATTGCAGATATTCGGGATGAATCCGCTCGTGGCAATGTCCGTGTTGTAATAGATCTAAAAAAAGATGCGTATCCTAAAAAAGTCCTAAATCAACTATACAAACAGACGTCCTTGCAGACATCGTACCACTTTAATATGCTGGCACTGATTGATGGAATTC
This sequence comes from bacterium, assembly GCA_030429975.1. Classification (GTDB taxonomy): domain Bacteria; phylum Patescibacteriota; class Saccharimonadia; order Saccharimonadales; family Saccharimonadaceae; genus UBA2112. Next base: position 2,461 of record JAUIGB010000021.1, on the reverse strand, counting down.
AGCCTCGTGTACTAGGTTTGAGAGAGATATTAGACGAATACGTAAAGCATCGTCGGTCTGTTGTACGTCGCCGAACAGAGTATGAGTTGAAGAAGGCGAAAGAGAGGGCGCATATACTTGAAGGATACAAGATTGCCCTTGATCATATAGACGAAGTAATTAAGACTATTCGTGCCAGCAAAACTAGCGATGAGGCCGAAACTAATCTTATTAAGAAGTTTAAGTTGAGTGAGATTCAGGCAAAAGCTATATTGGCGATGCAGCTTCGACGGCTGACCGGACTAGAGCGACAGGCTATAGAGGATGAACTGAAAGAGTTGTTAGAACTGATAAAGAAACTAGAAGCTATATTGGCGGATGAGAAAGAGATTCTGAAGATTATTAAGTCTGAGCTACTAGATATCAAGGAAAAGTATGGCGACGAACGCCGAAGCCAGATTATAAATCACGAATTGGGTAAATTCAGCGACGAAGAATTAATACCGGATGAAGAGAGCGTAATATTGCTGACAACCGAAAACTACATAAAGAGGACTTTGGTGAGCGAATATCGACGTCAACACCGTGGCGGCAAGGGCAAGAGGGGTATGACTACGAAAGAGGAGGACATAATATACCAACTCGTTCCAGCTAGAACGCACGATTTCCTATTATTCTTCACCAATAAAGGTCGGGTGTTTAGGCTAAAGGCATATGAGGTTCCCGCTGCGAGCTTGGCTGCGAAGGGTGTCGCCGCAGTTAACTTATTGCAGATGCAACCAGAAGAGAAAATAACTTCTATCATTAGGCACGAGAAGGACGCGAAGGAAGATGGCTATCTGTTCATGTCCACAACCAAGGGTACTGTTAAAAAGACTCCACTAAAGGATTATGCCAACATCAGGACTAATGGATTAATAGCAATAAAACTAGATAGTGGTGATGAACTACGGTGGATTCAAAAAACTTCTGGTGAAAACGATGTTATTATATCAACATCAGCTGGTCAGGCTATTAGATTTAATGAAAAAGATGCTAGACCTATGGGGCGGGCCGCAAGGGGTGTCAGGGGCGTGAGACTTCGGCCAAATGATCATGTTGTAGGTATGGATATTGTCTCGGATGATCAAAGGAGCCTGTTGGTAGTAAGTGAAAAGGGTTACGGCAAGGCTACTAAGGTTGCAAACTTCCCTAGTCATAAGCGCGGAGGAGTGGGTATCAAAGCTGCTGTCGTAACGGCGAAAACGGGCCCGATTATCAGTGTTAGGACCCTAGAGGAAGACACCACTGAAGCATTATTGATTTCTAAAAAAGGTCAAGCCATCAGGGTGGGATTAAAAGATATACCTACGCTCGGTAGAACTACTCAAGGCGTGCGTATTATGAAAATGGGTGATGGTGATACCGTTTCATCTATAGGATTGATGGCAGAGAACGAACCAGATGAGAAAGAGGAAGGAGAAAAATAGATAAATGGATTTTTCTCCTTATCTCTTAGCAATCGTTCTTGCTTGGATAGTCGCACAAGGTACTAAATTTTTGATCAATAGCGTGAAGGGTAGATGGGTTATTGATTACAGACAGTTATATACCTCCGGTAGCATGCCTAGTAGTCATAGTGCTTCCGTTATAGCGCTTATGAGCGTAATCGGGCTTCGTGATGGCGTAGATACGGCTGTATTTGGCTTGGTGACTCTTTTTGCCGCTATTGTGATGTATGACGCCTTTATGGTACGCAGGTCGACTGGCGAGCAAGGCGAAGCCATACAGGCACTAATAAAAGAGCAGAAAAGTAAGGTTCGTTTGCCTCGTGCCGCGAAGGGCCACGAACCTTTGGAGGTCGCCGTAGGTGCTCTTATTGGGTTGGCAGTAGGGCTCGGGGTGTTCTTTATTTATCAATAGATAAAAAAACACTTGACGTCAATGTGATTTACAGGTATGATTGATATCAGTCTGATTGCTCGGTCTGTTATTTTGACCAAATGAGCGACACCCAACTAATGCGAGTTGAACAGATGGTCTAAAGACCTCTTGATACATGAGAATTGTGTCAGTGGAGTTCATTGACATTTTAGTTGTGCAATATCATCGTCAGTTTATTTGAGTCTGATACACTATAAGTATCATTTTTTATGGAGAGTTTGATCCTGGCTCAGGATGAATGCTGGCGGCGTGCCTAATACATGCAAGTCGTACGGAAAGGCCCTTCGGGGTACTCGAGTGGCGGACGGCTGAGTAACGCGTGGGAACGTGCCCCAAAGTGAGGGATAAGCACCGGAAACGGTGTCTAATACCGCATATGGTCTTCGGATTAAAGCTTCGGCGCTTTGGGAGCGGCCCGCGTACGATTAGATAGTTGGTGAGGTAATGGCTCACCAAGTCGACGATCGTTAACTGGTCTGAGAGGATGATCAGTCAGACTGGAACTGAGACACGGTCCAGACTCCTACGGGAGGCAGCAGTAAGGAATCTTCCACAATGG
>JAUIGB010000002.1 GCA_030429975.1 bacterium | reverse complement strand
GCCCCACGCGTCAGAGCTATGGAAAAGTAATGCGACTGGTGCGCCATGCGGGTGCAATGTTAGAGGAGGTATTATAAATGGCAAAAGGCAAGCAAAAACAAGATCAAGCGCAAGCTGAGACACCGTCAGTAGAGGAGTTTGCTAAGCGCATAGAGGAGCTGACGTTGGATTTGCAACGAACTCGCGCCGACTTCGAGAATTATCGAAAGCGCGTAGAGCAGGAGAAGCAAATTGCCCGCATGACAGGCGAGGCTACTTCAGTCGCAAAGTTGCTGCCAGTTATCGACAATATCGAGCGAGCTGTTGCGCACATGCCCGAAGATCTAGCTGATAATAAATGGGCTCAGGGTATTGCAGGGTTAGCAAAGAATTTAGATAAATCTCTGGAGAGCATGAACTTAAAAAGGATTGTAGCAAGTCCAGGCACTGTCTTTAACCCGGAGCTGCATGAAGCCGTACAAATGGACGAAGAATCAGAAGGCGATCAAGAGGTGGTCGCGGAAGAGCTACAATCTGGGTACACGCTACATGGTCAGACAATCCGTACCGCCATGGTGAAAGTAGCTAGAAAATAAAATTACCTGTTGCACTAGCGTTATATAGGGTATACAATAGTAACTGTTAATAAATAATAAGTGAGGGAACCATGTTCGGAATAGGAACACCGGAATTAGTAATCATTTTGCTGATTGTGCTTCTCTTGGTTGGGGGTAGGAAACTACCGGAACTCGCACGTAGTGTTGGTCAGTCCATGCAAGAATTGCGTAAAGGGATGAGCAATGATTCAAAGCAAAAACAAACAAAACAAACTCAAAAAGCAGAGAAGTAATAGTCAGCGTACTGAACTAACTTTTCTCGAGCATCTATACGAATTACGTAATAGGCTGTTTTGGGTTGTTTCCGCGCTCGTGCTGGCGTCTGCCTTGGCTTTTCAGTTCAAGGATACACTTGTAGATATAGTGATGGCGCCATTGCACGGCGAACAACTGGTATATTTGACACCGGGTGGCGGTTTTGGATTTATTTTTACACTAAGTATTTATTTCGGTGCACTTTTGGCGATACCTGTTTTTGTTTATCATATCTACAAGTTCCTACAGCCGCTAATGTTTCGCGCGTCTCGTAGGTTCGTAGCTACATTTATTCTTGTGTCTGGATTCTTAGCCTCTGCAGGTGCTTTGTTTGGATACTTTGTAGCTATACCGGCAGCGTTAAATTTCCTTACTACTTTTGCCGGAGATGCAGTCGCTCCGAACTTGACGGCAGATTCGTATTTGGGATTTGTTGTAGCATACGTGCTAGGATTAGCAGCTTTGTTTCAAATTCCATTGCTATTATTTTTGTTCGATCATGTAAAGCCTATTCCACCTGGCGGATTATCATCATCGCAAAGGTTCGTAATCATTGGCGCGACGGTAGCGGCCGCAATAATCACTCCTACGCCTGACGCTTTGAACATGGCTATTATTGCGGTGCCTATAATAGCGGTCTATGAGCTGGGAGCGTTCGTAGTCTTTATCAGGCACCAAACCAGTAAGCGCAAAAAGAGCAAGCCCAAGGCGCTTGTTGCAGATGAAATGGTTGATGAACTGGAAAGAGCAAGGCAACGCGCTTTGCGGCTACGTCGGGCGCTAGAAAGTCAGTCTGACGACGACGATGAGGTGGCATCAACAGAGCCGGTAGTGAATCACGCGAATCCGCAGCCGTTGACAAACGCCAATCAATTAGCCAGTGAGTTAGATCCTGTGGCCACTCCAGCTAAGCAGAAAATACCGGTTCGTATGATGGAGGGGCTTGCCGGTGGATCGCGACCATCTCCAATGGCAACCACGATTATTCCAGTACGAGGTGCAGAGCAACCTAGGCCTGTAACACCTTCTCGCATCCCATCCCCTAGGCCCACTCGCTCCCTAGATGGTTTCTCGACCGTATAGTCCTTGTAGTCTATGTATGCGTATTCTCTACATCAGGTCAAATTAGCGTGAATCCTGCGCTATAATAATCATATGAAGAGAGCGGGGCTGACAGTAGTATTCTGTAGCATATTTGTTGCTATCCTGTTTGCCGCGTCATCCACGCATGCTCAAGCAAATTTCAGGGGGCTAACTGTCACTCCGGTGAGAAATGAGGTCTCGGCGCGTATAGGAAAGGTGACGCGGACTACAGTCAGGGTGACAAACAACACGAATGATCCTTTGACGGTTGTTTTGTCGGTGCAAAATTTTTCAGCATCCAACTATAGCTACGATCATGTATTTAGTAAGTTTGATGACGATTGGGTGCGGCCCGAAGAACCATCTGTTGAGCTTGCTCCGGGCGAAGAAAAAGATATGAAATTCGTAATTGACGTTCCACAGACGGTTTCCCCTGGGGGTCATTACTTTGCCCTAACCGCGAGCGCCGACATGTCAAGCGATGGTTATGAGCGGATTGCTCAAGTTATATCTATGCTATTTCTTAGCATAGATGGTGAACACGTGATAAGTGGTTCTATCAATAATGAGGAACTCCCTTTTGTGATTTTTGATGACAAACTTGTATATTCCTATGATGCTAGTAATACGGGTAACGTTCATTACAATGCAGAGTTCTTTGGGAGAATAGGCGGATTCCTGTACGAATCAGCCGACTCCAAGTTTACCCATACGCTACTGCCCGATACTGTTAGACGAGTCGGCGGTTCCGTTCAAATGCCCTTTTTGCCAGGTTACTATACCCTGACATATGGCTACAAGACTGACTTATCGGAAGAAATAGTAACAAAGAGAGCGGGTATCCTTTACCTCCCGCCGTGGTCTATTATTTTCGTTGTACTGTTGGTGCTATCTGCTAAATGGTTAACACAGCTTAGGCGTAGTTCCAATAAGACAAACGTATAAGACTACTGGTATTCCGCTGCAACCGTATATGTTATCGGTACGCTGTAGTCACTGGCTGGCGTGGTTATATCCACATTAGCACCGTAGTATACGCTCGTGTCATCACCGTTTTTGTAGGGTCCATCGGCATCTTTTATCAATGACGGAGTGGACAGCATGCCTAGATAGTTAGTTGTATTACCAGTGGTATTGTACCCCCACGTGTTGATAGATAGCGGGTTTGCGCTACTGTTTCCACTGGCAGGTATAGTTTCGGTACCGTTACTCATATTAGTGCCAGACGACGCCCATGCGTAGAGCTTATAGCCGACAACATCAGTAGAAGTGACCGTTACCGTGTGTGAACCTTGGCCACTGAAGTTTCCACCTCCCGGAGTTAGAGTAAAGTCAACATCGCCGCTGAATGACATATCTATGCTGGTAAGGGAGCCGAACGGCACGTCTGCGCCAAATAGTCCTTGTCCAAAAGGCGAGGCCATTGCTGAAGGGTGAAAGAATAGACTGGCTAGCAAAAAAACAAACGTCGCCACCAAATGCCTCTTTTTGACGGTCATTTTCATCATTATGCTTATTATTATATACTACTAGCGTGAAGTCTGTTCATCGTAAGATACATAGAAGAATAAACAAACATTTAAAACTGCGCCATCATAAACATACGGGCAAGTTATTAGCGCATCGACACACGTCGTACAGGGTACTTTTTATTTTGATGCTAGCGCCGATAGGAATGATGGCCTTAGTACAAAATTTAAATGCTTCTGCCCTCGATTTGGGAATATCGGCCTCTGTCCCTGCGCCTATACCCGGCGGCTCTCCAGTGATTACTAGCCCTACGAACAATACAGTCACGACGAATTCTTCCGTCAAAGTTAGCGGCACGTGCCCTGTTATCGTTCCACCAATTTTGATAGTTATATACCGAGGCACGAATTCCGTGGGATCAACAAATTGTACTCCCGGAGGTTCTTTCTCGGTGAACGTGCCTTTAACTATTGGGAATAACAACCTGTTAGCACAAGTACAGACTATAACCGGTGGTATAGGAAATTCCAGTTCGGTTATTTTGGTTACGCGCAATACATTACCAACTCCGAGTCCATCTCCTTCCTCGGAGCCCGGGCCTATATCTACCCCCAATGTGACTATAGAGTTGCCGATACTAGAACCGCAGATTATCACAGAAGATAACTTTACTCAGGTACCCTCGGACTCAACCAAACCGACTGCCTGGAGTTTTAGTATCAAGGGTGGCGAAACGCCATTTACCGTAACCATAGACTGGGGGGACGGTACCATAGAGAAGTATACTGTCCACACACACAAGGTGCAGACGTTTTATCATACGTATTCTCAACCCAAAACATACAACATATCGGCAAAGGTGGTAGATGCCAACGGTCGCGTAACGGTCTATAACACGGTTGCCGTTGCCTATTCTAGTAAAGGATCTGGCGCTTTAGGCCTAGACAGTAGGTACCAGGAGACCCATCCAATCATTGCGTTATTGCAACAATACCTATGGCAGATATATATAGCAACGCTGGGCGCATTGGTGTTCTTGTGGTATCTAGAACATGGCAGGTTTTTCCACAGAAGATTAAAACATTAGAATAAGACTTGCAAATGGATAATGCTTACGTTACAATACCCCCTGTAAGTAATAGCAAAAACTAACACACGAGAATAATATGAAAACACACCATGCACAACATATTAAATTAACGCCGTTTGCAGTAGCGGTAGCTTTTACTTTTAGCGTGATCGCGTCTATGCTCTTGATTACTGGCAAGGCGAATGCTGTGGCGCTCGAAGAAGTTATGGTGCGATTCGATAATATAACTGTCAATACGGCTACTACCGGAACGGTTTGTGCATCTACCCCTAGTAGCGTTACAGAGACAGAGGTTCACGTTACATTTCCTACTGGCTATTCACTCGGAGCTGCCGGTACGTTTACGGTGAGCACCACTAACCTCTCGTGGCCATCGGGTGCGGCCGCTTGGCCTGGTATTAATACGGCTACGGCCGTTAACTCCCAGGAGGTCACATTCCCAAGCACAACACTAACTCCCGATACGCTCTACTGCTTTAACTGGACTAACTCCGCCGCTGTTACTACGCAAGGAAGCGCCTCTAGCACAAACACAGGTTCTGTAGAGACATACATAGCAGGCCCGACGCTTCAAGATAGCACGGAGTTTGTTACCCAAACAGTAAATGATGGAACTATTGACGTCACCGCTACCGTTCCACAGGCATTCTCGTTCGCGCTGAGCGCAAATACGGATCCATTGGGTTCGTTGAGTACGGGATCGGTAACAGAGAGTCCAACTCCACGAACTGTCACTATCAATACTAATGCGCAGTTTGGCTGGATGGTCTGGGCAAGGGAAGATGCAACTGCAGGCCTGGCGTCTACAAGCGCATCTTATGCACTCGATAGCACCGCTGGCGTTGCGGACACATTGTCACCCGGTACAGAAGGTTATATCACCGGTGTGAGTGACTCACAAGGTGGAGGAACTGGTACGATTACAGTTGCGGCTGCATTCGACTATGATGGTGCGGATGATGGTGCTGGCTTAGACAACACTCTACGAACGCTCGCAAGCTCTGATGGTACAGCCGATACCGCGGTTCTAACCATTAGAAACCAAGCTGCTATATCAGGTATCACGCCTGCTGCTACCGACTACAGTGACACGATCACGTTTACGGGCGCAGGCATATTCTAAAGTAATCAGATAATAAAAAACTGCCTATTTACGAGGCAGTTTTTTATATTACATGTATACTGGGTATAAAGGAGAATAGGATGAAGGGATTGTTCAAGAGAGGTGGACTTGTACTAGGTGTTGCCGTAGCGCTTATCGGGGTTGTCGGTACTATTACGTATGCACAGAATGTTACTAGATCCGAGGGTTTTGCCCTGCAAGTTTCTCCAGCTACACTCGTGGATACAGTAAAGCCCGGTCAGAAAAAAACATTAGATTTGCGGATCGAAAACCAGAGTATCAATAGAGAGACACTCCAAATTCAATTACGAGAGTTTAATGTTGACAAAAAAACGGGCGAGATAGACATGCTTGATACAGAACCGGTAGGGGTTGGTGAATGGGTGACTTTTAGCGATCCAGTTTTCACTCTTGATTCGGGCGAGGCGATGAAACAGGAGATTTCGGTCGACCTACCTCAAGAGACGGGCTTCGCGTATTCATTTGCAGTTGTTATTAGCAGAACGAGTGAATCGGTCGCCGAGAGGGGAACGACGCTCAGTGGTTCTGTCGCCGTGTTCGCGCTAATTAATGTAGATAGACCAGGGGCAACTAGGTCATTCGAGATCACCGATGTGTCGGTACCTGGCGTTTTAGAATATTTACCTGCGGACATTGACATAACTTTTTATAATAGTGGCAACACGTTTGTGCAACCGGCCGGAAATGTATTTATCCAAAGGGGTAGCGATGATAATGTACCTATAGCCACTATTCCGGTTAATGATAAAAAAGGTTATTTATTTCCGGATACACCTAGAACAATGACTGCTTCATGGAATGAAGGCTTTCCCGTGTATAAAAGTGTCACAGATGCTGACGGTCAACAACGTCAAGAGTTGGTATGGGACTGGTCAAAAATATCTGATTTTAGAATAGGGCACTACGTAGCTAAAGTTGTTGCGGTATATGACGATGGCGAAAGGGATATTCCAGTTGTGAGAGAAGTTTCCTTTTGGGTAATACCTTGGCGTATCATTTTGTTTGTCATGGCTGTTGTCGTGGTCTTGGGAATAGGATTTACGACAATATGGCGCAATACTCATGGCGTGGTAAAGCGTAAACTCAAAAAGAATACAAAGAGTTAGATAAAAGCAGATAAATAACAAACCTTGTATTGCGCTTATGCCGGTATTGCGGTACAATTGGATTACAAAATCTTATTTAAACAAACATGCAACAAAAAACGACGGTGAAGAATTTATTAGATAGGCCCATGTCCAGACAGGAGTTCTTGAAGGTTGCTGGTGTCGGTGCGCTATCCGTTTTTGGTGCTGGTAATGCTATAGCTATGCTAATGTCCTCAAGGCAGCCGAATCAACAAACAGTGGTAGTTCGTAAAACCGTGGAATCAAGTAGTGGCTTCGGATCACGCAAGTTTGGCGTATAGATACCATTACATTTTGCTAAGACAGGAACCCCAACAGGGGTAATTTTTATAATTAGCACTCTTGACATGCGAGTGCCAATTATATACAATCATGAGTGTTGGCAATCTACATAGTAGAGTGCTAGAATAGGAATAACGAAAAGACTTAAATAATTAACAGGAGGATAATTCAGTGGGTAAGATTATCGGAATTGATCTAGGAACAACTAACAGTGCTATGGCGTACATGGTTGCTGGCAAGCCAGAAGTGATAGCAAATGCCGAAGGCAATCGTACTACACCGTCGGTAGTAGCCGTGAATAAAAAGGGCGACCGACTGGTGGGTCAAGTCGCTCAGCGTCAGCGCGTTACGAATGCAAAAAATACAATTTATGGCGTGAAACGTCTGATTGGTCGTAAGTTTAGCGACAAAGAAGTCCAAAAAGATCACGACATCATGCCGTATGAGATTGTCAAGAAGGGTACCGGCGTAGCGGTAAAAATGGGCGACAAAGACTATACGCCCGAAGAAGTGTCCGCAATGATACTAAGCAAGCTCAAAGCTGATGCCGAAGCTTTCCTAGGCGATAAAGTCACCGAGGCCATTATAACGGTTCCTGCGTACTTCGATGACTCGCAAAGGCAGGCTACCAAGGATGCCGGTAAAATCGCTGGCCTGGAGGTCAAGCGCATTATCAACGAGCCAACCGCGGCTGCATTAGCATACGGCCTAGAGAGTAAAAAGGACGAAAAGATTGCCGTATTCGACCTTGGTGGTGGTACGTTCGACGTGTCAATTCTAGAGCTTGGCGATGGCGTGTTCGAAGTCCGCTCCACAAACGGTGATACACACCTAGGTGGTGAAGACTTTGACAACCGAATAGTCAATCATTTTATTGATGTATTCAAAAATGACGAGGGTGTAGATCTAAAATCTGACAAGGCTGCCATGCAGCGTCTAAAAGACGAAGCCGAGAAGGCAAAGAAAGAACTGTCCAGCACAAACGAATATGAAGTAAACTTGCCATTCATTACGGCAGATGCCGATGGTCCAAAGCACTTCGAGTACAAGCTGACTCGTGCAAAACTAGAGGAAATGGTCAAGGAATTAATCGACCGCTTGGCCGATCCAGTAAACAAAGCACTAAAGGACGCTGGCATAAAAGCTAGCGAAGTTAATGAAATCGTGCTTGTTGGTGGTATGACTCGAATGCCGGCGGTCGTAGAAAAAGTCAAAGAAATCTTTGGCAAGGATCCCCTAAAAGGAGTAAACCCGGATGAAGTCGTCGCCGTGGGCGCGGCAATCCAAGGTGGCGTACTGCAAGGCGACGTAAAGGATGTACTACTACTAGACGTGACGCCGCTGTCGCTCGGTATAGAAACTATGGGAAGCGTGTCGACGAAACTAATCGAACGTAATACTACTATTCCAACTAGCAAGTCCGAGACATTTAGTACCGCTGCCGACAATCAACCGCAGGTGGAAATTCACGTACTGCAGGGCGAACGTGAAATGGCTGCCGATAACAAATCACTGGGTCGTTTTATCCTTGATGGAATCGCTCCTGCTCCGCGAGGCGTGCCGCAAATCGAGGTGACGTTTAGTCTAGATGCGAACGGCATCCTCAATGTGACCGCCAAAGACAAAGGTACAGGTAAAGAAAACTCCGTTACCATTCAAGACAGTGGCAACATGAGTAAAGAAGACATCGAAAAGGCACAAAAAGAAGCTGAGATGCATGCTGACGAGGACAAGAAAAAACGAGAATCTGTGGACCTACGTAATCAGCTAGAAAATGCAATTTATCAGGCTGAAAAAATGCCAGATGAATACAAGGATAAAATCAGTGATGACGATGTAAAGACTATCAAAGAAGCCGTAGAAGAGGCGAAAAAAGTCAAAGAGGATTCCGATGCTGACAAGGAAAAAATCGAGGAAGCCGTAAAAGCGCTAAATGACAAAATTATGCCAATCGGCGCTAAAATGTACGAGCAGGCATCAAAAGAGAGCGAAGAAAAGAACGACGATGCTGGCGACAAAAAAGACGAACCAGTAGAAGGTGAAGTAGTCGACGAAGAAAAAGAAAAGAAAGACAAAAAATAATAACCATAAATCAACAAACCCCCGCCCGCTTACAGCGGTACGGGGGTTTTGAGTTGAGAAATCTGATTGACCGTTTCTGGATCAGCGGCCGTAGGTCGACGGGTCTTGGACGCCGTAGCCGTACTGACAGCTGTAGGCCGTTTCGCCAGACCTGCTGACAACAACCTTACCGTTCACGGTGATACTGCAGGTGTAGTTGGTTGGTGCCCAGTTTGGCTTGCCGCCCGGGCGTTCCCTGCCACTGGGTGACACGTTGCTCGAATGGAACCCGTAGGGCGCCTTTCCTGTGAAGCTGTAGCTCCAGGGCAGGTAGGTCATGTTCCACTTCTCACCCTTGCCGTTCTTGTAGCGAACGATTACCTGTGTGGGCTCGTCCGCACTCAGTCGGTAGGTGACGCTGTTGTTGCCGGGTATGTCCCACGGCATGGGTCCGGCCGACGCTGTGGGCATTACCAGGCCCAGGGCCAGCGCGATTGCCGTGGCAATCGGCATGAGCAGTTTTCTCATAGTCTCTCTTACTCCTAAGGTACTGCTGTGATGTCGCCTCTGCTTTTTGTTGAACAGGACGACAACCTTGCGGCTGCAAAGGTTTTACATATTATAACTCATTAGATGTGATTAGTCAATACGGTATCAAAAGCTAATTATGCTCCTGCTTGCAATTTATCGATATTATTACTATACTAACAGTAGAAGTAGGTTCAGCGGGGACCGAGAAAGGTCCCGTCCATTGCGGTTACTTCACTACCAACAATAATGTTTGTTGTGCAGTGAAGAGCCGAGTTTTTATTTCTCCACAGCACGACAGAAAGGAGAAACAAGATGGAAAAAATACAAACAGGAGATAACCCGGTTGTCTGCCAAAAATGGGAAGAGTCTGAACGAGGCTGGGGAACGAGACCGGATGGCTTCTCGTTGCACGTGTCGCGCGAAGCGCTACAGAACTATATACGTGAAGTTTATGCTCCTCGGCAAAACGCTGAGTACGGACCAGACGAATATGAGCGTATAGACGGGACGCCGTATATCGTCGATGTGTCGGATGAAGTGCATGCGAACCTCGTCTCAAACGGTGGTTCCCGTAGGTATTTTCGCCATATGTACGCAACGCCAGAAGGGAGTGTAGATGGCTGGATGCCGATGGAGCTAAACAAACTAAACAAGGAGGGATAGAAGATGAAGGAAGTGTACACGCTGGAACATTTGCAGCGCGCAGATGAGATAGCAAAAGATAAGCATGAGGGACAAGTCAGATTCGATGGTAGCCCATATATTGAACATCCACGCAGGGTAAGCGAGATTGTGCGCATACAAGGCCATTCAATATGTACCCAGATAGTTGCAAAGTTACATGATACTGTCGAAGATAGCGATTTGACGTTTGACGACCTAAGCAACGAAGGTTTTGGTGATGAAGTGATTGTACCATTGGAATTGCTTACAAAGCACAGGCCCGATAAACCGATGACATACGAGGAAAAAGAGGGATTGTACTTTGAGTACATCCTAGATATCGCAACGAATGACAGGTCGAGGGCGGTCAAAAAGGCCGACCTTTTCGACAATCTCAACCTAACTGGTCACGAAAATCCATCCCAAAAACAAATAAGAAACATTAAAAAATATCAGAGAGCACTAGGGATATTAGCCAGGTTTGCGCAGCCTATAGTTTAGTAGTCTAGTTCCAAGAATATAGATGCCCAAACCATTCCAGGGTCGCCATTGTATATGAGAGTCCTGTACCATTCGCCATCTGGTCCTACCATTTCGGGATAGGTTCCATGTCGTTCAATGAGTTCGCTGAACTTTGCGTAATGCTTTTCATAATCCGGGTGGTCGTATCGTTTCAGTAGGTGCAGGTACCAAGATCCCTGCCAGGTCCAGATAGAAGTTCCTGTATAGTTGGGCATTAACCATTTACCCATTCCTAGTCGAAACTTGAATTTGTAGTCATGTTTGCAATATTGCATGGGGTAAGGTTCGGCGAGTTTTTCCTCATCTATGTAATCAAACGTCTTTTTCATCATGTCTTTGTCGCGGATGATTCCCAAATAAAAGGCTATGAGTCCACATTCCGAACTCCACTCGTTGGTGACGAAGTCTGCTTTTAAAAACCTTCCGTTCCAGTAATGCTCCTTGAGATATTCCTGATAATGCGGAAGTTTGTAGGGAAATCCATCTAGGTTTAGTATCTCTACACATTCGGCCATGCGCGCTATCAAAGCTATCGCGTATGAGCTTCGGTCGTAGTTTACGGCGTCTCGTAACTCGGCGAAATGCACGCCCTTTCTTAGGTTACCGTTTTTGTCGAGTAGTCCTTTACAATATCCGCGTAATTGTCGTTCCAGAAACTTAATCTCGGATTCATCCAATTGATAATCACTCACTACAATACTGTGAAGTAACCAAGGTAGCGCATCGACGCTTCTTTTTGCGGGGGCATTGAACGCGTTACCGGACTTGTCTATGCATAGGGTCACTTCGTTAACTCGTTTGTAATGGTAGATTGCCCATTTTAGGGTGCTGTGTACCTTGGCATCGTAACCTAATTTTGTGAGAGATTCCGCGCATGTACCGAAATCTCGCATCCAGAAAAAATCAAAGTGTCCCAGGCTGGTACGATAAAAATCGCCCTCCCACAAACCGTCCAGCACATGTTGCGCGATTTGCCTGGCATCCCCATCGAACTGCTTGAATCCACCAAAGTATCGGTTGTATAGTTGTTGGAACTCTGCCCGAAGAGTCCCGAGGATCCCTCCAAGTCTTCTGCGAAACTTTTCCATATATTCGAGTATACTACTTTTTTGATTTTTACTCTGCTATAGTGGTTTTTATGAACATACTTCTTGTAAATAACGATAGTGACACCTGGGAAGAACTGCAACGCGTAGTTAATGCCGCTGGACATAAAGTCACAACCGTTCATCACGAGCAGATACATAATGTTCACTCGGAACACTACGACCTTGCAATACTATCCGGTGGTTGGTGGTATACCGATTATGTCGATTTATTGAATGAATACGCTGATGAGCTGCAATTTATCATGATGAATCCCATACCCATCTTGGGTATTTGTATTGGCATGCAGTTAATGCACGTAGCGCTCAATCAGGCCGTGCCTGTAATGGACGACCCGCAGAGCGGTCTACGCGAAATCAGCGTGAACGATGCCGGACGGGAATTAACTGGTTTTCCTGCCCGCATGACTGTTCACAAAAACCATACCCGTGCCATATACGAGACAGATCCCCATTTTGAAATATTAGCGACATCTGATCACAATTTCACGGAAATGATGCGACATCGTAGCAAGCCTCTCTTGGGTGTTCAGTTCCATCCCGAGGTAGGTGAAACTCAGGATTGCGTAAAAGTGATGAGGTCATTGATCGACGCATTACTCTCGATGAAGAAAACCAACTAGCACTCTTGATTACTGAGTGCTAAATTTGCTACAATAAAACGGATGACGAAGCGTGATTATTATGAAGTTTTAGGTGTTGGCAAAAATGCTTCTGCCGACGAGATAAAGAAGGCTTTTAGAAAAGCCGCTGTTAAGCATCACCCCGACAAAGAAGGTGGAGACGAAACGAAGTTCAAGGAAGTAAACGAAGCGTATGAGGTCCTAAAGGATCAGCAAAAACGTCAGCGATATGACCAGTTTGGCCATGCGGGAGTGGGCGGTTCTAGTGGCGGAGGCGCGGGCGGTGGTAATCCGTTTGGCGGAGGCTTCGGTGGTCAAAATGTTCACTTTGATTTTGGCGACGGAGGTCTGGGCGATATATTCAGTCAGTTCTTTGGTGCGGGGCAACAACAATCACGAGGTCCGCGCCGGGGGCGTGACGTCGAGGTGCAGGTCACACTCACATTCGAAGAGGCAATTTTTGGCAAAGAAGAAAAAATCGCAATGGACATGGATGATGAATGCGAGCATTGCAAAGGCTCTACGGTCGAACCTGGTCACGAGATGAAAAAATGCCCATCGTGTGATGGAAATGGACAAAAGATACAGGTTGTAAATACCATCTTTGGACAAATCCAACAGGCTGCTACGTGTGGCGAGTGTAAGGGCAGGGGTAAAGTTCCTGAGAAAGTTTGTTCGGTATGTCACGGTAAGGGAACCCAGCGTAAAAAACAAGATTTGAAAGTCAAGATACCGGCGGGCATAGATGATGGTGCCACCTTACGCTTACGCGATCGCGGAGAGGCTGTAGGTCAGGGCGCCAAAGGTGACCTGTATGTTCATGTTCGGGTAAAGGCACACAAAAAGTTTACTCGCGAGGGGGATATTATCCTATCCGAGGAACATGTAAATATGGTGGATGCAGCGCTCGGAACCGAAATTGATGTTGAAACCGTCGATGGAATCGTGACCATGAAGGTGCCGTCAGGAACACAAAGCGGAACCGACTTTAAATTATCTAGTCATGGAGTACCGCATTTGCAGCGAGAGTCACGCGGTCCGCATATAGTGACAATAATAGTCGATACACCTACTAAACTTTCCAAAAAACAAAAAGAATTATTGGAAGAGTTTGATGGTCATAAAAAGCACGGACTCTTTAAGTAAATTAAGGAGTTAACTGCTACAGTTCTGATAGCCTAATAGAATCGCTAGCGGTCATAGGTTCGCTTGTGATCCTATTGTTATTGTTACGCACAACATGAATGAAATTATTTGGGTTTGATTGGAATTGTGTAATATTACCATCGGCAATCCTTAGGGCTGCGTAGTTGTCGATACCAAAGCCTAGATCATCACCTTGTTCGGTAAGCATCGTATGAAATTTGTCAGAGCGTGCACCAAGTCGTTCGTTGATTGTGTTATAGTGCGGCGTGATAGCCGTCGGTACGAGACCCATTCCATCGACTCGTATGTAATCCCATGTGTCGCTAGCCTCGGGGCGGTAACTGAGTGAATCACTATGGCCCCAAGCCATAGGCATAATAGCTCCGGCACTGACGCCAGACAGTACTAGTTCGCCACGCAATGCCTTGTCTGCGATAGCTGACTCAATCTTTGCCTTGCGTAACTGCTCTAACATATGCAGCGTGTCGCCGCCAGCGGTGTAAACAAAATCGGCAGTGTTAATCATCTCGAGGGCATCTTCAGTGTTAATAGCTTGATTAAAGTTGTGCAGTAGGGCAACACTCAAGCCCATTCTTCTAAAGAATTCTTTTGTAGCTGGAATTGCCCTTTCAAAACTCACAGCTGTTCGTTTTGCCGAGGGAATAATTAACACGGACGGCTTATCGACATTTGATAACGATAACCCCTCTCTTATAGCGGGCGCACTATCGGCATGGGGTGCACCACCGCCAGCAGCAATAATCCTGAGACGGTCTAGCTGATTTTGCTTTTTCCGTGTCTCCATCTTCATTATATAATTATTATAGCATAAAAACTAATATAAATCAACTATAGGTATTATGTGGGGTATAATTTATTACAATGAGCGTATCAATTCCAAAAATAAATGAGAGCGATATTATTGAATCCTTTACTCCTGTGCGAGAGTCGGTTCGTGCTGATATCCTACGTTATGGTGACGAGCTAGAGAGAAGGGCGGGCCTACACGAGAGCTATAACATAGACAGAGAGCGAGCCCTGAAAGGGGCAGAGAGTGGTTCATACGAACAATATTATTACGAGTCACAGTTGAATAGACAGAGGTTTTTAACCATTGCACGCGACCTAAATCGATCCAATTCTGATGACGAAATCGCACGACTTTCAGGTGAATTGACCCAAGCTTCTATCGCCGTGTTTGGAAAAACTGACGAACATTTAGCAAAAAAATACGCCGACGGTGAGAATGGCGACGACTATATGGATGTAGCCCAGTCCGTAGCCAAGTATCTGAACGAAAAATACGGCAAGGTTTTTGAATGCCTAGGTTTTGACGGCATCGACGGTATGATAACGGCGGAGGACTTTGCGAGCAGTGTAGAGAGAGTGCTTCGGTACATGTCCAGAAATATTGATCAGTCATGGTCTGAGTGGTCTGTCGCGCGACGCAACAAGGGGAGTCTGGCCGTTTCATCAGTCAACAGGACAATCAGCGTTGGTATAGAGAGAGTTCCTATGACTCCAGTGCAGGCTAAGGGTCTGTTCGCGCATGAGGTATTAATGCACGCCGGTCGCGCCCTAAACGGCGAAAAAATATCAGACGATTTACGTACAGGATTAGAAAATTATTCAAATGTCGAAGAAGGTTTTGGGGTGTTGTTTGAGTATGCAATTACTGGAAATATTCCAGCGAAGAACATTGAACGTTATGTAGATGTAGCGAACGCTTTGGGCCAGCTGGATGGCAAACCAAAAACCAGAAAAGAGCTGTTAAAAATCGTGACCGCAAGAGATTCTAACACGAACGAGAAGATGCCCGGGGATAAGAGGCTGAGCGAAGAACAGCTGACTGACAGTATATTCGAGAGGATAAACCGAATATATAGGGGAACCAAGGGCGATAATCATATAGGCGTGATGACGCGCGACATACTTTATCAGAGGGGATTCGTAAAGATATGTAAGTATATTAGATCGGAGATGGATAAGGGTAAAAGTATAAATATGATTATGGACTATGCAATGACATGTAAATTTGACCCGACGAATGAAACGCATGTGGCCAAGCTCAGTAGCCTAATAAATAGTTAACATGTTAACTATTTTGTTTGAACGTGACAATTGTTCGTGACGAAGTCTAAATCTTTGGTGAATTGTTCATCGTTAGAGTTGTGCAGTATCACAACTGCCGCCATTTTGTATCCATCGGCTGATTTGCCTATAAACGTGCCAGGCTTTGCTTTTACTGAAAGATAATTGAGGCTGGATAGATTACGAAGTTTATCCTCGTTTTCTATGCCAATATACTCGCCCGCTTTTTTGGGAAACAATTCTAGAACGGCTACGTTGTCGGACTTCTTTGATTCGATATCAGGCGTGTTGCCAAGTGCAGTCGCAAGTGCGGCACCCGTTATATCTATTCCGTTTGCCATTTGGTGCATTCGTTCACGGTATCCACCGTTGCGGGCGCCGATCTCTACGATTCGAGGACCGTTCGCGGTCATGATGATTTCTATATGTGCTGGCGAACTTTTCATACCTAGCGCACGAGCTCCTATATCTGCGCAGTGCAGTAGCGCTCGCTGATCAACGTCCGAAAGCTTGGAGGGTAGTATACGACTGTAGTGAAAATTATCATCAAATCCTATGTCGTAACCGGTCTGATAATCCACGATATTTTTTAGGACATGAGGCGTGCCATCTGCGTCAACGAACGCATCCACGGAATACACTTTTCCTTCCAAAAACTCCTCGATAATTAGTTTTGGGGTGCGACCTGAGGCATATTTTTTATACGTGCTCTCTAGCAAATCGACAGATTTTCTATAATTAGCCACTAGTTCCTCTAGCGAGTGATTTTTAGTGACCAGCAGACTCTTGGCTAGGTTGGCGGGCTTTAGTATTAGCGGGAAACTATGCTTGGTGGCAAATTCGCGTACGTCATTCTCGGATTGCACTACCTTGAACGCTGGACTCACCTTTTCGGGCGCTTTCATGAAAGCTTGACGCATTAGTTCTTTGTCAGTACACCGCATTGCCGCGTCTATGGGCATACCAGGGAGTCCTAAATGGTCGGCTATCTTTGCGGCTGCGAGAATATAATTTTCGTATGTCGCAATAACGGCGTCTGGTCGTTTTTTCAATCTATCAACACGTCCAATAACTTCGGTCATGTCATCAAATCCCGTCACTACGCGGTGTTTGAATTTCTTGTCTGGATACTTGGTTTTACGAGCGTCTTGGAGTAGGGTATATGTATGGCCATGTGCTAATAAATACTCGGTTAGAGTAGAGAATTTTTGACCAACTATGAGTACGTGTGACATATTGAAAATTATAGGAAATTATGTTAAAATATTCAAGTAACAAATTAACGAAATAACAATACTATTATGCCTTCTAGAAGCGATTTTCACAAAGTAATTATTGGTCGATCAGAAGTTTTGACTTTTGTAGAAACGGACGCGGTCAATGTTCCTGCAAAAACCGATACCGGTGCGTATCGGTCTGCTGTCCATGCCGCTAACATTCACGAAAAGGAAGGTGTGCTAACTTTTGAGCTGTTAGGCAATCACCCAGTATGTGGCGACATGTCACGCAAGTTGAGTACAAAAAATTATAGCGAAGTTTTCGTTGCAAATTCGTTTGGTCATAGAGAAAAGCGATATGAAGTGAAGCTAAAGGTAAAGTTGGGCCCCAAGGTGTTTACGGATAGGTTTACGCTTGCCGATAGGTCAAAAAAGATCTACCCAATACTACTAGGACGGAAATTACTGAACAGGCGATTTTTAGTGGATTCATCCAAGTCTAGCCTCGACCGTCGTGAAATAAAGAAAAAGTATGGAATTGAATTCCCTAAGGACGAAGAGGAAGGACGCGAAGTAACATGAAAATAGCCATCCTATCAAAAGGCTCTGCTAACTATTCGACAAAGCGTCTAAAGGAAGTCGCTATTGCCCGTGGTCACGATGTCACGGTAATTAACTATGCACAGTGCTATGTCTCCATAGAAAGAAACCAGCCGGTTGTTAGGTACCGTGGTAAGTCACTTAATGACTTTGACGCGATTATTCCTCGTATTGCACAAAGTTATACAAAGTATGGTACGGCTATCGTTCGACAATTCGAGAGCAGGGATACATATACCACGGCGTCGTCTCTTGCAATCAATCGATCACGAGATAAATTACGCGCGTACCAAGTGCTGGCAAAGGCTGGGGTGAATATTCCAAAGACAGTGTTTGCTCGAGAAACGGCCAACTTTGAAGATGTCGTCGAAATGGCTGGAGGTACGCCACTTATAATCAAAGTAGCGCGTGGAACTCACGGCAACGGCGTAGTGTTGGCGGAAACTCCAAAAGCAGCCAAGGCCGTTATGCAGGCATTCTATGTCGAGGGCGTTAATTTCCTGGTTCAGGAGTTTGTAAAAGAATCCGCAGGCGCCGACATTCGAGCGCTAGTAGTTGGCGGTCGCGTTGTCGCGAGTATTAAGCGGCAAAGTTTAGACGGAGATTTTCGTAGTAACACGCATCAGGGTGGCGAGGGCTCGGCAGTGAAATTGACTGACGAAGAAAAGAAAACAGCTGTAAAAGCAGCGAAAGCTATGAGTTTGCCTATTTGTGGCGTGGACATGATGCGCAGTGCTCGAGGACCGTTGGTTCTGGAGGTAAATTCTAGTGCTAGTCTAAAAACGCCTGAGTTGATTACCGGTCGCGATGTAGCTACAAAGATTATCGAATATGTAGAGTTGAATGCAAAACGACGAAACAAGAAAGATAAAGTCGGGGCATAAGGCTAGGTGAAAAAAGGGGCGGCAAATAATAAAGGACGATACTTCGGGCTGCTAGTTGCTATCATAGTTATTGTTTTTGTAGGTATATTCGCATGGTGGCAGACAAGTTCTAACGCGCCGGTGCTCGATCTGGCCAAAGATTATAAAGTGACCATACTTCGTGACGAAGACGAGTTGATACAGGGACTATCTGGCACCAAAACCCTGACCACCAATCATGTAATGTTATTTGATTTTGGGAGTGAAGACAAGTGGTCGATATGGATGAAAGACATGTACTTTGCCATAGATATAATATGGTTGGATAGTGGTGGTAAAGTGGTGCACATGGTAAGAAATGCCCTGCCGTCCAGCTATATTGATGATCAAAACGCAAAGATTTTTAGACCAAGTCAAAATGCACGCTATGTCATAGAAGCCGTAAGCGGTACAATAGAAGGGACGGGTATAAAAAATGGTGACTTCGTTAACCTTCCGTCGGGAGCCAACTAGATAATGAGTATAGTAGCAGTATTAGTAGCAATCGTTGTCGTATTGTTTGCGGTCACATATATAACCAAGCGCCGATTCGGCGTGTTGGGACTTGCACTGTGCGCAGGATACCTAATCAGCGAGATGTGGACGGCTGACGTAACCCCTTTTGTGCGGGGCGCTGGATTTGATTTATTATCACCACCACTTTCAAGCGTGGTCGCTGCATTTTTGGTGCTGGTGCCAGCGGTATTGTTGCTTTTCAGTGGTCCAACTTATTCTAGGCATTGGCAGAGATTACTAGGCGCGGGATTTTTCGCATTGCTAGCAACGTCATTCATACTGGGCCCATTAGGAACGGCATTGAATTTGGATGAATCAGGACAGGCAATATATACCTTTCTGTCTGACAATAAAACATTCATAATTACGGCCGGAATCGCATATGCAATTTATGATGTTCTGACTCTTCGTACGCCAAAGCGATAATTACTGAGAGCTTTTATGCAGAGCCCGCATTTCCTGAGCATGCACTAACTGTTCTTGGAGCAGAGGTAGTTTATCGGTGTCGTATCCACGAGCGTTAAAGCTCCAAGATACAGAATCTGATTCGTCAGGTAGGCACAAACTGGCGGTTATACCTATGTATGCTATTTCACATTTTATTCGATCGATCATTTCCTCGACAGACTCTATACCGCCCTCCGCCATTCGGGTATTAAACTCTAATTCCGTATATTGAATGTGATCAGGCTGTTTTCCATAATCATCAAAAACTTCGCGTCCCATTTATGTAACTCCTCTACTATGTTGGTGGTTTTTTTGTTTACTATTTCAAAGCCAGATAATAGTCTAGCATTAGGTTTGGTTCGTGACAATATGGTTCAGCCGAGCTTCTAGCAATTCGTATCGACGAGATGTTTCAGGGTTGGACAGCAGGTATTCACGCGTTCGTTCTTCGTATTGCAAATCTTCGGGATAGCCAATAGTGAATTGCTCTGCCGTGTAATCGTGCCTGTCATTGTCGTCGAATTCATTGATATAGTGTGATCCAGACTCGGCATATGGCGTGTTATCTAATGAAGCGCGCATTAGATTTCCGCCGTATAGCCTCTGTGCGACCAGTGACACCACGGCGCAGTGCCCCCATAATGGATTGTCCGGGCTCCAGCCCTCTGGATCCATGCTTGTTTGGTCGTCGCATATTTGGGGTAGTATTTGCTCGAACCGTTCGCTAGACAGTAGGTATTCACCCCTAGATAGTTTTTCTCCCATAACTACAACAATACTATTTGGTGTTTGGATTTATGACAAGCATAGGCCGTAACAGACAAACCACCCGCTGCCTAATGCAGATGGTTTGTCTGCTGGTTAGTGTTTGGCCGGCTAACGAGATGGTGCTAGCCGGCTTGCTGGGCTATGCGGTAGCTCCTTCATAATCAACGTATGCGTTACGTAGCTTTATGGCATACAACAATTGCTCTCGCAGGCGTGGTAATTGTTGACTAAATTTTTCTGCCGATGAGTGTATATTATGATATTGTTCGCTCAGGACGCCTCGCCCCATGTGACGAACCATTTCTGCGAACTCGACCTGGTTCGCCATGTTATTAACCATTTCATTAACAGATGCTACTCCCCCCAGAGTTCTTTGCTCAAATTGTTCGCTCACATCCCGTAGGTGTGATGGTAAGTTGGTTTCGAATGCTCGTCTCATTATTTTTTCCCTCCTGTTTTAGTTTGTAATTTATATTATAAAAACTATTCCTGAAGTGAATCTTAAGAACAGTAACAATTGCAAAAAAATTATTAATGTATCATAATATAGTCATAAGTAGAGGAGGTGTTCATGTCAATGCCAAACGAACTAGTCTTTGTACGTCACGGGGAATCAGAAGCCAACGTAGCGAATCATGCGGATAAGGAGGGGGATAGCTCACTGAAAAGCGACGAGAGGTTCAAGGCTCGTCACGATAGTGACATGAGACTAACCCCTAGGGGCGCTGAACAGGCGCAAATCACCGGTGAATGGATAAAGGAAAACATTGGCGAATTCGATAGATATTTTTATTCTCCCTATCGTAGAACTGAAGAAACAATGTCGAACCTAGCACTACGTCCCGCTATCGGATGGATGGAGAATGACTTAATTCGGGAACGAGACTGGGGTGAGTTCGGAAACATGACAGAGGAAGAGCGCGAAGCTCATCTGCCTTTTTCTAAACAAAATAAAGATCTAAATCCATGGTACTGGACTCCATCTGGAGGTGAATCCTTGGCAACGGGAACTAGGTTGAGATTTGAACGATTCCTGCTTACCATGCACAATGAAATGGAGAAAAAACGTGTGATCGCGGTGTCTCATGGTGAATATATGTGGGTAGCTAGATTTGTACTAGAACGAATGACTGTATCACAGTGGATAGAGTCTGATGCCGATAAATCACAAAGGATTCAGAACGCTATGGTACTGCAGTATACTAGGCGAGATCCGGAACGACCGAGCCTGATAGCTGATAGTGCTAGATGGGCAAGAGCCGTGTGCCCGTGGGATGAAAGCAAATCTATCAATGGTGGTGACTGGTGGGAGATAGAGAGGCGTACACATACGGAAGATGAAATTATGGAGAAGGTTAAATCGTATCCACGCCTATTCTCTGAAGAATAAAGCATGACCCCATAGAAAAAGACCCATCACAAGGATGAGTCGTTTTCTATGGAGGGTCCAGTGGGGCTTGAACCCACGACACCCTGCTTAAAAGGCAGGTGCTCTAACCAGCTGAGCTATGGACCCGAATCTGTAAAAAAACTTTAGCTAATATAACAATTTATGTTGCAACTGTCAATCAGATACGCCACGACTCATCTAGTCGTGGCGTATCGTATATTGCTTTTAAAGTTGCGAACGTAGCCAGTCGAGGTTTCGAATCATTGACCACTCTGTAGTGGCGGTTGGCTGGAAGCCTGGATCTAGTTCCTTGGGGCTGAATGTAAAGCTGAGGCCTTTATTCCAAGATGAGTTGACTCGCATCCAGTATGCATGATCCGCAACACCATCCTTGACCTCCGAGTTAGATACTACATAGTAACCTGAGCCATTCGATTGTAGACAGTCGTAGCCATTGCCACAGTTTACGCCAGTCATCTGTTTTAGAGATGGAAGATCCTCGGCGATTGGTTTGTCGGTAGACAGGTTGGAAGCCTCGCCCATATTTATAACTAGTTTGTTGTTTGGTAGAACTCGGTTTCCGTGTGGGGCGGGCAGTACGTCTTTAAATACTCGATCCCTAGGGAATATAGAAGCGTTGAGACCGATTCCCCAAACGGCTTTTAC
Organism: bacterium; assembly: GCA_030429975.1. Taxonomy (GTDB): domain Bacteria; phylum Patescibacteriota; class Saccharimonadia; order Saccharimonadales; family Saccharimonadaceae; genus UBA2112. The sequence continues at coordinate 78,196 of JAUIGB010000002.1, read as the reverse complement.
GTCTGAGTTGTAGTTCTTTGCCATGGCGGCGATTATTCCGCCTTGGCTAAAACCGGTAACCAATAGTTTTGAACAATCCGCTCCGGGTATTTTACAAATAGCGTTCACTCCGCTGCCAGAGAAGTTTTTGTTGAACATGCAGTTGGCGTGGTAGTTATCTTCCTTTTCATTTAACGTGCCGTTACTAGAATAAGTCATTGCAACAGCTATAAATCCTTGTGCCGCGGCTAATTCCACGAATCTTTGACCTTCCTTGTTTTTGCCCCAGTCCGCGAATGTTCCATGTAGGTAGACAAGCACTGGGTAGGAACCGCCGTTAGCAGGGCGCGCGCCGTAGATAGTTTGTTTTTTGGCGCATTTTTCTGTGTCAGTCATCCACCACATCCATGAACGTGAAGTTTTATATGATGTATAACTAGTATTAAATTTTTCTACTGGTAGTTGGGTTGGTGTATTGGCTAGCACAGGAGCACTGCTGATTACAACACCAGCACACAGAGCGAGCACGCACATTAATCTCTTTATCATGTCTTTATTATATCATAAAAAATCAAAAAATACAACTATTTGGGCGATGCAGATTCATCGACGAACCAATCGACGCGTTCGCCGTGAGTAGCGACTATCTCTTCGGCTATCTTGATTGGCAGGCGTTTACCGGATAGCGCATCGGTCACGGCCTCCTTTTTGTCTTTGCCTGTGGCGATTATCATGGCCGATTGTGCCCCCATTAACGCACGGAACGTGAGGCTGATTCTGTCCGACGGTGGTTTTGGCGAATTATGAACTGGTATTACCAGCCGAATAGATGGAATTAAACTAACGTGTTCTGGAAAAAGTGAAAGCGTATGACCATCTGGTCCTACACCCAGCCATACCAAATCCAAACGAGGCAAACCTTTTCTGGTCATAGGCAGGCGTTTTAGCTTTTTTTCGTATGCCATCGCGGATTCTTCCGACGTAACGGTAGAAGCTGGTCGAATCTTTTTGACCGGTAAAGCGTCGATTAGCATGCTGATCGAGTGCCAGTTATTGTACGGACTTTTTGCCGATCCCATTCTCTCGTCACCCATCACTATTGTCACCAGCGACCAGTCCAGTTTGTTGGCGTATCGGTTCGCGATGATATCGTATGCCAATAATGGCGTAGACCCACCAGATAACACCCATACGGCATCGCCATGTTCTTTTATTGCATGGTGCAATATGGCGACTGTCCGAAAAGCCACCGCCTCGGCTAGGGCTGTTTTGCCACCGTAAACATGCAAGTTATCCATACAATAATTATACAAGGGCATCATAGTGTATGCTACAGAGTATGCGTTTTTGGAGAATCAGACGAAAGGTACACTCTTCGTGGTTAATTGCATTTGCTAGTGTGGGTATAGTAGCCGGGACGGCCGTCGTACCAATTATTGGGGCGGGCATGTTCGGATCCTCTCTTTGGTTAATCGCGGGCGTGTCTTCGATTATTATCTGTTTATGGCGAAGAGTCAGATACTTGGTGTTATTTGCAATAATAGGAGGTGCTTTAGTTGGCTTGTGGCGGGGATCGATTCTGCAATCACAACTGGTCGTTTATGACAATTTGATTGGCAAGAATATCCAATTGTCCGGTAGTGTAGTTGACGATCCGGACATCGGAAAAAGTGACGAGACCCTACTGCGTTTGGCGAATGTAAAAAACGATGGCCATGAGATTGCCGGAAAGATTTGGGTTAGTACGGATCGAACAAGCCTCATAAAACGGGGCGACATAGTCATCGTCAACGGGGTAGCGAGTAGGGGTTTTGGTAGTTTTTCCGCGTCTATCTTTGATGCAAAAATAGAAACCGTCCAAAGACCTGAACCCGGTGACGTTGCTGGGCGTGCTCGTGACTGGTTTGGCGAAAATGTGCGAGATGCAATTAATGAACCGCAGGCAAGTCTGGGGCTGGGGTATTTAGTCGGTCAGAGGCGTGCATTGCCTCCAGAGCTTGATCAAGCATTGGTCGTCGCGGGCTTAACTCATATTGTTGTTGCTAGTGGATTCAATCTAACGATATTGGTCCGCTTTGCGCGTAGACTATTCGTGAAAATATCAAAGTACCTGGCAACACTCACGGCTAGTGCTATGATTGTTGGATTTATTGCGGTAACTGGCGCAAGTCCTAGTATGTCTCGTGCAGGCTTGGTGGCTGGGCTTAGTTTGGCAGCCTGGTATTATGGGCGCAAGTTTCATCCCTTAGTACTGCTACCATTTGCAGCTGCCGTAACCGTACTGATAGATCCTACCTATGCGTGGAGTGACCTTGGCTGGCAACTGAGTTTTGCGGCTTTTGCGGGAGTAATGATTTTGGCACCACTATTGCAACGATACTTCTTTGGTCCTAAAAAACCGGGCAACATACGCCAAGTGGTCGGAGAAACTATAGGCGCCACGATAGCCACGCTTCCTATATTAATTTTGGCGTTTGGCCAGTTTAGTAATGTGGCTATCATCGCCAATGTATTGATATTGCCGCTAGTGCCTTTTGCTATGATTCTAACCTTTGTTGCTGGAATTGGTGCCGTAGTTGTTCCAATGCTTGCGTCAGCATTCGGCTTCCCGGCCGAAATCCTCCTGACGTATATGACTGAGGTTGCAATGTACTTTGCTAACGTACCATGGGCTTTGACGACTGTTGAAATGCAACCTTGGATGGCATGGATGTCGTATGGCATCTTGATAGCTCTCTGTATATATCTACAAAGAGTAACTAAATACAATTTGCGCGATAGCAATATTGTTGAATAGGCGCTCAGATAAAACGCTTATGTTAGTATTGTTATATGTGGGCGATACGAAAAAATTCTGGATTTACCATCGTTGAACTCTTGATAGTCGTGGTCGTTATTGGTGTTTTAGCAGCAATAGTAATCGTTGCGTATAACGGCATCACTGCCAGTGCAAATGACGCGGCGGTCAGAAGTGACTTGGCAAATATTGTAAAAAGGCTCGAAATTCAAAAGGTGGAAGACGGTAGCTATCCATACCCGATAACAACAGCCATGGATGTACATGTTACCAAATCTGCATATTATGACGTTAATAACTTATATTATTGCTACGACAGCGCGACTGATCAATATGCTGTTCAGGTAAGGTCTGCCAGCGGTAACTTTTTTAGAATAGAAGGCGGCTCCGTCTTAGAAGGCACTGGATCCGGTGGCTATTGGGCTGCTGGTACATGTGACATACTCGGCATAACATGGAACGGTAGTACTAATGGTCAGTTCGGCTACAATGCCACCAATGATACCTGGGCATCCTGGGCGCAGTAGCCATCTAACAGGGGTGGACAAACATTGGTGTACGGGGTATACTGTAAACATATTTAATACTTGAGGTATATATGTCAGGTCACAGTAAATGGTCAACTATTAAACGCGAAAAAGGTGCAAAAGACGCCAAGCGCGGAGCTATATTTACGAAAATAGGTAACCAGATTGCCATTGCTGCTCGCGGTGGAACAGACCCTACTATGAACTCATCCCTGGCGTTGGCAATCGAAAAAGCCAAACAGGCGAACATGCCCAACGCTAATATTCAGCGAGCAATTGATCGCGTGAATGACAAAGACGCGGCCGTGCTGGAAGAAATTGTTTATGAGGGAATGGGTCCTGCGGGCGTAGGAATAATCATAGAAACCGCGACCGACAACCGAAACCGGACCCTGCCGGAAGTAAAAACTGCACTGACAAAAAATGGCGGACGACTAGCCGATGCGGGTAGCGTAATGTTTCAGTTTGATTTAAAGGGCGTTATACGAGTAGGTGCTTCTGGCGAAGATGCGCTACTGACCGTACTCGACGCGGGCGCCGAGGACGCCGTTGAAGAAGACGGCGAGATAACTGTCTATACAGACCAGAAAGATTTAGCAAAAGTTCGTTCTTCGATTATTGAATCTGGTTTAGATGTGAGCGACGCGGAATTACAGTATGTCGCAAAAAATATGGTTACTATTGAAGACAAAGAAACGGCCCAAAAAGTACTCAAAGTCTTAGACGCACTGGATGACTTGGATGATGTCGTAAATGTCCATACGAACGCCGACATTACAGTAGACCTTGATTAAGCTCATGATTGCAGTCGACTGTTAGTCGCTGTATATTGCTATACAAATGCGAGGTATAAGGGTATTTGTTTGTCTGTTATTTTTCGTTGGGCAGTTTAGCTTTTTCATGCCAGTGGCTAGTGCTGAGGGTGGGGGCGGAGTTGTTATTGCACAGATGTATCCAGGAACAACAACATCGGGTGCAGGCAAAGATCAAGAATTTATAGAAATATTTAATAATTCAGACGAAGCGATAAATGTTTCAGACTGGTGCATAAGATATATGCCTGCATCCTATATGCCGGGCACCGATGATATCGCCGGAGACGAATCTCTTCTGGCATGTCTGACAAAGCCTAATGAGGGTACTGATCTATGGCTAAGCGCTGGAAGCTACGCGACATTTATGTCAAACGAGATGCGCGATGTAATAAAAAGTCAGGCAGATGCCTATTTTGATGCCGGAATATACTACGTAAGGGGTTATATCATCTTGGTCGATTCTAACAATAAGGTGGTGGATAAGCTGGGCTGGGACATAAACAACGGCCGATCAGATACCGGCTGGAATGCTATTGAACGGGCGGCGGTGGGGATGTCATTAAAGAGAAAAACATCTGACTTTTTGTTTGTAAAAACAAGCGATAACAGCAATAATGAAGATTTCGAACAGGCAGAGCCTTTTCTGCACGTTTCTGGAATATATGAAGAGGAGTATGTTGTTGATCTATGTCTCAACCTTGACACTCTAGAAATACCTAGTGGATACAAACAGGATAGTGACGGAAACTGTTATGAAGATTTATGTTTGAATATTGAGGATGACCTCAATATTACGGTGCCTGTTGGACATTACAGAGACCTCGAAGGTAACTGCTATGAATATGACGAGTGCGCTAACCTGGAAGGGATACAAGATACCGTTCCCGAGTTTATGATTCGGGATGGCGCAAACGATTGCGTACTTGAATATTCACCTCTAGAGCTCACTGAGATATTACCCAATGCCATTGGAAGTGATTCTGGAAATGAATTTATCGAGATATACAATGCGGGCAAAACATCCGTAGATTTAACATTTTACATACTAAAGATTGGGATAGGCAGCGAGAAAATAATTTCATTTCCTGTGGGATCAATAATAGGTCCGGGTGAATACATGGCTTTTAGCGATAGCGAGCTAAAATTCACACTAGTCAATTCATCTAGTAAGGTCGTATTAACGGCCGTTGGTGGCAAGATATTTGGCGATACTGGTGTTTATGATAATCCCGACGATGGCGAATCGTGGGCATATATAAACGGTAAGTGGGAATACACGAACCGACCAACGCCAGATTTACCGAATCTAAAATCGATCGGGGTAGAGGAGTCAATAACTGACGAATCGTCCGCGCTGAAGCCCTGTAACGCAGATCAATTTCGTAATCCTGAAACCAATAGGTGTAAAAAGTATGAGGTGTCGTCATTGAAACCATGCGCCGAGGGTCAATATCGTAGTGCCGAGACAAATCGATGTAGAAAAGTGACGCTTACCAGTTCAACCCTCAAGCCTTGTGAGGATAATCAGTATAGAAGCCCAGAAACAAACAGGTGCCGAAAAAAAGTGAATGATACCGTGCCGAGCGCCGACTATAAGGTGGAACCAATCAAAGATAGCGCAACAACCTTTGCTGGATGGTGGGCGCTTGGGGGAGTGGGTGCTGTCGCGGTTGGCTATGCCGCTTGGGAGTGGCGGCGTGAAATTGCCGGGCTTTGGGGTAAGTTGTTGGGTATATTCAGAAAATAGATTTGCTATACTAGGTATAGATAGGAATAGGAGTGCAAATGGACGAATCTGCGAATGGAATGAACAAAGCGTTAATAGGCATCATAGTGGTGGTAGTATTGGTGGCAGTATCCACCGCCGTGGTCGTGGTAGCCGGAAATGTTCAGGAAGATTCAGCCAGTGGCCCCGCGTCAGAGACTATCAGTAATAGCCAGAGCACGGGCGCTCCGGCATCATCGGGTACCAATCAATCTAATGGTTCGTACAAAGATGGGAGTTATACTGCAAATGGAGGCTATATAACTCCTGGCGGATCGGAATCAATCGACGTTACCTTAACCTTGAGTGACGGTGTCGTGACTGCGGCCAGTATTGAGCAAAATGCAATCACGAACGAAGCAAAACAGTTTCAGTCACAATTCGAATCTGGATTCGAGAGTGAAGTGGTTGGAAAAAATATAGACGAAGTAAACCTTAGTCGTGTTGCGGGTTCGTCATTGACTCCCGTTGGATTCAACGATGCCATCCAAGACATCAAAGCTGACGCACGCGCATAGATTCGAGGCGATAGGAACGCACTGGTCGATTGAAACAGATCGATCGCTGAGTTCGGATTTGAAAGAAAAAATAGACAAATGTATACGTGATTTTGACGTTATTTATTCACGTTTTCGGGACGATTCCGTAGTGGCGAAAATGTCAGTCGTGGCGGGTGAGTACGATGTGGGGGCCGACAGTTCGAAGTTGGTTTTATTATATAAAAAGTTATATAACGCAACAAAAGGCGCGGTAACACCATGGATAGGTGAAGGAATGGTCGCGGGCGGTTATGACAAAAATTATTCGTTAGTACCCAGTAGTCCTATTCCCGCGCCTAAATGGGACGATGATATCAAATGGCGCGGTCGTACAATCGTGACCAAAAAACCCGTAATATTGGACGTGGGCGCGGCAGGCAAAGGCCTGTTAGTGGATAAAATAGCCGTCATTTTGCAAAACGAGGGCATCGATAATTTTGTCGTAGATGCAAGTGGCGATATATGTTGTCGGGGAAATGAATCCCAAACAATAGGCCTAGAAAATCCATACGATTCAAAGAAAGTGATAGGGTCAATTGATATATCAAATGCCAGCCTGTGTGCCAGTGCAAGTAATCGTCGTCGTTGGGCCGACGGATGGCACCATGTGCTGGATGGTAGGACAGGAATATCCACTAATGAAGTAGCCGCAACTTGGGTGGTTGCAAAGACCGCTATGGTTGCTGATGGGCTAGCTACCGCGTTGTTTTTTGTAGACGGTAAAAGACTGAGTAGCGTAGCTGATTTTCAATTTGTGCGCTTGATGTCGAATGGAAAAATTCAAAAATCTGATAATTTTGTGGGACAATTATACATATGAGTTTTCAGCAGAGACTAGACTCGCTATTAGGGTACGTTACTATGTACAAGCTAGTAGTTATAGGGCTACTCGCTATATCGTTAACGGCACTAGTGCTGATGTTGGTGGGTTATCTACCTTATTCTCCGGTAAACTTTATCGCGGGAGTTATAGCGGTCACTCTCGCGTCAGTTGCTAGCAACAAGCTTTTTGGATATTTGTTCGACGTTCGTCCCCATATGGATTCGGCCCTGATAACGGCTTTAATATTAGTACTGTTATTCGCGCCACCGGAAACAATTATTGATGGGCTAAAACTTGCCATAGTGGCAGTAATCGCCATGGCTTCAAAATACATCATCAACGTTCGTGGAAAGCATGTATTCAATCCAGCTGCGATTGCGGTTGTTATAGCTAGCATTACCGGCTTTGCCTATGCTGGATGGTGGGTTGCTTCTCCGGCTCTATTACCGATAACGGCAGTCGTCGCGTTTTTGGTACTATATAAAACACAGAAAATATCGATGGCGCTGATTTTTCTGGCGACCGCCATATCTATAATTGCAACCAAGATTATATTATCAGGTGATTTCTCTGCTCAATTTTTGTGGCTAGCAATTACTTCATGGCCGTTGGTGTTTATCGCTGGAATCATGTTATGTGAACCACTAACGCTGCCTCCAACCAAGGTGCAACAATGGGTACTAGCCGCGGTCGTAGCCGTGATAGTTGCTCTACCAATACACTACGGAGGCTTCAGCACCACGCCAGCAGTAGCACTAGTTGTAGGCAATGTGTTGGCACTATATGTTGGCACTAGGAGGGCGGTAAAAATGCGCTTCGTATCGAAAAAGAAAGAGAGTAATGATGCATACGAATTTACTTTTGACGTACCTAAGTTTGCCTATTACCCAGGTCAATATATAGAACTATCATTGCCCCATTCAGGCGCTGATTTTCGTGGTTCACGTAGAGTGTTCACGATAGTAGGTCAGCCGGGCGATGATCAGTTGAGTATAGCTACTAGATTGCCGAAACGACATAGCACGTTTAAGGATTCATTAATGGATATGGATGCTGGTCAGACCATCTGGGGGTTGCGTGTTTCTGGGGATTTCATAATGCCAAAGGATAACTCTATCCCACTATTGTGTATTGCTGGCGGAATAGGAATTACTCCTTTTGTGTCTTTTGCCATGAATTCCACGGAACGCGACATCACCATACTTTATTCAGTGCGCACGGTAGGGGACATAGCTTTTGCCAAGGAACTGTCTAGATATGACGTTAAGGTAGTGATCGTAACTCCTGATGAATCAAAAATGCCCGTTAACTGGAAGCGAGAAGTAGGTTCAATAGACGAAGAATTAATTGAAAAATATCTAAAACCTGAACAACATGTATATATATCAGGACCTCCCGCAATGGTTACGTCGGTCAAGCGCGCTGTTCGTTCTGTTGGTAAAAACGAAGTACACACCGATCACTTCAGCGGTTACTAGCTGATAATATCCCTGACATCCGTGATTATCTGCTTCGTGTTCATTGCTAGAATTGTCCGTATACCCATTTCGCGTGCTGGTATCAGACATCGCTCCTGGTCATCAATAAATACAACTTCACTTGGCTTTGTGTCCGTCAATTGCTTCATGGCAAACTCATAAATATCTAATTCTGGTTTTGCAATACCTAGTTCATACGATAAAACTGTGAAATCGAAGGATCGGTATCCGCCATGTTCTCGTATATCCTTCGCTGTGTTGGGAATGACGTTTGACAGTAGACCAACTTTGTAATTTTTGGACCTAAGTTCATTAATCAATGTTTCCATTTCTGGAATTGGCATCATTGTTTCCCAACTATTCCAAATATTCCTATTGTTATTATTAATTTTTTTACCCGATTCTTTTTCTAAAACATCTCATAATTCATCCTCCGTAATCTTACCTCGAATAAACAGGTCCCATACGGGGCTAAATAGTTTGCATGCCGTATCTTTGCTGATATTAAGTTGATTCGCCACTTTATCCGATAGTCCAGTGCGTCCGCCGTCAGTTATTACTCCGCCGTAGTCAAACAAAAATGCTTTTATCATATCCTGTATTGTATCAATGTTTGTGCGATATACTAATGAGCATGAGAGTAATTGGAATTGATCCGGGAACTGGAATACTCGGTTTTGGTGTGATTGATTTTGCGAAAAACAAAGCAAAAATGGTCACGGCGGGTGTTATAAAAACACCACCACATACGCCAAATGACGTACGATTAGAAGAAATATTTGACGGCCTGACCGAGATTATAAAAGAGACAAAACCTGACGTTATGTCCGTAGAAAAGTTGTTTTTTACACGCAACATAACAACAGCGATCAGTGTAGCGCAAGCTAGGGGGGTATCGATACTAACGGGCCGAAAAGCCAAACTGTCCATAGCTGAATATACACCAAACGAGATCAAGCAAACACTTACAGGGTACGGTAGGGCAGACAAAAAACAGGTTCAGGAAATGGTTCGATTACAACTTGGTCTAACGGAAGTTCCGAAACCAGATGACTGCGCGGACGCCCTTGCCGCTGCCATAACGCACGCTATGATGTCACGCTAGTGCTATTTACCCCATATATTTGTTATAATAGGTATGATGAAACGTCAGGGAAAATATACTCGGCGTGTCACTCCCGTACAGCGGGCTAAAAGACGTGCACGTAGCCGATTTCGCTGGTGGAAAAAGCTTAGTTGGAAAAAGCGATTCCTAGTAATATTTCTACCAATCCTCGCGGCATTGATACTGATACCGATACTCACATACTTTTACTTTGCGCGTGATATTGCCGATATAGATAGACTCATGAACCGTAATAACACGGGTATTGTACTGTATGCGTCTGATGGAGAAACAGAGATATATAGTACAGGCAGGGCCGAGCATCGAGAATTATTGCCGCTGGATAAGATTTCCGACAATGTAAAGAATGCGCTTGTGGCCGCAGAAGACAAGGACTTCTATGACCATACTGGATTCTCAATACTATCGACCATGAGAGCCATATATGGATATGTCCTAAATGCCGGCGGTAGCTTTGGCGGTTCTACCATCACGCAACAATTGGCAAAGATTACTGTATTATCTAGTGAAAGAAGTTTTCTCCGACAGTATCAAACATTATCCATTGCGCTAGCCATAGAGAATACCTATACCAAGGATCAAATATTAGAAATGTACCTGAACTCTGTTTACTTTGGCGAAAATGCCTTTGGTATAGAGCAGGCGGCAAAGGTCTATTTCAATAAAACGCCAGACAAATTAAACCTGGCGCAGTCGGCGATGCTGATTGGTTTATTACCGGCACCAAGCGTGTACTCACCGATTAGTGGTAATCCCGAGTACGCGAAAGAGCGACAAACGACAGTTCTTTCTAGAATGGTTGAGAACGGATACATCAATCAAAAACAAAAGGACTCTGCTCTCGAACAAAAGCTGAAATATCAAAAAGCCGCCTCGCCTATAAACGATAGTATCGCACCACATTTCGCAGAAATGGTAATAGCCGAACTCTATGACAAGTATGGCGAAGAGACCGTGACTCGTAGTGGATATCGTGTTACCACAACACTTGACGCTGGCGTACAGAAGGCCCTCCAAGAAGCTACCGAGGCGAATATGCCAACAATCCGCGCGAACGGTGGGTCAAATTCCGCATCTGTCGCGATCGATCCAGAGACAGGTGAGGTGCGAGGCTTGGTGGGAAGCTACGACTGGAATAATGATAAGTTTGGCAAGGTAAACGTGGCTCTAGCTAATCGTCAGCCCGGTTCTAGCTTTAAGCCAATATACTATGCGCAGGCACTGGCGAATGGATTGATTACCCCGGCTACGGTGTTAGAAGATAAATTAACCGACTTTGGTGGAGGCTATGTTCCCCAGAATGCCGACAGAAAGTTTCGCGGTAAAGTAACGGTACGCAATGCTTTAAACTGGTCGCTGAACATACCGGCTGTTCACGTTATGAATCGAATAGGCGTACCCGAGGCGATTCAAACCGCTCAGCGCATGGGCTTGGATACCATCAATGACAGGCAGGATTATGGATTATCGTTGGCCCTGGGTGCCGCGGAAATATCCCTTCTAGATCTGACCAATGCCTACGCGGCGTTTGCAAATGAAGGTCAACAGCATGAAACATCAATAATAAAAATTATTGAAAGTAAATATAACGAGAGAGTTTTTACAGCTGAGGAAAGCGATTCTGACGAGGTCATGAGTCCACAAGGATCATTTCTGATCTCTGATATATTATCAGATAACGCCGCCCGCGCGCCTGTTTTTGGTAGTAGTCTCAATGTGTATGATGCAAAAAATGGAAGCGTTAAAAAAGTTGCCGTAAAGACTGGAACAACGAACGATTCTCGAGACGCGTGGACAATGGGATATACGACTGAAATGGCGGTTGGCGTATGGGTAGGAAATAACGATAATACGCCAATGCGAAATGGCGGATCAATAATGGCTGGACCGATATTCACGCGCGCAATGGGTAAAATCATGGCGGGGATAGACTCTAAGTTTTCCGAAGTCCCAGGCATCGTCAAAAGGAATGTATGCTTAAGTAATCACGGTTTGGCGAACCAGGCTGTTTCCGGAAAGACCTACAGTGAATATTTCTTATCTAATGCGTTGCCCGGAATTAGTTGTACCGTAAGCAAGCCTTCCTCTTCGCCGTCTCCAAAACCGTCCGATAAACCAGTGGAAACAATAACGCTAGAATTATCCGCTAATCCCACGGGTGGTGCTAGTGCCGGGTCAAATGTCACCTTGGCGGCAACGCCGTCAGATTCTCAAGCCACGGGTACCGTGACATTTTATGATGACGGAGGTGAAATAGGGAGTAGTATTGTAATTAATGGTTCGGCTTCATTAATAACACAATTTAGCGACGCTGGAGATCATACTATAGTTGCAATCTTCACGCCGAACACTGATGAATACGAAGAGACGACATCTAACGAGCTAATATATACAATTAATTAAAGATAGGAGAAACGCATGATTGCGCATGTATCTGGAGTAGTGGCAGAAAAATTTAATGGATCGTTGATTGTAGACGTAAGTGGCGTGGGGTATGAAGTTGCTGTTCCCTTTGGTGAATACGAAAAGGCTATGCTAGGTGAGGAAATAAAACTCTATACCTATCATCACGTACGCGAACAATCACAAGAGCTCTTTGGCTTCTCTACATTAGCTGCCAAAAAACTATTTGAATTATTGATAACAGTACAGGGAGTTGGCCCGAAGGCAGCTATTTCGATAATGTCTATAGATGAGAGCGAGGCTGTTCGTAACGCAATTGCCAGTGGCGATTCGGTTTTTGTTGCGAGAGGCGGTGGCGTAGGAAAAAGAATAGCGGAAAGAGTAGTCGTGGATTTAAGGGATAAAGTTGGTTTGCCGCTGCGATATGACAATAGTAATCTGACCGGTGAATCATTACCGATTAATCATAGTGACGAAGCGCTAGAGGCGCTGATGGCACTAGGTTATAATCTTGCGGATGCAACCAAGGCACTTGAAGGTGTTCCGACCGACTTATCGACTGCTGATCGTGTCACGCAAGCACTCAAATCGTAACTGCGATATAATGTAACAAATGGCGATAGAGAGAATAGTAGATACGTCGGCCCATGACGACGACGCTGACGAACAACAGATTGAAGTAACACTTCGTCCTCAAAGGTTTTCTGAGTATATTGGTCAGGAGCGTTTAAAGAAAAACTTACAGCTTGCAATAGCCGCGGCAAAAAAGCGCGGTGAGCCCATTGATCATGTTCTGCTATATGGACCTCCAGGCTTGGGTAAGACGACAATGGCAACGGTAATCGCAAATGAAATGGGGACTAATATCCGTGTTACGTCTGGTCCCGCTATTGAAAGAGCTGGCGACCTCGCTAGCATCCTGACTAATTTAGAAGATGGTGATGTACTGTTTATTGATGAAATACATCGACTACACCGTTCAGTCGAGGAAGTTTTATATAGTGCAATGGAGGACTTCAAGCTAGATATCGTGATAGGCAAAGGTCCCGCCGCCAGAAGTGTTCGCTTGGATCTACCAAAATTTACGGTAATTGGCGCAACAACACGCGCGGGATCCTTGGCGGCTCCACTCCGGGATCGGTTTGGGATTACGCATAGGTTAGAATTTTATTCAGAAAATGAAATACAAAGAATAATTATTCGCGCCGCAAAGTTATTAGAAAGCAAGATTGATTCAAGTGCAGCCAGTATGTTGGCTGGGCGTTCTCGCCTGACCCCTAGGATTGCGAATAGACTATTAAAGAGAGTCAGGGACTACGCGGATGTGAACGGTGACGGAATTATTGATACTGCAATTACAGTAGATGCTCTAAAACTGCTGGAGGTGGATGATTTAGGTTTGGACCCCGCAGATCGCAGATTATTGAGTAGTATCTTGGATCATTACGGCCATCGTCCAGTTGGTTTGAGTACCGTGTCAGCTCTAACGGGTGACGAGGTCTCAACCATTGAAGATTTCCAGGAACCATATTTACTTCAAATCGGTCTAATTGAACGAACACCGAGAGGCAGACAGGTGACTGTCAGGGGCGCTAAGCATCTCGGCAGAGATAAGCAACAAGAGTTGGTATAATTGTCGTATGAATGGTGACAAAAAAATAGATTACAGTCAACCAGTAGCGTACGACACGAACGGCCGACCATTATATGCACATCCACCGGCTCAGCATCAAAATCAGCCAGCACGCCACGATACACATCATGAGGTTGCGTTAAAACATGCTGTTCACATCGCTCGCGCAGCAGAACCCATGAAGCCACAATTAAGTGAATCTGTAGTACGCCGTCACAAAGATTCGGTATTGAAGTATCCAAAATTGAATCTGACAGAAGGTGAATACGTCATAAAAGTTATCAAGCGTCATCCAGTGGGCCTATACGTTCCAATAGGGTTCGCAGCGTTTTTGGTTCTTTTGATAGTTGCAGGGTTGGCTAGCTATCCTTCATTAGTGCCTACGGGAAGGCCGCCATTTATATCATTCTTGGTGCCGGCATTCTCTCTGGCCACGTTAATTTCAATAGGTGCGTACGTAGTGTCGTATGTGTATAACAAGAATAGATTCGTATTGACCAATGAAAGCGTGATTCAGGAAACGCAACACTCACTTTTTGCGCACCATGAGCAGACTATCAGTCTGGCGAATATCGAGGATGCGAGCTACACGAAATCGGGCATCATACAGACTTTGCTTAATTACGGATCTATTCGCTTAACTACAGAGGGCGAAGAGACTACCTACAGATTTCGATACGTGGAAAACCCAAAAAAGGAAGCCGCACGACTGCATAACGCAATAGAAGCGTTCAAGAACGGTCGACCTATAGCCGGAGACTAGTCGTGAAGACTCTCCTTTTTATAGCGTCCTTCCTTTGCAAGGTCTGCATAGAGTGTGTAACTTTTGCAATTACCCTTTTCATTACAATCGGTAGGTTCGTAGTAGTAGTTTGGGCTTTTCCCAGCACCCAGTGAACTAAGTCGCTTTTCTGTGGTCTCTGATGCGTTACCTTGTTCGACGATAGTGTTCAACTCGGCTTCAGTTAAAATTTCTTCACCCAACGTAAAACCATCTGGATCGGTAAATAGATCTGGATCTACCGATGGCAGGACGGATGTAGACAAGTGCTCAGGGTACGATTTATGTTGTTTGTAATACACTTCTTCTAATGCATAGTGCATGGCGTTTATTGCTGTTTTTCTCTGCACGTCATGGTTGCGAATCTCTAGGTCATTCATCTGTATGAACACCAAAAATCCTGATACTACTAGAACAACCCCAACAATCATCAGTTCAATAACCGTAAAGCCGTGTTGGCGAGAAGTATTTTTTGATTGCATTAGCTCTATTATATCAAACATAGCGTGCTGTATAATAGAAACAATTACTAATAGGAGGGACCACCACCGTGGCTAAAAAAGTGGACAAATCGGCCGTGTCTGATACATCGGCAAAAGACGGAAAACTAAAGGCTCTAGGGCTAGCAATGGAGCAAATTACCAGCCAGTTTGGTGATGGATCTATTATGAAACTCGGCGAAGCTCACAAAGCGGACGTTGAGCTAATTCAATCTGGTGCATTAAGTTTGGATATTGCGCTGGGAGGGGGCTATCCAAAAGGTAGAATAATAGAGATTTATGGTCCAGAAAGCTCTGGTAAAACCACGCTGACTCTACATGCTATTGCCGAGGTACAGCGCAAGGGCGGAACTGCTGCATTTATCGATGCAGAGCACGCGCTCGATCCAGCCTATGCGAGAAAGTTGGGTGTTGATACGGACAACCTACTAGTTAGCCAGCCAGACAACGGTGAACAGGCGCTCGAGATTGCAGAGACATTGGTCCGTAGTAACGCGGTCGACCTCGTTGTGGTCGACTCGGTCGCCGCGCTTGTCCCGCAGGCTGAGATTGACGGCGAGATGGGTGATAGTCACATGGGACTTCAGGCTCGACTAATGAGCCAGGCACTCCGTAAACTGACGGGTATAATCAATAAGTCTAAAACTACCGTTATCTTCATCAACCAAATACGTATGAAGATTGGCGTTATGTTTGGTAATCCAGAAACAACAACTGGCGGTAATGCACTGAAGTTTTACGCGTCTGTCCGCATTGATATTCGTCGAATAGGCCAGATCAAGAGCGGAGAGGAAATTATAGGTAATCGCACCAAGGTCAAAGTCGTCAAGAACAAGATAGCGCCACCATTCCGCGTTGCCGAGTTCGACATAATGTACAACGAGGGTATTTCAAAAACTGGTGACGTACTCGACCTCGCCGTTCAACATGGTATTGTTGGTAAATCTGGTGCATGGTTTGATTATAACGACGAGAAAATTGGCCAAGGACGCGAAGCCACAAAGGAATATTTGAAAGAAAATTCAAAGACACTTACGGAAATTGACAAAAAGGTCCGCACAAAAGTAGCCGAAGAAGAGGTATAAATGCCATCAACACGACCTGCTATCAACGATAGGAGCACACTCAGGGAGATACAGGATTACGTCTGGAGCATGAATGTCGAACGGGGATTCGACTTGAAAAACCCAGAGAAGAAAATGTTGCTACTCACCGAAGAAGTCGGTGAGGTTGCAAAAGCTATCCGTAAGCTTTCGGGCTTGAAGTTTACTGAGACGATGCAACAGACGGAGCTAGCGGAGGAAATAGCGGACGTCTTCATCGTGCTTACAGGACTAGCTTCGCTAACCGGCATTGATTTATTTGATGCATTCATGAAAAAGGAAGAAAAAAATATAGAAAGGGTTTGGAAATGACAAAAAGGGCGGTATTTTTGCATGGTACTGACGGTGACCCTACGCATCATTGGTGGCCGTGGCTGAAGCAACAGTTCGAGCAAAGTGGCTATGAGGTATGGACACCGGTACTTCCCAATAACCATACCCCCAACAGGACTGAATACTGGGACTTCCTGACAACAAAAGGATGGGGCTTCAATGACAATGTCATTGTCGGTCATTCTTCCGGGGCCACAACAGTTCTTAATTTGCTCGCCAGAAGTGAATTTCCAAAGGTCAAAGCTGCTGTACTCGTAGGTGCTTTTTTGAACCAAAACCTTACGAGTAAGCTTTCGGATTTTGAAACAGATCAGTTTGCTCAGCTTTTTCCCGAAGAGGGGTTTGATTTGTCGATTATTAAGAAAAAAGCAGATAGCTTTTATTTTGTCCACGGTGACAATGATGGGTACTGCTCCTATGATGACGCGGTAGATGCAAGCAGAGCCTTAGGGGGCAAGATGATTACAGTGAAAAATGGCGGACACCTCACGTCAAGTTACGGAACGGAATTACCGCAACTGACGGACGCTTTGGCGCACGATAACATACTTTGATGAGAATAACAGCAATAACGGTCCAGCAAAGAGACGCCAACCGTGTCAATGTCATGGTTGACGGCAAATATAGATTCAGCCTAGATATTACGCAGGTTGTAGATTTGGGAATCAAAATTGGCAACGAGTATGACAACGATGAGTTGAGAAAACTCGAAGATGAGAGTCAATTTGGCAAACTCTATGCTAGAACTCTTGAATATTGCCTGATGCGCCCGCACTCTTCTAAGGAAGTGCGCGACTATTTGTATAAAAAGACACTAACGAAAAAAGTGCGCAACAAAAGGACGGGCGAGATAATAGACAGGGAAGGTGTTAGCGAGACTATTACCAAAAGAGTTTATGAACGGCTGTTAGAAAAGGATTACATTAACGACGAAAAATTCGCAAAGTTCTGGGTGGAAAATCGCAATCAGCGCAAGGGATCCAGTATGCGAAAACTACGTAACGAATTAATGATCAAGGGGGTCAACGCGAAATTCATCGATAACGCATTGGCCGAATCGGAGCGTGATGATATTGGTGAGCTAAAAAAAATTATCGCTAAAAAAGCCAACAAGTATGACGAACAAAAACTGATTCAATACCTAGCCCGTCAAGGTTTTTCGTATGATGATATAAAAAGTGCAATTAGTTCAGACTAGTGCTTGTCGTCCATCTTGATAGTTTCTGGCTGGGGCGTGGACTGGCGAAAAGGATTAACATAGCTCTTTTTGTCTTTGGCTTTGGACTTATGTTTGGTCGAGCCCGACTGTATCACGACGCAATCGTCGGTTACTTCGACTATCTGGCCTCGATGCACCAAGAGCACTGCGTCCTTGAAACTGTGAAGCAAGGGTCTATGCACTGCAACTTTTTGAATTGTAAAGCTGTCTATATCAAGTATATAATCATCAACTTTGCCCATCTTTTTTTTGCGATCGTCAATCACGAGCTTACCTTGAAGTTCATATGACATTTCATAGATTGGCTTGTCGGTTACGATATCTTCCTCACCGATTAATTCGTCACTACTGTCTACGATCATACCTATATTTCCTATTTCTCGAACATCGGCAATTCGAACATAGGCTGGATCAAAGTCCAGGTGTTTACCGCGCAGCCTGTATGCAATCACTGTGAGGTTGTGGGGGTTAATAATGGCTACGTCTGTGACGGCTATCTCTTTGCCTGTCTGTAAACTCATAACTGGCGTGCCAAGAAGTTGTGCTCCGCTAATAAGCATATCTACAGTATAAACCCTTTAACTTATTCAATAAATGGATTATATCTACCCGATGGAATAATAAGCGTTGCCGTGTCTATATCGCTGTCGTGTAATTTCTGTATTTTTTCTATTGTTTCGGAATCAAATGAGGTCACGCTGCTACTGGGCAGTATAGGTTTGCTCAGTACGTCGTTGACTATTTGATAGAGCGAGAACACAGACCCAGCAATTATTAGTAGAATAGATACGGTGAATATGAAAGGGTGGTGTTTTGATATAAAATTCGTGATGACACTAGTATTTATTGAGCCTTTCATTTTGTATATACCTCTATGTCGAATGATGGAACTAATAACTGTAGTTTATCGGTGCCTGATGATGAATTCGTCAAAGAAACGCCCCTTACCTGCATTTTGGGCGTATTGTACTCTATGTATCTCAAAAATTGCATGACATTCTCGTATTTGGCCGGGGTAGTTAAATTAACTGTGATGCTAACCGTACTGAGTGGTGTAGCAGCGACCGGTGCGTCGATTGATTCTCCTTCGAATCCTGCCTCACCACCGGTCATTTCACCTCCTGCGGGTTCGCCCTCGGTTGGCGGGGTTTCTGCTACCGGGGCCGTCGAGCTACCGCCTGCGTCAGATCCAGTGGAATTAAAGGTGATAGAGACAATCTTTACTCCCGCAAGCTTAGAATACTTGTTCAAATCGTCGATGATTCTCTCTTGGTAAATGTAGGATTCTGTATCGGCAAGAATATCCCCGGCTCTCTCGACATCATCTTTTTCGTTATCAAGTACTTTTTTGAGACCTTCTAGTTTCACTATGTCGTTGCTTGTAGTGGCGGATTCTAAAGTCGTGTTTCTGACTTCATTTGCAAAATCCACTAACATAACGCGCATAAACCAGAATGCCACTCCACCGGCTATTAGTATCAAGGCCATGGACACGAAAAGAATCATCCTAAGTTTGGTGGCGTTAAGTCCGCCCGCTTTTTTATCTACCATAAACCAACCGCCTTTTTAATGACCGCGTTTATTGAGAAACTTATTGGGTATTTGGATGAACTGCCACCTTCGCTACCGCCACTATCAGCTCCGCTGTCACCACTACCTCCACTGCTTGCATTTCTAGAATCTGACAGATTTTGTAGGTATACGTCGGTAAACAGGCTTGATTCTTGAAAACTTTCTTTTAATTGAGTGGCTTCGTCATAATCTGCGGCGTACGCGGAAAATGTTATGGGGCTATCAAATTGACTAGTTTCTAGACTAATATCGCTAATTACCACGCCTTTTGGTATAAGTTTTGCTATTGCAAATACGACTTCAGAAAAGTTAATACTTTGATCAAAAACCTGCTTTGCAGTGGCAAGATCTTGCTTGTAGGCATTTGCCTGTGTCACGACTTCATTCAACTGTGCTACTTTTGCCCGGTTCTCATCACTGGACGCAACGGCAGATGATTGAGAAAGATTCAAAAATATATAGAACATAACGCACATACCTACCAGTATCCCAACTGCCATCAAAGTAAATAGGTTATACCGTAGCAGAATAACGTTCATCCTAGCCGCGCCTATATCCCTTTTTACGTCTTCTGGTAATAGGTTAATCATTGCCACATAGCTCCTTTGGGAACACTGGCTAGTCCAGCGACACTTATGTACCGGGACCTAAATTGTTTGGCCGGCTGTGGAAGTTCGCCAAAGTTCAATTCTTGCCATGGATTTGCTGTTCTGGCCGGCATCACTAGCTCGTTCGTGAAGAAGTCCCCAATACCCGGGACGTTACTCCCGCTACCTACCACTAGGACTTGTTCGAGCCTGCGGTCATTCGCGAGTCGTTCGTTATAGTACCTAATGACCTTTCGTGTCTCTGTAATTATGTTTCGCAGCGATGGTCTAAGCGCTGCCGAAATCTTTGCTTGCTTGGGTCCTGATGCTAGTCCGTTGAGAACCTTTAGCTGATGCGCATTCTCTAGCGTCACCCCGAGTTTCTTCGCTATATCAAGAGTGAATGTATTGCCACCAGCGGCAATTCCGCCTGTGATTCGCACCGATCCATCTAATACCGCAATATCGGTGTTAGCGGCTCCCACGTCTACGATTACAGTAGGCAAGAAGCCTTGCTCGGCATCCTTTAACACCCTGGCAACTGCGTTTATCGCCGGCTCTATCATGGCTACGGATAACCCCAGTGCTTCACATGCCTCGAGGGTATTGTCTACTAACTTTTTAGGGACAGCACTCATAACTACGGTTAACATTTCCTTGTTGCGCTCGATAATCTCGTAATCGACGTACAGCAAAGACAGAGGAAGCGGGATGTATTGCCCGACCTCGATAGCGACAGCATCTTTTAGAGAGCTCTCGGAATCAACGGGAACGGTAAAAGTACGAGAATAAGTACGCGAAGTCGGTATGCCTAGAACGACTCTATTACTTACTAAATGACCAACCAGTTTTCTTTCTAACAGAACTTTTAGGTTTTTTAGCAAGTATTCGTTGTCTTCGTCAAAAGCCTTACGAATTTGCAAGGGATCCAAATCAATTACTCCATATCCAGTAACGTACTGCTTGTCCTGATCAATGGACATGATTTTCATATCCGTACTACCGATATCGAGTCCCACTAATGGCTTGTCTTTGTATAGTAAATTTTTCATGATGCCCACAAGATGTTGCTCGGTGTTATTGTAACATGAAAAAGCTTATGCTACTAGGTATTAACCTCTACTTTTGAATGCTTGAAGCAAGGCTGGCGATTGGACCCATCACACTGGCGGCGATTAGGCCAACCATTCCACCCATTAATACAATCATGACGGGTTCTATGATAGAGCTGACACTGTTTATAGAGGCATCTACCTCGTCCTCGTAAAAGTCGGCTACCTTGACTAAGACAGTCTCTGTTTGACCTGTTTCTTCTCCGACCGCCAGCATCTGGGATACGATAGCTGGGTATAATTCATTTTCATCTAGTATGGATGATAATTGTTCTCCATTTTTGACACGGTCGATTGCATCTAGCATCGCTTGCTCATACACAACGTTTCCTAGTGCGTGCGCGGTAACGGTCATGGACTCAATTATTGATACGCCAGCTCCGGTGAGTGCCGAGAAAGTTCGTGCAAACCTAGCCACCACCACCTTTCTGATAATTGGATTTACGGCTGGTACCTTCAGGATGAGTTTGTGAAAAGCAAAACGCCCTGATGGGGTTTTGATATAGCGCAAGACGGCAAACACGAGTCCCGCGAAAGCGGGTAAAACAATAAACCACCAAGATATCATACCGGAACTAATTGCGAGCATGATCTGAGTAATTATAGGTAGCTCGGTGTCTTCGCCACCTAGATCTTTTAGTATGTCTCCAATCTGGGGAATAACGAATAGCATTAATCCAAAGAATGCGATTACAGTTATGACCAACAGGACGACGGGGTAGGTCATGGCACTTTTGATGCGTTTTTTCATGGCGGAACTTTTCTCTTGTTGCACTGCCAGACGGTTCAAAATTTCATCTAAAATACCTGCCGTTTCGCCGGCTCGTACCATGTTCACATATACGTCGTTGAAGGTACTGGGGTGCTTAGCGAGGGCGTCTCCAAATGACGTTCCACTTTGTACATCCTCTATGACTTTGACTAACTGGTCTTTTAGTGCTGCGCTTTCGGCGTGTTGCTGGAGGGAGTTGAGGGACCGTAGCAGGGGAACACCGGCACCAATCATTGCCGCAAGCTGTCGTGTAAAGACTACTAAATCGTCTGATTTTACTTTTTTTGATTTAAAAAGTGATGACGCACCAAGCGCGCTTTTCTGTGCCGATACGCTAACGGGTCGAAGCTTCTGTTTTTTCAGAAGCTCTATTACCTCAGCCTCGCTACCCGCGCCAATAGTACCTTTCGTAGTCTTTTTGGTAGTGTCAGAGATAGCGGTGTAGTCAAAATTCGGCATAACTATTCCCTAGTGACTCGTAATACTTCTTCCACAGTTGTAACTCCGCGCAAGGCTTTTATGAGTCCATCAAGTTGCATTGTTAACATACCCTCGGAAATCGCCTGCTTCTGCAGCTCGTCACTTGTTGCGTTGGACGTAATCAGTTTTTGCATAGGAATAGTGTTTCCCAAGACCTCATAGATTCCTACTCGACCCTTATATCCATCGTGTTTGCCGTTCTCGTCCTCATACTCTCCTGGCTTGTATAGAGTGTTGATGCCGTTCTCGTCGGTACTCAGCGGCGCATCACCACCTACGCCAGCGGCTGCAGCTTGTTTTTCAAGCTCGTGTATATAGCGAAAAGTTTGCGTGTCATGTAGGTTGAACAATTGAAGCAAGGCTTGTTTTTCCTGCTCGTTCGGATTATACGCAACTTTTGTTTCCGGGTTCAGGCGTCGAACAAGTCGCTGTCCCACTACTGCGCGTATGACGCTTGCAATCAGAAATGGCTCTACGTCCATATCAAGTAGACGGGGTAGGCTGGTGGCAGAGTTGTTTGTGTGAAGAGTACTAAAGACCAAGTGTCCGGTTAGGGCGGCCTGTATAGCTAGGCTGGCCGTTTCTTTGTCGCGGATCTCTCCGACCATGATTATATTTGGATCTTGACGCAACAATGCACGGAGTCCGGTTGCAAAAGTCATGCCTGCACCTTCGTTTGTCTGGGTTTGATTTACGCCTGGTATCTTGTACTCGACGGGATCTTCTATAGTACTGATGTTGACATTTGGTTTGTTTAATTCCGTCAGCGCGCTAAAGAGGGTGGTCGATTTACCGCTACCGGTGGGACCTGTAATTAGGACAATTCCGTGTGGCTCGGATATGGCATCGGAGATGGTTTCCATTGAATGACCCCAAAAGCCAAGATCGGATAGGGCTACCGCCTGATTTGATTCGTCCAGGATACGGATAACGACCTTTTCGCCATCTGCGACAGGAAGTGTGCTGACACGGAGAGAGTACTGATTACCAGATACCTGTACTTTGAAACGGCCGTCCTGGGGTACGCGACGCTCATCGATCTTTAAATTGGATAGGATTTTAACGCGACTGATTAGCGCCGCGTGCACGTTGCGCGGTAATCTGTTGACTTCCTTTAACACTCCATCAATACGATAGCGTACCTGCACGTACTCTTCGCGGGGCTCTATATGTATGTCACTGGCTCCGGATCGAATGGCGTATTCGAGTAAGAGGTTGATAGTCTGTGCGATAGGTGAGTCTTCGCCAACGTCTTCATCCGATATTTTCTTGACTTCTTCGTTGGCTTTCTCTTCCTCGTCCTGTACTTGGATAACCTCGGATATCTCTTTGTTTACGTCGCTTCGGTAGTTGTCTAGGACTTTTTCAATATTGTCATGCGAAGCTATATAGGTCCGCACATTTTCGCCAACTTGTTTTTGAATAAAGTCTATAGCCTGGACATCGTCAGGGTCCTCCATGGCCAAATGCTGGACTCCGTCCTTGTCTATCCTGAATAGCACGGCTCGGTATTGTCTGGCAATTCTTTCTGGTATGCGTTCCAAAACCTCTCCGGGAACTTCTGAAGGATTTATCGTGACGTAGGGTATGCCCGCGTATTCCGCGAATAATTTCGTCAATGTGGCCTCGTCTATCAGCTTGCTATCAAAAGCAACCTGCTTTAGAGGCTTTTTTATCTTCGCGCTCTCTTGCTTGAGGGTCGCTATATCCTGTTTGGAAAAGCGCTTACTCTGTTCTAGGAGCTTTTCCAGTGTCCCATCCGATATATGCATACTATGAATCTATTCTAAAGGAGATTACGACAAAAGGCTAGTGCTTTTTGGTAATAAAAACTGGGGTATAATGGTCACGATGACAGAGGTTACCAACGAAACTGAAATGCAAACGCTTGGCGAGTCTATTGGCAAGTCGCTTTCGGGTGGAGAAGTAATCGAATTAATAGGGGATGTTGGAGCTGGCAAAACAACATTTGTACGGGGACTGGCAAGAGGTCTCGATATTGATGAAACTATACAGAGCCCAAGCTTTACGATTAGCAAAGTATACGATGCTCGTGACAATTTGAGGCTTTTTCACTACGACTTCTATCGTATAAAAGATCCGGGAATAATGGCGGGCGACTTACACGAGGCATTGAACGACGATACATCGATAGTGGTCGTCGAGTGGTCTGACACGATCAAGAGTTTATTGCCGGACGATAGACTATCGATAAGTATCATGACTATTAGTGAGACGTCTAGAAGCATTGAGTTAAAATCCGGTGGAGGATCTAGTAGCAAAATTATCGAGGCTATCAAATGATAATACTTTTAGACACGTCAACTCCCGTATGCAAGGTGGAATTATTGGATGGAGATAAAGCAACCCCATCAGAATGGCAAGCTGACAGGATGCTGGCA
Organism: bacterium; assembly: GCA_030429975.1. Classification (GTDB taxonomy): domain Bacteria; phylum Patescibacteriota; class Saccharimonadia; order Saccharimonadales; family Saccharimonadaceae; genus UBA2112. Next base: position 53,450 of record JAUIGB010000002.1, on the reverse strand, counting down.
AAAGATGTGCACAGTCACCTTCGGAAGCAACTGGATTCTCTGGGCAAAACATGGCAAGATATTTCAGCTATCGGGGTATTCAAGGGCCCAGGAAGTTTCACTGGACTCCGTATTGGCTTGACGGTCGCAAATACACTTGCGGATTCACTGCGTGTACCCATAGTTGGCACAACCGGAGAAAATTGGCGGGACGTTGCCGTAAAGCTTATCACTAATGGCGAGAATCACCAGATGGTTCTACCAGAATACGCTTCTGAAGCAAACATTACAAAACCACGAAAATAGCTTGCCAGGTTGACTAAAAAAGAGATACAATACGTATAGTTTGTTACATGCAAGCTCTGGATATTTACTGAATTTTATTGCCGTCCACCCGCAATACCAGACTCATTGAATCAGGATCACCCGCGGGAGCGGACGCAGGAAGGAAAAGAGAGACATGGTAGAAGGTATAATTGCCGCTGTTATTGGCGTTGTTTTGGGTGCCAGTGGAACGGCTGCATACAACAAGAACAAGGTAGAGAACAGCAAGAATAAGGCGGACGAAGCGCTGGCAAAGGCTAACGAAAAGGCCAGTCAGATAGTCCTCAAGGCTAAAGACGAGGCATTGCAGCTAGAGAACGAGCGTCGCAAAGAGTTAAAGAAGTCAGAGTCACGACTGGTCGACCGCGAAGCAACAATAGACAGAAAACTCGATGATTTGGAAAAGCGCGCAGATAAACTTCGTAAGGCAGAAGACGAGGTAGATAGCCTGAAGGACGAAATCCGCGACATCCGAAAGAGACAGCAAGAAAAACTGGAAAAGATTGCGAAACTAAGCAAGTCTGACGCGGCCGACAAGCTAATGCAGATGACTGAACGCGATATAAAAAATGATCTAAAAGGTCTGATCGCGAAACTACAAAAGGACGCTATTGACGACGCGGAAGAGCGCGCGCAGGTCGTGATACTGACCGCCATGGAGCGAATGAGTTCCGAGGTGACCGCCGAGCGCACCGTGACAGCGATCAAGTTAACAGATGACGAGATGAAAGGCCGCATCATTGGAAAGGAGGGTAGAAATATCCAATCCATCCAACGAGCAACGGGTGTTGATATTCTAGTCGATGACACGCCTGGAATGATAGTCTTGTCTAGCTTTGACCCAATCCGTCGCCAGGTTGCACGCCTGACGTTAGAAATGCTAATGAAAGATGGTCGTATCCATCCGGGCCGTATAGAAGAGGTCGTCGCAAAGGCCGAAAAGCAGATTCAAAAAGAAGTCAAACAAGCCGGAGAGGATGCCGCGCGCGAGGTTGGCGTTACTGGCATACCGCGAGAAATGCTACAGCTTCTGGGTGAACTCAAGTACCGAACATCGTACGGACAAAACGTCCTGCTTCACTGTACGGAGATGGCTCACCTGTCGGGCATGATAGCAGAAGAAATTGGTGCCGATGTTCGTACTGTCAAAATCGCTACATTGCTCCATGACGTAGGAAAAGCAGTAACCCATAAGGTTGAAGGCAAGCATCACCATATTGGAGCGGAACTAGCGCGCAAATACGGCATGAAAGAAGAAATCTGCCATGCCATCGAGGCCCATCATGATGATGTAGAGGCGACTACGCCAGAGGCCCTAGTGGTTCGTGTAGTTGACGCTTTATCCGCCGCGCGTCCAGGTGCTCGAAATATCAGTGCCGAGAACTTCGTTGAACGAATGAAGGATCTAGAGAATATCGCAACTAGCTTTAAGGGTATCGACAAAGCATACGCGATTAGTGCCGGGCGTGAAGTTCGCGTAATCGTAAAACCTCAAAACGTAGACGACCTTAGCGCCATTAAACTATCGCGTGACATCGCAAACAAAATTGAATCTACTATGCAATACCCTGGAACGATCAAGGTGAACGTTATACGGGAAACTCGCGCAATAGAATTCGCGAAATAACACAGCCCAGTCACGGCTATCTCACTTATGCTTTATATGCTAAAGTAAAGATGAAATGAAGGACGAGCCAGAGGGTAATATTTCGGACAAGAAAAGCAGCGGCACAAAACCCAATCACGAGGGTGACGTACTTAGCGTGACGATGCGAAAAAGAGTAGAGCAGGCGAAACAAAAATCAGTTTCCCAAATGCTTCACTCCATGAAACCACAGCAGAAAAAGAGTCACAAAAAACTAATCGCTATAATTGCCGGATCCCTGACTGCGGTTCTGTTATTATCGTCGGTCGCTGTTTATGCGTTCTGGTATCAAAACCCAGACAATGCTGTTACGGACGCCATGAGTAAACTAATCACCTCGGAATCCGTGACCGCGGAAGGAACTGTTTCATATGGAGGTCAAATTAACGTTGATTTTACCTCTAGTTTTAGCTATGACAAGGGATTTTCGGGGACTGGAGGGGCGTCTGTTGGTTTGGCGGCCGCGAATCAAGATAACACTATTGAATTTGAATATAATGGAGACACCGATGGTGACGTATACTTCAAACTTACTGGCTTAGAAGAGCTGGTTAGTGCGCTTTCGGCGCAAAGCTCAATCGCCCTTAGGTTCGCTGGGTTATCAGAAAGTCAGATTCGTCAACAGCTAGAAAAGCTAGCATCTCTGTATCAGCCGGCTGTCGACAGCATAGATGATACCTGGGTACTGTATGGCGAGTCCGAGATAAGGAAATACAATGAGATAGAGGCCAGGGAATACGAGTGCGTCTTTGAAACTCTTCAAAAAATAGGTGACGATCCGGCATCTATTACAGATGTTGGTTTGGCATATTATGACAGCCGAGTCGTGAAAGTAACGGATAGTCTAGGTGTTCAAAATGGCAACAGTGGATATGCCGTAGAGATTGATGGTGATGCAGCTAAAAAGTTTTCGTCCAGTGTGCAGAATACGCAATTGTTCAAAGATTTGAAATCCTGCTCAGGCAATACGATTAGCGGCGGTGAAATCAACCTACAATTAAATGACAAAACAGATACAGAAAAACTAAAAATAGAACTATGGATTGACCAGTGGTTCCACCAACTCAAACATATGAATATTTCCGACGAATCCGGTCAACTAAACATTAAAATCGATTTCTCTTATGATCAGCCAGTAAACGTCAATGTACCATCCGATTTTACGCCTTTTAGCGACATCAAGAGAGAGCTAGAGGGACTGCTGTCATTTCTTACTCTCAATCCGTTCTCAACCCAGCAAAAGCAGTAGCATTGTTGACTAATTAGTAATTTTATGGTATTATGAAAAGATGGGGTATTGAAATCATAGTAGATACCACAAGCGAGAGGAATCGGCGTGGAAACATTTACCAACGCACGTCCCAATCAAGCAGTTTCGAGGCACTACGCGATAATCGGCTCTGGCAGCTACAACACCGCCGCTCAGGTGCGCCTGAAGGTCATCCGCGAGGATGACGTCATGGAGTACGAGCAGGAGTTCGCGCTGGTGCCTGTGCGGAATAAGCGCGGTCGCACGACCGGCTTCCATCAGTGCGACATCATCGACGGAAAAGTCATGGATCCCGTGTACGGACTCGTAAGTGGGCGGGCATCGGTCTACCAGATCATCGAGCCCATACTCGAGACCGGAAAGACTCTGACCCTGCACACGAGCAATCGTGGACGAGACTCCGAGACCAAGGTGTTTCGGATCGTCGACATCGACGTCGTGCGGGATGACTGATTGTCGGTCCTGTCCGAAACTGCATTCGCCCGTATCCCATTCGTGGGAGCGGGCGATTTGCTTTTTAGGCGTGAAAGGGCATCGCAAAGTATGACAAATAAAATAGACCACCTAAAGGCGGTCAATTTTATTTGGTCGGGGTGAAAGGACTCAAACCTTCGACCTCACGGTCCCAAACCGCGCGCGCTATCAACTGCGCCACACCCCGATTTACTTTGGCAATTATATCCTATTTTTTACTACTTGAAAACCATAAGGGCTGTGATAAAGTAAAAAAGAAATGGCCAAAAGAAAAACCAAATCAAAAAAGGCTAGCCCTAAGTCTCCGCAGGTTAAATTTGGTTTGGTTGGCGTAATTAACACCGGAGTTGATTTCACGCTGTTATACCTATTTATCGCATTGTTTGGGTGGACACCGGTCGCTGCCAACGTAGGATCCACGTCAGTGGCGTTGTCTGTTAGTTATATATTGAACAAACGCGTTGTGTTTGGCGATACTAGTTTGCGAAAACTACGACAGTTTTTAGTATTCGTAGCCATTACATTATTTGGACTATGGGTGATTCAGGGCGCGATAATTACGACAGTACCCACGCTGATTTGGATGTTTTACGATATTGGTAATGGTGTTGCCTTGTTTGTGGCGAAGGTTCTTGCGACCATAGCCAGCTTGCTTTGGAACTATTTCTGGTACAGTCGAGTCGTGTTTGACCGATCCGGTAAATAACAGATATAATAAAGGCATGAAGAAAGAGTTACCATATTCTGCGCCTAGTTTCAGCTTACCTGATACAGAAGGTAAAGACGTTTCTTTGAAAGATTTTGAGGGAAGGTGGATAGTCCTGTACTTTTATCCGAAAGATGATACTCCGGGCTGTACCGTTGAGGCTTGTAGTCTGCGTGATGCTCGAGACCATTTGGCCGATATGGGTGCCGAGGTAGTCGGTATTAGTAAAGATGATGCGTCCAGTCATGAAAAATTCAAGTCCAAACACTCACTAAATTTTACGCTATTGACCGATGTTGATGGAAAAGTCATCGAAAGTTTCGGTGCTTGGGGTGCTAAAATGTTTGGTCGCGAAGGAATACTGCGGAAGACGTTTATCATTGATCCGAAGGGCATGGTCAGAAAGGTGTATGGACGGGTCACGCCTCTTGGACATGGTGATCAGGTAATTACGGATTTGGAAAAGTTGCAAAAAAATGGATCGTAGACGCGATACCCACAGAGTGACATGCAAGTGCGTGCTCTTTAGCCTCGATCATAAAAAAGTACTAGTGGTTGATTATGGCAAGGAAGGTTACGGGCTACCGGGTGGCCATATAGACGAAGGTGAATCACCAGATACCGCCATGGCACGAGAGCTGTTCGAAGAGTTGGGACTCAAAGAAATACCCTTAAAGCACGCTGATTTCGGTCAGCATAGAAACGGTAAAATCGTTCTAGGCTATCATGGCGCAATTGACGTTGACACCCCACTGGTACCACAAGATTCAGAGATGAAGCGCGCGGTATGGGTGGAGGTCAAGGATATTGTAAACGGAAAAATAGAAGTTCCGTCGTATAAAAATCTGATCGTAGGCCATTACGCAGTTTAGCGTGGGCGCTTTGACGCGTGTTCTCGAGCTAATTTTGCGATACCGTCATCTATCTTCGCTTTATCGAACGTTCCATATTTGTTCGTCGCCGCTTTGGATATCATCCAATCGGCAATTTTTGGGTTTTTAGGCAAAAGCGATCCATGCATATAGGTTCCTATCACATTTTTATATCTGGCACCCTCTGTCTTGTCGATCTTGCCGTTATTACCCGCTCCTTTAATGACCTTTCCGAGGTTGGTTATGTTACCTATGTAGGTTTTTCCGCTATGATTCTCATAACCAATAATTTCACCGAACTCATGACTTTTCGTGACTATATTTCCGATCAACCTTTCTGATTCCGCGAAAGTCTCAATATCTAAAATTCCAACTCCCTTTATGACATGTCCGGTTTGAGTTTGAAAGAACTTACCGAATAGCTGGTAAAGCCCGCACACTACTAGCATGGGCGCGCCCTTGTTGGCCATTGTTTTCAGCTTTGGTCCTATTTTTTGCAGATCAGATTGTACTCTATCTTGACCGCTATCCTGACCGCCACCGCCAACTAATATATCGAATTTTTCAGGAAAATCATCGCCTGGGTTATAGTCGATGACCTTAACTTCATAACCGTGCCATTCAGCTCTGCGTTTTAGCACTAGAACGTTGCCGTAGTCGCCATAAATATTCATATCTTTAGGATATAGATGGAGAATCGTGAGTGTTTTTTTGCTCATCCTAACTCCTTTACTTCGGCTATTTTGCCTAATTGTTTGCGAACTTCCAGCATGGCAGTGTAGGTGCAATATATCCTCTTTGGCTTGTCTGGCTCGGCGCTCAAGAAGCTTTTTAATGACCTAGATAAATTTGTATCAACGTGAGTAAAGTTTACCTCGTCGTATTGCAACCGTAGCGCCATATCGTATGCCCTAGATCCACTGATCTCGCAGACGCCATTCTCCTTTAGGCTGTCGAAGTCTACGTCCCACAACCAGCTCATGTCGCGGCCGTCCGCATAGTTGTCATTGATTGCAATCATCGTTGATACTCCGTCAGGTTTGAATGACTTCAGCCCTAAGCGAAACCCGCTAGGATTCTTGACTAAAATTATCTGACAGGTTTTTCCATTGACCATGATGTCTTCGCCTCGACCAAATGCTGGTGTGATTTTTGACAAGGTTTTCAGCATCTTTTTTTCATCCATGTTCTTGCCAAGTATCTGCCTACACAATGCTATCGCTCCAACGGCGTTTAATACATTATAGATACCGCCTAGTTTCAAGCTCACCTTTTCGGTCTTACCTCCATAGGAAATTGTTGCGGTTTTACCACTGATTGTTTTTAGGCATGTGTCGTCTCGTTCGAATAATTTCTCTCTTTTTTCCATCGACAAAGTCCTCATATCGTCGTCGGAGGGGAATTGATTGATGAGCTCGGACGAAACTCCGTAGCTGTAGATATCCGCGTCTATATCTTTTAAGAAATTCTCGTTTGATAAGCGAGGATCGTCTCTGTTAACTATCACGCCATAGGTCGTCGATTCCGCTATGCGCTGGAGTAGTCTAGCAGTATGATCGATTTCTCCAAACCTATCTAACTGATCTCTCATTACGTTCAATAACAAGCTATATCTGGGTTGAATTTGTTCAGCGAATCGAACTCCGTGGGCTTCATCCATTTCCAGTACTGCGATATCGGCTTTTAAGTTTCCACGGGCATTCATGTCCGCTAGTAGGGCCGCTGCTATGCCCCTAGAGAAATTGCTACCGGTCTTGTTGGTAAAGACCTTCAAGCCCTGGCTCTCGAGCAGTTCTACGACTATTTTGGTAGTCGTGGTTTTGCCATTAGTTCCACTAATTATTACGACGCCACGGGGTAGTTTTTTTAGCGAATTCTCGACGAATTTTTTGTCGATCTTTTCTACGACTAAACCAGGCAGAGCGGATCCGCTACCGCCACGAAGTCTTGCGACGTGCCTTACGGCTTTGCCTACTAGAACGCTATGAATTTTTGCCATGGTAACCTCTATTATACCTTACGTTTCGGTGGTACAATATGGTTATGCTGGTGGTCAGTCTATTCCAATGGTGGTACGGTGACGGATTACGAGAGCGAGTCAAATTCGCCTCTGTTCGTTTAGAGAGTCTCATCGATTATTTTTCGTTTAGTTTGCTACTAAAAACATTATTTTCGCCTTATCGTCAGATATCGGCCGGTAAAGTAGATGGCGCATTGGAGGTGCAACTGCGTGCCTTTGCCGACAAGCTATTTTCAAGGGTTATAGGTGCCGTCATTCGGCTGATGATTATGATAGTAGGCTTCGTTGTTCTGATTATTTCCGTTATGTACACACTTTTGAATATAATCCTATGGCTGGCTCTACCGGCTCTGCCGTTAATCGGGGTTTGGTTGATGCTGATTGGGTGGAATTTATCATGGACAATGTAGCTAAATTTAATCCACTGAGCGTAAGGGCGGCGAAGGCTCGACTTGGTGTGGCCATCTCGAAGCCCATAATACTGCTACTAACGGTACTTACTATTGGGCTGCTATTTGGTGGGCTAGCTATGGTTGTGATGGCTGATATATACGCCGGATGGTTGGTGGCGTCATTGTGCGCGGCGCCAATTATGATCCTAGAATGGCACAGGGGTGAGCTAAAACAGCCTAAATCAAATGGAGTTTCTGTTGATGAGGTGTTGGCGGGTAATATTTTAGGCAAAATAGGAAAAAATCCTACGCCAAAGGATTTAGTGCGGGCAGTATCGGCGTCCAGAGGTGGTGTCTTTTTCGCGAACAGGTTCGGCATCACGTCAGGTTTCTTGGATAATATAACAACCGACAAACCCGCTGATTTGGAAAAGATATGGCAAAGTGCATTAGCCGTCCGAGAAAAATCCGGTAGTGAGTTTATATCCGGAGCTGTTCTGTTGGTGGCTATTGTCGATTGTGCAGAGGATCGTGATTCGCTATTGGCTCATATGAAGCTAGAAAACCAAGACCTTATACTGGGAATAAAGTGGTACGAACACACGAGGCACTTAATTGAAAAAATAAAACGTCCGCGACGAACCGGTGGTATCGCTCGGGACTTTGCATTCGGTTATATACCGACACTGAAAAAATTCGGTCAGAACCTATCCGAAAATACCGGGGGAAATGCACATGTAGAGCTTGAAGCGCATAGCGAAGAATTGGACATGCTGATCGATACATTTGGGAGCGGTGGTCGTCAAAATGTGGCGCTAGTTGGTCCCACGGGCATCGGTAAAACGACAATTGTTCGCGCATTTGCCGAGAGGTTGATGGATGCCGAGCAGAAGGTACCATCGAATCTGAAGTTTCGTCAGGTATATATGCTGGATTCATCGGCCTTGATATCTTCTGCGCCTGGAAGGGGGGAGCTGGAAGGTTTGATGAATCGGGTTTTATCCGAGGCATATAGTGCACGGAATATTATAATCTGCCTAGACAATGCTCAGGTTTTCTTTGAAGAAGGCGTGGGCTCTGTGGACCTGTCGAACATATTACTACCCATTATAGAAGGTGGCGGACTTCGCATTATCCTAACTATGGATGAGCAGCGTTATCTGCAGATTAGCCAGCAAAATTCATCATTAGTGAACGCACTTAATAGAGTTAATGTAGCTCCGGCTGACAGGGAACAGACAATGACGATCATGCAAGACATGCTGTTATTCACGGAGTATCAGCACAAGGTAACTTATATGTATCATGCCCTGGCGGAGGCTTACAGACTAAGCGAGAGATATATACACGAGCTAGAGATGCCCGGTCGAGCCTTCAAACTTCTGGAGAGCTCGGCAAGTCACGACAATGGAGGATTGGTCACTGGTAACTCCGTCCAACAGGCGATTGAGAAAACTATTGGCGTCAAAGTTGGCGTGGCTAGCGGTGAGGAAGAGCGAGACACGTTGATGAATATGGAAGATAAGATTCATGAAAGAATGATAAATCAGACTCGCGCCGTACAAGTCGTGAGTGACGCCCTGCGACGTGCGCGTTCGGGTGTGCGAAACGAGAATCGACCTATTGGAACTTTTCTTTTTCTAGGACCGACGGGCGTAGGCAAGACGGAATTATCCAAGGCGCTTGGTGAAGTCTATTTTGGTGGCGAGGATAGAATGATTCGTCTGGATATGAATCAGTATGTTATGCCAGAAGATGTTTCTCGGCTGATCGCGGACGGCGCGAAGGATCCAAACAGTCTAACGGCTCAGGCGATGAAGCAGCCGTTTAGCGTATTGCTTTTGGATGAGATTGAAAAGGCGCACCCGCAAGTGCTAACAACGCTTTTGCAGTTATTAGACGAAGGCGTGATGCGAGATGTTAATAATCGCGAGATTAGTTTTCGTGACGCCATAGTTATATGTACTAGCAATGCCGGTGCCGATAGAATCCGCGAATATATACAGCGAGGCTATAAATTAAAAGATTTTGAAAAGCAGTTCATAGATGAACTAATTAGTAGTAACCAGTTCAAGCCAGAGTTTCTGAATCGATTTGATGAAATAGTGGTCTTTCGCCCGTTGAACAAAGAGGAGCTACTGCAGGTAGTAGATCTGATATTGGCTGGGGTTAACAAAACAATGCAGTCTCAAAAAATCAGTGTTAATGTTGCCGATGACGCGAAGTCATTTTTGGTGGACAAAGGTTATGATCCGCGCCTAGGCGCGCGCCCTATGCGCAGGGTTGTTCAGCGAGCCGTCGAAAATACTATCGCAAAACAAATGCTAGGTGGCAAAGTAAACCCCGGTACCGTAATAGAGATAACATTGGACCAGGTCAAAACAGCGTTAAATGATGGCGAAGAAGCATCAGATTAGTTATGGAGAGGCCCAATATAGAACAGGCAGGCATCGTTCAACAGAACGATCAGTATGCCCGTTGGATTAATGAGATGTACGAAGGCCAGCCCAAGACGGCCGAGATGCTTATTGACGCCGTTCAGGAGGCGTTCGTGTACGGGGCGGGAGGTCCTAGTGGTAGCGATGATGCATGGATCGTGCTTTATTATGGCGGCACCGAGGCTCTGCTAGATAACCTAGGCCTGACAGATATAGTGCGTGAAACAAGCGCACGCGTCGAGCAAGAAACTTTCGAGCATGCCGTACGCGCGGCCGTAGATTATGGTGTCGAGTGGGATGTATTAGAGGACGAGATTACCATTGAACAGCGCAATAGGGCTGAGCGCAAGCTGGGTAATCTATTCATGAACCCGGATGGTGTTAGATTTTTGCATCGCATAGAGGATTATCAGCCTGGCGAGACATAGAACAAGAGTAATCTATAGTAGGGTCCAGCTATTTTCCGAGTCCTGTCGGTAATCAACCTGCGAGTATATGTTCGCACCTGTTTTATCTGGATTGTTCATTTTTGAATCGTATTGGTAAACGGATATCACATCTTTGTCGCCAGATTCATCTATAGATACCGAACCAAATGCTATTTTTCCGACCTCATTGTCGCTAGATTCATATGATCTATAAACTGCATCAAAGTTTTTCGCTACGGTAACATAATCTTTTATATCAGCGCAGGCTATACTCGTATAGAAGTCTTTGATCGAAGTATTAGTGGCATCAACGTGCTCGACCGAGCAAACAACTTGATTACTGGTATATACAGAATATTCTATAAATTCAACGGCGTCATCTTCTGTAGTGAAGGCCGTATCGTATCCTGATACCTGGTTGAACTTATTGTCGGTCAAGTATTGAGTCAATTGAGTGTAGTTAACGCCCGATTCCGCATCGCTTGCTACAAAACCTGCGCCTACGCTGCTGGCAGGAATGTTCTTAAAAGTACGACCCTCTACATTGTGAGGCGCCACGTGATACACGATTTGTCCGCTAGAGTCTTGACCGTTCATTCCGCTATAGCTAGTAATATCGAGTGCTGTGCCGCCCAATTCTAGTGTTACTACTCCATCAATAACTCCTTGTGCCGATCCTGTATTCAAGGAATTAGCGCCGGTCTGATCGTTGACCTGTACTTCATTCTGATGAACGAAGTGCCAATAGGTTAGGGCATAAACGACGACGGATACTATTATCAAGAACCCTACTGTGACCAATGCCCACTTTTTTGAAAAACTATGCCGTGATTTTTCGGATACCTGTTTGGTAGAACTGCTTGCCTTGCCCATAATGTTATAACCTCACTGCGGTCGGAACGCCCCGGTCGTTAGTATCGTCGACACCCAACTGCCCTCTATTATTGACGCCCCAGCATCCGATTCTATCGTTTGCGACAACACACGTCGTGCCATTCATGCTTGTGTCGATCGCTGAAATGGCGCGTCCGCCCAGCCAACCCCCGGTATACACCTTTTGGTAGCCGGTTGGCGCTGGGTCGCATTTTGTATACTTTATGCCAAATACGCCAGTTTCCGTTTTGCATGTTCTTTGGTAGTTGCTTCCAGTTCTGCCGTCAGTAAGATTGCTAGTACCCCTAGCATCGCAGTGTGCGTTATTACCGCCGTTTACCTTACAGCTCAATCCTTTTATGTTTCCAGACGATAGCGTCGAGGTTATAGTTGTTGCCGTAGGTCTATTAACGCCGGTTATAGAGTAAGCTACTCTTAGTTCCGTTTTTGTCCAGTCACCGTAGTAAGCTTTGCCGTTACTGACACATTTCCAATGTATATCGACGACATGATTACCACCCCAATGATACGTCTTACCATCTTTACCTGTAGCCATAACGTACGTATAGAATGCTCCATCTATCCATACGGTACCAGGACTATCTCTGTCCACCAACGCCTTCTGAACGTCAACGTATACGCTATCCCCGTGTTGTTTAGATGTTATCGTAAGGTCCTTGAATGTGTAATCACCCCTTACGTTTGCAGGTCGAAGAGAGTCATTATTACTATAACTATACAAGTTAACGCCTGCCTGCTTAAACGCCGCCTTACTAGTTTCTTCGCATTTATGGGATTTCGTATGACGATCCTCACCGCGACCTGAATCAGACCCATAAGGAACTCCAGCTCCATTTCCTACTTGACCGGCATGATTAGCCCCCCAGCAGACCGCGCGTCCTTCTTCGGTGAGTACGCACATCGTAGCAGTATCACCGTGTATTCTTGCTAGGCTAACCACTTTTTTACCAACAAGTGCGCTAGGTTTTAAATTGACAGTTGCAGTACACCTACCGAAAAAGCTCTTGCTCGTACATAACTTATCGGACTTATTGTCATATGAAACGGATACGGGTACGTTAGATTTTTTCAAAGTACCGTTACCTAATTGACCGTGATCATTACGGCCCCAACAGGATACCGTGTAGTCGCTGGCGAGGGCGCACGTAAAGCCAAATCCCGCGGTGACGTCTATCATTTCTTTCTGTGATAGTAGGCTACCACTATCCACATGCACGGCTACGGGGACTAATGAATCACGGTATGATTTGTTACCCAACTGACCGTATCTGTTATCACCCCAGCAATATACTTGCGCGTCAGCCACCGCGCACACGTGCGTTGAACCCACGGATATTTTGGTAACGTCAATCTCGCCCATGTCACTGGCGGGAATAGAAGGGGAAGGATTTCTATCATATTTAGAACATGTTCCTATCCAGCTTCTTTCTATGCAGTTTCCGCCATCCGCTGACTTTTTAGATGTGTTTGTGGCTACTGGATATGGCTTTTTGCTAGAAAAAATATCCCATCTTCCTATGCCTAATCGCCCGTCCCCATTTGAACCCCAGCAGTAAGCGCGCGCATTTTTGATGGCACAAGTGGTGTCATTGCCGACGGAAACATCAGTAGCTTCTTGAGAATCTCCCTGTGCGTTAGCCGTTGCGACTGACAAAAAAACAGCGACAAATGCAGAAAATACGACTACTTTTAGAGCGAGCATTATTTGATTTCCGGGATGTATTACCTTTTGTATTTGTTGATTTCTTTGATTATTCTAATGCTTATTATATTTAACTACTGTCTATTGTCAACAACACTTCGACTATTCATTACGCAAAAATTCGCAGAATCGAATCTACTCGGGGCATGAAAAAAACCGAGCAAAAAGCTCGATTCTTTTCATGGTACCCCGGGCAGGATTCGAACCTGCGACCTTAGGCTTAGAAGTCCTCTGCTCTATCCAGCTGAGCTACCAGGGCGTATGGGAGCTATTATACTTACTTTTTGCCAATTTTACCAAGGTGAGTATGGTGAAAACCTTTTGTATGCTTGAGTCCAAAACCGAGAGCTCGATCTACCAATATATGGAACAGCCAAAGTAGCGCGATAAATAGAGCCGTTTCGTTGCTGGTCATCACGTAATAACTGGCAACTAAGCCGGGTCCGATGAGGCTATGTCCGATGTTATAGGTAAGTGCGCCTAATTGATTATTTATCAAATATCCAATCATTGATATGTCAAAAACCAAAAACAATACCAGGAGCCAGTACCAGTCAAAGCCGCCGACTGCAACGAAAAATATTCCAACCAAAACCGCTAGAAAAAGGTGTTCTGCACTAACTAGCGTCTTCATGATTTTTGATTGCATAAGCGTTATTATAGCATGCACAACCAAAGATACGGTTACATGAAAACGGTTAGGTAACGTTCTCTCTCGTCGTTGCTCGCATGAAACGATTGAGGATTGATAAATTTAATATCCGTCACGCCTTCTCCTGGACTAAAGTGAGTTTGATTGGCGAGTTTTACTTCGTATACAATCCACATTAACCACGCCTTCTTATCGTCTATCCAAAATGATTTCTGTTTTACGATTTTGCCCACAGTAATACCGCTTGATACACCAATCTCCTCCAAGAGCTCCCTTTTTATACCGTCCTCGGGTTCTTCGTCGTGATCAAGCCCGCCACCAGGTAGGTCCCATTTGTCGGAGTTTTCTTTAACAAGTAGTATCTGTCCCTCATTATTTTTTATAAGCGCTTTCACTGCGACTCTATAAAATGTGTTTGGGTAGTTTCCTGACATACATTACATGATAGCAAAAGAGACGGTCCCGACCGTCTACCTCTATTCATCTTGGTGCGGGCGGCGAGAAGAATCCATTTCGGATCGTGCTCGAAACTAAGAGGTAGTTTCTGCGCGCGCTCCTCATGAGCGCACTCGCATCTGGCGTGCTTTCGCACGCGATGCAAGTTCAACCCCGCGGCATCAGACCAAGAAAATAGACCCTAACAGGTAGAGTCTATTTTCTTGGTGCGGGCGGCGAGAATCGAACTCGCATCACTTGCTTGGAAGGCAGGTATATTAGCCATTATACGACGCCCGCGAACTCTAGTTAGTATAGCAGAAATATGTAATAATATAAGCATTAGGATAAATTATTATGGCAGATTTAAACCAGTTTATTGATCCAGATTTTTCCAGTCGAGACGTGGCTCATAGTAATGGGCTGGGTTCTGGCGGTGCTAGCATGTCGATGGCTAGTCGTTATGAGCTACGCGATCGAGAGGTCAGAGTAGTCGGATCATATGATAGATCGCTCTTGGGTAGGCAGAGAGGTAGGCGAATGTCCAAGACGGCTGATGATAAAAAAGGAAAAACCTATGATCCTAGTACGGATACATTCGTAGATACGCCAAGCAATAGCAACAGGCAATCTAGCTCTATCAAAGATAATAACCAAATAGATAAGTCTGTAGAACGAAGACATCAATTTACCGAGCCTAAGGCTAGGAATTTCGATAAGTTTAGGTAGTAAATTAGTTAACATGTTAACTAATTTGCAAAAGTAATAGGTCGACACAATGCCGACCTATTACTTTGGGGCGAATAATGGGTTTCGAACCCACGACCTTCGGAACCACAACCCGACGCTCTAACCAACTGAGCTATATTCGCCGTATCGCAATAACTATATCATATTTACTGGGGTAAATCTATACTTCACGCACCGTTTCGATATGCGCACCTAGGCTATTTAGTCGGTTTGCAAAATCTTCGTATCCACGATTTATAGAATATACGTCACGCAAGGTAGACGTTCCAGGCGCCGCTAGCATGGCTAGTAGAATCACTACTGATGGACGAAGTGCGGGCGGCGATACGATATCGGCAGCTTTCCATTTAGTGGGTCCTACTAGATACACGCGGTGAGGGTCTAGTAATTCTATACTAGCGTTTAGCTTCGAGAGTTCTGTGAAGTATATAGCACGATTTTCGTACGACCAGTCATGTAGTAGCGTGCGACCCTTGGCTACAGTGGCTATCAGTCCCATGAACGGTAGATTGTCCATGTTGATACCGGGAAATGGCAGTGCATGTAGTTTATCTTTGGATGCTTTGAGTTTTGACGGAAGGATCGTGACGTCCGCTAGGCGGGTATATCCGTTCTTAGCTTCATATTCATCGGACACCTCGTATTCCAGTCCCATTTCTGCCAAAGTTGCCAGCTCTATCTCTAGGAATTCTATAGGCGCCCGTTTCAGGGTTATCTTGCTATTAGTGACAACTCCTGCCGTTATAAAACTCATCGCTTCTATTGGATCCTCGCTAGGATAATACTCCACGTCCTTGTTGATTTGCGATACTCCCGTAATCGTCAGGGTTGTCGTGCCTATGCCGTCAACTTTTACGCCTAATTTTTTCAGGAAGACACACAGGTCCTGAATCGCGTAATTAGCACTGGCGTTGCGAATGGTTATCGTGTCTGTCTGCAGGGCAGCCGCCATCAAGACGTTTTCGGTAACAGTATCGCCGCGTTCGGTCAGAATAATTGTTTTTGAAACTGCTTTCTTCTTGACGGTTGCTTGGTATGAATCAGTAGTCGCGACTACGTCCATTCCAAAAGGTCGAAGTCCTGCCAAGTGAGGCTCCACGGTCCTAGTTCCTAAATTGCAACCACCCGCGAAGGGTAGGCTAAATTTGTTGTATTGGTTGAGGAGCGGGCCCAAAAACATGATAACGGTCCGAGTGCGCTTTGCCGCGTTGATGTCCATTTGATCTAGTAATAGTTTTTTAGGCGGATCTATTTCTAAATCGGAGCCATCATTGATCCAACGAACTTTTACCCCTATGCTCTGTAGGACCTCAATGATGCGAAAAACTTCTTCTATGCGGGCTACGTGCCGCAGGGTTGTCTTGCCAGTATTTAGTAAACTAGCGCAGAGTAGGGCAACGGCGGAATTCTTACTGGTATTTATGGTAATACTACCAGAAAGCTTCGAAGGTCCGTTGACGCGGAAGTTTAACTTACCCGGAAGATTGAGGGTCATAATATCATGAGATAGAACGTCGCTAATGCGAGCTATCATCTCTAGGCTAACGTTTTGACCGCCTTTTTCTATACGGTTAATAGCGCTCTGGCTTGTACCTAGCGCCTCTGCTAATTGCGCTTGCGTAAAACCTTTATGCGATCGGCTTTCTTGGATCAGCTTGCCTATCTTCTTCTTGTAATCAACAGATGACATACTGATACATTTTATATCAGTTATGATATAAAGTCAATAATAAATATTCGTATCACTTATTTATATGAGCATATGGGTGGTATAATATTACTAATGTCGTAGCAAGCTAAATCAGTGCGAAAAATTGATTATTGCTATTTGAATGGAGGAAAAAATGAATGACACTGATGTAGCGGACTTGATAAAAAAAGAAGAAAATCGTCAACGTGACGGACTAGAGCTGATACCTAGCGAGAATTACGTATCGGCAGACGTCTTGGAGGCTTTGGGAAGTATATTTACCAACAAATATTCCGAGGGGTACCCAGGGCGTCGGTATTATGGCGGACAGGAATACACTGATCAAATAGAGCAGTTGGCTATAGACAGAGCCAAAAAGCTGTTCGGGGCAGACCATGCGAACGTCCAGCCACACAGTGGTGCGCCAGCCAACGAGGCAGTTTATAGCGCATGGCTAGAGCCGGGAGATACGGTATTGGCAATGGACCTGAGTCATGGCGGGCATTTGACACACGGCGCACCTGTAACGCGAAGCGCGCAGTTGTATAATTTTGTGCGGTACAAGATGAAAAATACGGAAACAGGCGAGATTGATTACGAAGAATTGCGTGCATTAGCATTGGAGCACAAGCCAAAAATCATTCTGGCAGGATTCAGTGCCTATCCGCGCGAGTTGGATTATGCCAAGTTTGCCGAGATTGGGAATGAGGTTGGCGCACTGTTGATGGCCGACATGGCGCATATAGCTGGTTTGATTGTTGCTGGTATAGCAAAGAACCCTTTTGATTACGGTTTTCATGTCATTACTACGACTACACACAAAACATTGCGTGGTCCCAGGGGTGGCTTGATATTGTCGCGCGGCACGGTGTCTAGTCCGCTAAGGGCGCCAGAAAAAACCATAGAAAACATCCCTACGCTTATAGATAGGGCGGTTTTTCCTGGAATGCAAGGTGGTCCGCATATGCACACGATCGCGGCAAAAGCCGTCGCTTTTGGCGAGGCACTAAGACCGGACTTTCGTGATTATGCGCAGCAAGTGGTAAAAAATGCCTCCGTGCTAGCGGAAGAGTTGAAAAAGCGCGGTTTCCATCTAATTGCCGGTGGAACAAGTAATCATTTGATACTGGCCGACGTTCATAAATCCTTCGGAATTGACGGCAAAGTAGCCGAGGAAGCTCTGGATGCTATCGGATTAACTCTAAACAAGAATACAATACCGGATGACACGCTACCACCGTTCAAGCCGAGTGGGATTAGGCTTGGTACTCCAGCCATCACGACCAGAGGTATGCAAGAAGAGCACATGAAACAAATAGCAGAGTGGATGATTCAGGCGATTGATGCCAGAGACGATAGTGATAGGCTACAGGAATTACGATCAGAAGTAACTAAGTTTGCAAAGGAATTCCCCCTGCCCAGCGACAATAAGTAGACAAAAATAATAACCAGTCCGAAGTTAGTGGGCTGGTATTATTTTTTTGTATCGACTAGTTACATGTAGGTGTCGCGGCGTTTACGCCTGTTGTCGCACTGCCTACATATAGATATACCGCAGCGGGCGTGGCTAGGCTCGCATCCCAGTATCCTACACAACCACCGCCAGTAGCACCACCTGCGTCTGGCCTGTATTGGATAGTACTACCATCTGCATGAGCCGATGTAAGCTGGGTGGTAACGACAGTTAACCCGCTAGGAATCCTGGCTACACCGTTCCAGCTGGTGAGAGCCGCTGTCGTCGCAGGATATCCAGAACCCGTGTCTGCATTGTATGCTTCGGCGACCTTTTGAACCGCAGAGGCATTCGCGCGTGCCGCGGTAGCGTTGGCTGATTGGGTGATACCATTGTACGCAACGATAACGATTGCAGCCAAAACGCCAATGACGACGACCACAATCAAGAGTTCGACAATAGTGAAGCCCCGTTGTTTTGATTTTTGAAGACTCATTTTAATTGATGCCCCTTATTAAAATTTCTTACGTTTACAATATAAATAATAGCAATATGCGAGCACAAGTGCAATAGGGTTTTACAGTTCTAGTGGCTCCTGTTCCAGATTGATGCCAAATTTTTTTGCTACGGTCGTGGTGATTTCGGTCCTTGCGGCTGCCAAATCGGCGTACCCGCGGGCGTTTTGGTTTACCAATACAACGGCGTTTCCGTCATGACTCTTGATGCCATGCAAGACACGACCTTTGAAATTGGCCGTTTGAATCAGCCAGCCTGCCGGTATTTTGACATGCGTCTGGTCCACGGTATAGGTAGGCATATTCGGATACGTGGTTAATAATTGGTCCGCGAATACCTTTTCGACGATCGGGTTTTTGAAAAAAGATCCTGCGTTTGGCAAACGGTTCGGATCCGGTAGTTTGTTGTTGCGTATCTCTAGTACCGCGCCTCTAATGATCTGTACAGTTACAGCCATGGCACCTATCTGATGCTGTTCTAGGTATTTTTGTAGCGCATCATAAAAGGGGGGCTCAGGTCGTTTCTTCAATAGTTGCAGGGTGACTCTAGTGATGACATATCGCCCCGACTCATTTCCACGAAAGATACTATGCCTATAAGCGAATCCACACTCTTCTTTTTTTAAGGTAGTAAAACTGTCCGTTTGAGTGTCGTATGCCTCTAGTGACACGAAAGTATTTGATAGTTCCTGACCATATGCACCTATATTCTGGACGGGAGCGGCGCCCACGGTGCCGGGTATTCCAGACATGGCTTCTATACCGGAGAGGTTGCGTTCTACCATTTGTTTGACGAACACATCCCATGTTTCACCGGCGCCAGCGGACACCGTGACAGATTCTGGGGTATCGGATAGTATATCCACTCCCATGATGCGCATGCGTACAATAATGCCCGGAAAACCGGTGTCACGCACGATCATATTACTACCACCACCGATTACATATACGGGTTGATTCAGTTTTTTACTGTTTTGATAAACCTGCTGTAAATCTTCGTCCGAAGTGACGTCACAAACGTAGTTGGCATTACCGCCAATTTTCATTGTTGTCAGTCCTGCCAGCGATATGTTTGTTTGGATGTTCATTATTTACGGTTATTATAGCGTAAAATGCAGATAAATGGTACAATATGCGTTGGCCAAGCGCATTGCGCACCCGTAGCTCAGTGGATTAGAGCATCTGTCTTCGGAACAGAGGGTCGTAGGTTCGAATCCTTCCGGGTGTACCATATTTATTAAACGGGCCAGTAGCTCAGCTGGTTAGAGCACCTGCCTCTTAAGCAGGGTGTCGAGGGTTCAAGTCCCTCCTGGCCCTCCAAGAAAATAGACCCTTTCCAGGGTCTATTTTCTTTTATGGGTAATCTAGTAAATAGGCCCGCTTTCGTAAGATGAGAAAAAGTGGTAATCGTCGGTGATATTCGGGGCATTCCTACTAGTCGTGGTGCCATCACCTAGGCGACCGTTTGCTCCGTTACCCCAACACATGATAGTGCCTTTTACTACGCCACAAGTAGATGAGGCTCCCGCTGACACTGCAGTTGCGCTCTTTATCTCTGCCTGGCCATAGTTTGTTTCCGGCATATCACCACCGTTTAGTACTGTCGGAGAAGTGACATTTCCAGATGACGAGCCATTTCCTACCCGCCCGTTGCTTGCGTTGCCCCAGCACCACAGGTTTCCGTTTATCTTTGAATTGTTACCGTGTAGTAAAGCGCATGCATGCGTGCCACCGGCCGTGACTTTCGTGGCGAAATAACTGTTGGCGCTAGCTGTAGGCACCAACCTTTGGGTGGTAGTACCGTCACCTAGCTGTCCGTTGGAATTAGCACCGAAACAGCTCACCTTGGAGTTTATAACTGCGCATGTGAAGTTGCTACCTGCTGATATGGATGTCACTAATGGTCGTAGATCCGGGCTCGGAGCGGTTACCATTGGAGATCCAGCAGTTCCTCCGGTTACTAATGTCGGATGCGAGTTACCGCTAGTAGTGTTTAGTCCGGTTCGTCCGTTGGCGTTATTGCCCCAGCAATACAGGTCACCATTTGCGGTAGCGCATGTGTGAGTATATCCAGCTGTAATGTAACGTACGTTTTTCCCAACGAGTATACTGCTGTTTCCATCCACAAGCGTCGGCGACGTTCTTGTTGTCAGCGTGCCATCGCCCAGTTGCAGGTTGGAGTTCAGACCCCAACAATATGCTTGGCCGTCGACTACGGCGCAGGTGTGATTTTCTCCTGCGCTGACGTTGTGTACGCGCATGCCCGCGAACGCTGAAACTAATTGAGGGGTAGAGTAGTCGGTTGTGTTACCAAGGCCCAATTGACCGTTATTGTTTCTTCCCCAGCAGTACAATTGACCATCGGCTATCGCGCAAGTATGGTTAGCGCCTACGCTGACATCGCGAACATAGATACCGACTGTCGTAGGTGGCGCTAGTGGACTGTACTGTTCTGATGTCGTCCCGATACCTAATTGACCATACGTATTCCTGCCCCAGCAGAATAAATTACCGTTTGCGGTACCGCAGGAGTGGCCGTCACCAACACTAATTGGACCGTCGGCGGCATATGTGCCTTCGTCTGTTCCTATCGGATAAGATCCGCCCTGACCACTAAGCTGCGCGCTAGTGCGTGAATTTCCAAATAATGATATGTTGCCATTTGCTAATACACCTTCGTGTCCGTTACCCCAGCAGTACAGCTGTCCGTTGGCTATTAGGCATCCATGCTGTTGTCCGGCAGCAATTTTTGTAGGAGTCTTTCCGGTAAATCCAGTGGACGTAATAGGGTTCCATGACCATATACCGCCGCCACCTTGCCAAGATGAGCCCTGGCATTTTGCTACTCCGAAGTCGATAATGCAGTAGATACCATCAAAACTGGCCGAATCTGGGTTGTCGCCGTTGTCGTGTGAAGTAACATCGGAATTGGCTAGTTCTATCCATGGTGGGGACCAGGACCCTGACCATAGTGCCCCAACGGCAGGCCCGTTACCTACACAGTAGAAGTCATTTTGCGCCATCATACAACCAACATTCGTGGTTACTTCGAACGTATCCATGTCTATAAACTTATTGTTCAAAGTGTGCCCAGTTAACCATTGAGTTTTAGCGGACATGTCGTAGGCATCGTCAAAGGTCGGTGTACATAAGTTAAAGATTATTACCAATGGATTATTAACGGACATGAACCAAGCAGTATTGCATTGAATGGGAAGGGGCACCTCTACTCCAGCACAGTACATGCGACCTATAGCCGCGAAGCATGAGTCGTGCGAGCTAGTGCCGATTCTCTCGGCCTTTTTACCAGAGAATGGTGAGGTAGTGTCTTTGAAACCATTAAATGTCGTCGGCGTTGAATAGCTAGGGTAGGCACACCATCCTAGGAAGCAACCTCCATCACCATTTTGACGAAATCCTCCGTCACCCCAAACATGAACAGTACCGTCTTCGCGTAGCGCCATTGAATGAGGAGCTGCTATTCCAAAGGGCCATATGATCGCCGGGTTATTGCTGTCTGATATCTGTACCTCTGGAACGTAATATCCATCTAATGGTCCGGATGATGTTCTAGGTATATCGTTCGTGGGGTAGTCAATACTAGACCATGCGCTTTGACCTAGTTGTTGGTTTCCGTCACTACCCCAGCAGTATGGCAGTCCGTCCGCAACCGCGCATGCATTCCTATTTGCAACACTTATGTATGTTACTGTCTTTCCGGCAATGGCATTTTGGACCCTCCTGGGCCAACCTAGGTCCCCTGGGCTGGATACGCCAGCCTGATTGCTTCCATTATCACCCCAGCAGTACATTTCTCCGTTTCCGATAGCACAATCTGTTTCGTTATTTTTTATCTCATGGAGGGGTAACCCTGTTGCGACCGGCCACGGGGGCGTAGAGCCGGGTAATGTATTTTTGACAGTAGACGTTATGGTTTCTACGGGGTTTCCGTTTCCATCCAATTTCTGAACGGTCCCAGTTGACACGACAGTCAACAGGTTATTAGACAGTGTTGCGGTAGGAACGGTAAACGTAGTCCTATAGTCCGAGTTTTCGACTATATATGGTCCAGAACCGGCTGCCCCACCCCCGGAACAGTTCGTAGCAGGTGTTAATGTAGTCCAGCTAAGAGGGTCCGCGCTCGCTTCGATACAACTGTTCGCGTAGACGATGCCTGCGCGCGCGGCGTCATTTGCAAGCGCGTCGAAATTCCGGCTATTTAGAACAACTGACGTGTTAGAAGTGAACTCCAAAAAGGTAGTAGACATAATAGTGACGCCCAATCCTAGCAGGATGGTCGCTGGTAGTATAAATCCTTTTTGCATCATTTTCCTCATCATGTACTCCCGTTTAGTCTAGTTATTCTAATTGTTCCTGTCTCTTGAGCAGTGCCAGCCCCCGCGGTAATTGAAATCACGACAGTTTGCGAACTAGAGGGTGCGCTCGTGTTTGAGTACTGGCTTGGATATGTCGATGTACTATTGGGATGTTCATAGTAATTCACGGAAAAATCCGATACGTTATCCAGTAATTTCGCGTCTCTAGGTGCCGAATTGCATGGACTGGCTGTAACGCCAACTTCACAAGTCGTTCGCTGCGCCATAGAGTATCCACTACATGTGGACGCCCCTGTGTTTGCTAGCGTGCGGCGATACAGCGAGCCGCCTTTGACAAAATAAACTGTAGCATTCACAATCCCTGTTTCACAGTCAGGACCGTACACCAATGTTCGCGACCCATCATTGTCAGTAGAGGCGAATTCCGTAGTGGCGTAGTTGCTAGTTATGAGGACTCTTTCGCCACCGTATCCAGTCCATGTCCACTGGGTCGGGCTACTGGGGTTGCCATTGGACCCAGACGGGTCCGTGACGATGCCAGTGTTGGTATTGTGAAAACTGATCGCCAAAGCGATTTCACTCTCTAGAGCGCGCAGAGTACTTCGAACTTCACCTGTTTGCACTATATTGTTTAGAGATTGACGATTTGATTCATAAAAGCTGTCTAGCGGGATAAACAAGATGATAAATAGTAGGGATGCAATCGTGATTGATACGACCAACTCTACTAAGGTGAAGCCCCTAGACAGTAATTTACTTGACGAACGTAGCATGAGAGACGCTCTCCGATCCATACGTTACGGTTGAAACAATTCTAGCAGGCATGTTTGACGCGCAGCCTCGGGGATAAAATACGCGTAATTCTTGGTTAGAACTCGATGGTAACACTGTGTTACTTATATTTTCTTTGGCTAATCCGCTACTTGGTGAGCCGTCCCCGTTCCATTTCAGGCTAGCGCCCGAAGCGCTAGTCGCGATGACAGTGCCGGGAGCGGACGGGTAGTTGAGCGTGTCATTGGTAGAATTACAAGTTATTGATCCTGGAATCTGATTCTTTGAAGTCACTTTGCCTAGGTTTGATTGGGCTACATCGTTAGCCACGGCTCGTTGGCTGATAAATTGCTGCTGAGATTGACCCGTTACGAACATTTGATAAAAAAGCCCAACAAACAGCGACAATATAACGAGAGTAACAACCAACTCGGCCACTGTAAAACCAATATCTGCCCTTTGAACCACCATAATTCTACTGCTTATAATAGCAAAATCACACTAAAAGCAAAAGAATCTAGAGAGTCTTTAGGCTTTTCTAGCGACTGTTTTTTGTGCCTTTGGCCACTTGGAGTCGTCGAAAGCTAGCCAAATCAGCCAAACTACGGGTAGAAATATCGCCAGTAGTACGAACCAACCTTCTTTGCCTAGTTTCTTACCGATATGGTACATCGCTATTATGATGAAAATTAATGACACGAATTGAACGAACGGGATTAGTGCCAATACGGCCCAGAAACCTTGCTGGCCGCCCATTTCTAACAATTTCCATGTGTTGTATATAGGCACCCAAGCCGTCCATTGAGGTATACCTGCTTTTTTGAATAATCTACCTAGTAGAAACGCACCGATTACGTAGGCTGCTATCCAAAATATAATCAAAAAGGCCATAACACCGGCTACCACTGCTGGGTCTGCCTCGTTAGTATATGCCGAGTCGTAATTGTAATAATCCATCTTTAGTCCTTATGCTAATATCTAGTTCATTGTAGCACACGAGGGGTTATGCTAATCTAACAGAGATGAAAGAACTAAACGGTAAAGAGCTAGTCGGATTTATAAAAGAGCGCCAAGCGAAGCAGGTGCGAGCTCTGCGTCAGGCGCATCATGTATATCCCAAGCTTGCAATTGTCCAGACTATTGATAGCTCGGTGATTGATTCCTATGTTCGACTGAAGCGCGCATATGGCGAGGATATTTTGATTGACGTTGAAGTTTACAAGATAGACCAATCAGATATAGCTGGTGTAGTAGACAGACTCAATAAAGACGGTTCTACGCATGGAATTATCATTCAGTTGCCTCTCGCGGATAAGGCGGGCACGCAACAAGCGGTGGACTCTGTTGCCCCCGAAAAAGACGTAGACGGTTTGGGTGAGGGTGCGATCTTGGATCCGGCAACACCGCTAGCGATAATTTGGTTGCTAGCAGGATATGGCGTAGAACTTTCGACCAAAAAGATCGCTATCGTTGGAAACGGTAGGCTAGTGGGTTCGCCGTTGTCGCGACTATGGCGGGCAAGCGGATATGACGTGACCGTCTTTGACGAAGATAGCGAAGAGATGAATTCGCAACTATATCAATTCGACGTAATAGTCACCGCCACGGGTGTACCTAGGTTGATTGGGCCGGATGACGTAAAGACAGGCGCGGTAATAGTTGATGCTGGTACGGCTGCAGAGCACGGAAAAATAGTCGGCGACGTATCATCTGAGTTACGCGCCAGAGATGATGTTTCCATTACTCCCGAAAAAGGCGGAGTCGGACCGCTGACCGTAGCCGCGCTATTTGACAACGTCATTCGTGCAGCGCAGATGACTATAAAAAAGAATTAAACTACAGGCCTAACGCTTCTTTGACGCGCTCGACCACCTCGCTAGGTGTTAATTCTGCCTTGACTATGTAATTTTGTATACCTAGGTCTTTGAGTTTTTTCGGAGATTCTTCGATCCCTAGATTCGTCAGGATAATTACCGGTATGGTCTTGCCCCATGACTGTGATCGGATGTGTTCTAGGGCCTCTTCGCCACCCATTTCAGGCATCTGTAGGTCCATCAAAATCATGTCAGGTTTGAATGACTCGACCATGGTTATGCCGGATTTGCCGTTGTCTGCCACTTGAACTTCAAAGCCATCGGCTTCGAACTTCATTCGATACATTTGATTGATAACGGAATCGTCTTCGATAATAGCAATTTTTGTCATACAAATAGTGTAGCATTTTTCATACCAATGAATCCATAGAAAGAGACGCTACTAATTATCGCTAGGATGCGTATCGCCAACAATCCGGCGATCTAGCATACGAATCTCGCGTGGGGCCGTGAGATCGTCATGGGTTATAGACAGTACTGTGATGCCGAACTCTCTGGACAGCTCGCTCAGCGCTTCGTGGGTTTTGACTTTTGATTCTACATCTAAGTTTGCCGTTACCTCATCGGTAACAACCACGTTTGGATTAATAACAAGCCCCGCGGCAATCGGCACACGCTGCTGCTGCCCGCCAGATAAATCGAGCATTCTTCGGTGTATGAGGTGGCTGATACCTAATATCTCATAGACAGATCCAAGTCGATCCCTGTCGATGTCCTTTATGCCTTTTAATCCTGCATCCAGCATAACTTCCTGTTCGACTGTATTGTCACTATCGAAGAATGGCTTTTGTGATATGAAACTAACGTTACGATATTTCAATGGATATTGAGGTGGTAAAGTAAATCTGTTTTCTGGGTCTTTTTTACTTCTCATCTCGTAGCTGACATCACCGGTATAATTCAGCTGGTTATTGCGCACATCACACATGGCGGTCGCGAGAAAAGTCTTGCCTGCTCCAGAAGGGCCCTTAATAACAGCATGGGTTCCTTGTGGTATGAATACGGATACATTATCGAGAATTTTTTCGCCTATTCTGCTCATTATAGATAGATCCTTGACGCGTATATCCAAATCATACTCGCTAGATGGGTATTCCAATCTTTTTCTCATTACGCGCTGCTCCCTAGTTCTTCATGGACATTAATACGTCTTGTCATCATATAGGTGGCGGCCGCCGATGTTGCGCCAGCTGCGATAGCGGTAACGGAGTAGCCACTGGCGATTGATGGAATATCAATACTCTGGCTCATTCCATGCTGGGTGGAGTTAATCATATACGTAAACAATGTGTAAACGCCAAGACCTATTGGAATTGATCGTATAACATCACGTTCGGATGCCAGAAATTCGGCGGTCGTTAGCGTCGATTTTGGTACGTCCCGACTTAAACGTACGGCTAGTTTTTTGCGACGATTCGCTATCTGCATACCCTGCAAAATCGCTATACCGGCAGCGCCAAGACCCAGTTGCTGGAAAATCAAATTCATTTGCGAGGGCTTTACGCTTCCGTCCCAAAATTCTTGATTTTCTTCGATAAGCTCCTCGAATGAGCGCGCTACGTATGCGGTGTCTAGCTGGCTATTGACTGCGTCCAAGGTTTTTTGTTGTGGCAAAACAAGACCATTTGCGATTAGCATCAATGAATCAGGATATACGCATTTATCAAATTGCTCGACCGAACCGAGTGCCATAACGCGTCCTAGACCTGGCTTTACGTCGATAGTATCGGCGACGGTCGCTGGGCGTCCATTGATTTTGACAGTATCACCAGCGTTCACTCCTAACTGTTCACCCACGATAACGGACATGTCATCACAGTTGTCTATGGCGGGCATATCGGTGTTGAAGGCTTGTTTCAATGAGTCGTTGGGCACGCCTACAATTGGTCCTGAAGTCGGATTGTTGACGCTAGTCGGATCTTCGACCTTTCCTAATTCAAAGATGAGGGGCATCGGCGTACCGCCTGCTTCACTGACAGCGCTTGCCGTGTTGGCGTAATCGACGGGCATATGGTTTCCTAGGGCACCTTCGTAACTTGTGAACACAGGAGTGGTTGCCTGCTCGGCACCGTATAGAGCCGCTGCTTGTTGGATAGGCTCAGATGCATTATCTGCCGCCGTATCGCCAAGGCCTGATGCTGAAGCAATTGTCCCCATGATTCCGCCGGCTAGCGCGATACGCACCCAGTGGCTACCTTGATGGGTAAAGTTATGCATGTGATGCAGGCGGTTATCTTGGCGACGGCGGCGATATTCGTATATACCCATGCCGGCCAAACCAAGACCAAGCACGATTGGACTGTAGTCGCGCAGACCATCATTGGCCTCAATCATACTCTTTGTTCCAGACGTGCTAACCTCTGGAGTCGGGGTGAGTCCAATATTAACGATATCGTTTAAATCCTTGGGCGCGTTGTATTCGGAACCGGATAGAATGAAACCAGCGGCTGCGGCACTCGCCAAGGTGATACCACTTTTTTTCAATAAACCTCTTTTTTCTTGTGATTTGAGGGGTTTCAAAAACTCTGTTTGACTAGGCTTGAATCTAGATTTTTTGTCCATCATCTTTTCGTTATGTCGCGCCAAGATATGTCTCCTTTGATAAAATACACTCGACCTATGGCCGAGTTACCTTCCACTTGTCTTGTTGACTATGACTTTATAATAACATATTTATCACCATATATCAATAAGTGTCATTGAAAAATTTCCGAATAGTGTTATAATATATATTATCGACGCAAGAACGAATTGTGACGATAGTCCGATTAAGATGCATGTAGTTTGATAACGTGCACGTACCTGGAAGGTAAGTTAGTCATGAAGCAATCGATACAAGAACGAATGGTCGACTTTGCCACGCAGAGGTTTCAGAATCTTCTGTCTCTGCAGGTGGCGACGATGAGTGTGTCCGAAAAGGTTGAAAGCCGTGTCGGATCCGTTCTTGGCCGAATTCGCAAGGCGCCGGGTCGCGTATACGACCGGTTCGTCTTTCGTGTCGGTCACTAGGCCCCGAATCTGACTTGCCGATATGCCCGATGGGTTGCGCGTATGGCGTAATCCATCGGGCATAAAGTCCTCACGGGTCGCTAGGCAGGGTCGCCCGGTGCTTTATATTTTGCCCAACTCTATCCTGATTGGGCCGAACTAGTGTAAGATTAATCAGATAAAGCAACGAGCGTATACTTGAATATTAATAGGTATTATTGTATAATAAAGAAGAGTAAATGATAATTAGCAATGAGATGACGGTATCAATGAATCCCGAAAGCGAACAAAACTTTGAAGTCCCGGCTCGATCAGGAGTAGGAGATGTTGATGTATCTAAAGGTCCGTATAATCGGGAGGTGTTTGAAAGGGTTTTGCCATTCCGCGTGAAATTCGTAGACTCGCAGAATTGGAGAACTAATACTGTTGACGAACTGCCGTTCGCCCTTCAATGGCTGGATAGTCCAGATTGGGCGCGTGAACGTCTAGAAGTTGATCAATACGACGTGATGGACGAGACGTATAACCTTCTGTTGTCCGAATGGGATACGCCCGAAGCAATTGCAAGCCTTCGCTTGAGTCGTATAGGTTCCGTCGAAGAATCACTCAGCTGGTCTATGTTCAACGGAGCTGGAGATTGGATGAAGGCCCAAGCGCAACGGCATGACGACGGACGAACTATGGAATATTTGAATGAGATTGCGAAAGACGGGAAGCTCTGGGATTTAACCCGTTTTGCCACACCAGTTGACCGAGCCGTCGAGCCAGATCGTCTGGTCGGTGGGATGCTGGAGCTGTTTGCCGTAGGCTACGGCATGATGCGCAATGAGATCCCCGAGGAAGTAAAGGAACAAAGGGACGATATCCGTTGGATATTCAACGGCACGAAATTATTAGTGATGGCACTTGAGCACACGGGTATCCAATTTGATGTCATAGCCAAGGGCAAAATTAATAGGGACGATCAAGGCAAATCATATTTTTGCGTCGTAAAACCCGAAGAGGGATTGCGCTACTTGAGGACGCATGCGGACGAGTTTGAATTTTCAAACAAGCACGTTACCAATGGACTGCTAAAAGCTAATGCTTTATAATCCACGATAGGTGGATACAGAGACTATTTTCACTATTTTGGTATTAGGGGTTTCGATGGTGGCCATTATTTCGCTGGGCGCCATTGTTTTCATGCGCAACCCGAAACAGTTACTCAACAGGTCTTTCTTTGCCTTATCCCTAGCTGCAACGACTTGGATATTAACTAATCTTATTTTTGCACTGTCTGATGATCAAATAGTGCAGTATGTATCGGCACTGTTTAGTTATGGCGCAGCTGGTCTGATAGCATTATTTTTCCTCCAATATTCCTTTGGCATGGCGAATATAAGCCCGAGAAGGATAAAGAACGGGTTAATCTATGGTATCGGTCTGGCGGTTTCGGTCACTTCTGTTATTCCGGGGGTATTGGCGACCGAAGTCGTGGACGATACGATTGCGACTAACGTGATACCCCTCATTATTTATGGCGCATATATTTTTAGTTTTATGATCATCGCAATCGTCGCCTTGTTGTTGGCTAGGGCGAGGTCATCGGGTATGGAACGGAACAAGATCGCGATTGTTCTCATGGGGCTAGTCCTGGCCGCTATAGTTGGCATATTTTGCAACCTCATACTGCCCATTATGGGCAATTACAGCCTGGTGGAAGTCGGGCCAGTCGCAACGCTAATATTCGTCGCAACTAGTACGTACGCGATTATCAGGCACCGGTTGTTTGACATAAAACTCGCGGCTGTCAGGAGTGCTGCATATGTTCTGTCGCTTGGTAGTCTTGCGCTGATATACTACTTTCTTGCCTATTTCTTCTCGGTCCTATTGCTAAAGGGGGAGACCACTTCGTCAATCAGCCTTAGCCCTGTGAACGTCGTGATAGCCTTGGGTCTGGCGTTTATATTCCAGTACATCAAGCGTTTCTTTGATAGGGTTACCAATAGTATTTTTTATCGTGACAGTTACGATAGCGAAGCTTTCTTTGGTGCGCTCAGTAATCTACTCTCGTCGACAACCGACTTGAGAGGCCTTTTGGAAAGAGCCTCAAAGCAGATTGCCTCCACTTTCAAATCTGAGCAAGCTCTATTTTTCATATACTATAAAAATCGTATAAATCACCACATGTCGGCCGGGACTTATGGGCATACAAAAATGCCCGTTCACGATGCTCGTACTTTGGACGACTATGTCGAGAATAATAGGCAAAAAATATTTTTGACTGACACCTTGCCCGAAAGTGATAACGCATTACGGCGCATGTTGTTGAGTCATCGCATAGGTCTGGTTATGCCACTGTGGCACGAAGATCAAATACTCGGTTATTTATTACTAGGTGATCATCAGGGGGGTAGATATAATAAACACGACCTAAATGTTCTGACAGCCATAAGTAGCGAGCTGGTCATTGCCATTCAAAATGCACTGACGCTCCATGAAATTAAAGAACTCAACGCAACGCTGCAACAACGTATAGATGTCGCCACCAAAGAACTCCGCGCCTCAAACAATCAATTGAAACATCTAGATGAAATCAAAGACGAGTTCATCAGTATGGCAAGTCATCAGCTACGAACGCCGTTGACCAGTGTAAAGGGTTATCTGAGCATGTTACTTGACGGCGATGCCGGAAAAGTAACACCGCGTCAGCAGAAATTGATGCTAGAAGCATTTAACAGTAGCGAGCGAATGGTTAGGTTGATTGCGGACTTTTTGAATGTATCAAGGCTTCAATCGGGAAAGTTTTTGATAGACAAAGAGCTGGTGGATTTCAGGGAACTTGTAAAGCAAGAGGTGTCTGACCTAGAGCTAATCGCAAAAACGCGAAATATAAAGTTTCGTATAAACATAACTAAACAAGAGTTGCCGTTAATGGCTGACAAATCAAAGATTCAACAAGTCGTTATGAACTTTATCGATAACGCAATATATTATTCGCATCCAAAAAGCACTGTCATTATCAATTTGGAGAAGGTTAAACGTAATGTCGCCTTTACCGTTGTGGACACTGGAATAGGCGTTCCGGAAGATGAACAGTCCAAACTGTTCCATAAGTTCTTTCGAGCAAAAAATGCCCGTAAACAACGTCCCGACGGCACCGGTGTGGGCATATATATGGCAAGGCGCGTCGTCGAAGAGCATGGGGGCAAAATCATATTTAGCTCACGAGAAGGCAGGGGCTCAACATTCGGATTCAGCATACCGATAGCAGAGGATGAGGGGCATGGTAAAAAGACCGATAAATGATATTACAACTCCGTTTTTTTCGGTATCAATAGTAAAGAATGACGAGATTCAGGGCATAGACACGTATAGGGTGGAGGCCAAGGACAGGTTTCATGCGTGGCCACATCATATTTCTAGACGTGCTGTTTCTATGTTTACTCGTACCTTGGATAGGTACTTACGCAAACGTCCACACTTAACCCTTGACCATCCAAAAAATCATGTTCGGCGTATCGTTTATTTCCCTCCCGCATTTAGGGCATGGACGGCCTATATGCCCGGGGGATTTGCAACGTACTCCGTGCATAATCCAGATCACAAACGCCTATATAGCGGCAAAAAAATAGACATAATCACGAAAAATCTTTTTCGACATTCTATCGATGCGATTGGTCTACGATCGAGAGCATATGCCATGGCATGGTACGCGCACTATTACACTGGCGAAAAAAAGGATATTACGTGGCTATCGATAGCTGCAGGTACAGGCCAGCCCGTGTTTGACGCCGCGAGGATTATTCCCGCGAACAAAAGGTATTATTTATGTGATATGGATGGTGAGGCGCTACGCTTTGCTCGACAGTTATCAAAAACATATGACATAGACGACGAAGATATCTTTACGTCAAAACTGGACTTGACTCGTGAAGGCGTTCTCGAGAGATTAATGGCTGATACTCGACCAGACGTAGTGGATGCCATGGGCTTCTTTGAATATTTAGATGACGAAAGGGCAGTTGAAGTGCTTATTGCAATCAGGAAATCACTAAAGTCTGGTGGTGTTTTTATCTTTACGAATATGTTAGACACCCGAAAACAGCTAGACGTCCATAAGCGTGGCATGGGATGGCCCGGCGTGATTCCTCGTAGCGTAAAACAAGTCTCGCACTTGATGACCAAGGCAAAGATTCAAAAAAAGTCGCAAAAGCTGATACTACCTGAAGATGGCGTATATGGCGTGTATATAATAGAAGGATAATAAAAAAAAGGGGGGGGCGAAAAATGATTAGCGCAGCGTTCGAACAAATCATTCTGATTGTTACGATAGTTGCTCAAATTAGCTTGATTTTATTGCTCCTTAGCTCGCGCAGGCACGCGCTGGTTAGATGGGTGATTATAGCGTTGGCGACGCTATGTGTTATATGGCCGGCCGGACTCCTCTTGTTTATCACCCAAACCAGTGATCTGGCATTTACGACGGCGGTAGTAAAAGTTTACTACTTGGATGGCGCGATGATAGGCGTGTTATTAGTAATACTGGCGCATTTACTACCCTACAGGCGTAAAATCGCACTAAAACTGAAGGCATTATTGGCGCTGGTTGTCGGTGTCATCGCGGTTATTACATTGTTGCCGAATGGCATGATAGAGTCTGTCAATCTGGGCGGTGATCATAACTCGGTAACCCTGAATACCCCACTATATTTTGTGTATGTAGCTTTCTTTGGGTTGGTAATTGCTATTACCATGACGTTGTTTATGTTGGGATATCGCAAGGCTATCCGCGATAAACAGCATAAGATAGCCGCTCAGACACGAACGATGATTGCCGGGCTAGCGGTGGCTCTAGGTTTTGGATTTTGGTTCAACATATTGCTTCCATTTTGGGGGGATTATGGCTACGTTTGGGCCGGTCCGCCGTTTACGCTACTGTTTGTCGTGGCCATGTTCTACGCGATCATTGGCCAAGGCTTATTTGATCTTCGTGCCGCGTTAGCCAGGTCTACGGCTTACCTACTATTACTCGCGACTATGGTCGCGAGTTACGCAATCATCGTGTTCACGGTGACCAATGTTTTCTTCGGCCACAATAACCAGAGAGCCACGCTGCTGACATATGTTTTACTTGCGTTGTTCTTTACGATTACCTATCCGCCTATCAAGAAGTTTTTCGATCAGCTGACGTACAAACTCTTTTATAGGGATGATTATGATATCAAAGAAAGTTTGGCGGATATTACAGAGGTCACTAGCGAAGAGCTACAGCTAGAAAAGCTAGTCCGTCGGTCTCTGGACGTGTTGCATGAAAGCCTGGCACCGTCATACATAAGTGCATATATAGTCGACGACGAGGGCAAGATTCGACACTATACCAGCGGGCCTCAGCCGCCAACTCCGCATCAACGGAAGCTTCAGCTGGAAGTGGTTGGTACGTTGCTCGACAGATTGCCAAGAGTGATAGACGCGCATGACAGTCAAGTGCTCAGCGAGACTGGTGCTCAGCAAAGAATTCGTAAAGCCGACGTGTCTATGCTATTGCAATTTGTTGTCCAGCGCGAACACATAGGTGCGCTGTTCCTGGGCGATAAGCAAAATGGCACGCAGTACAATGAAAAGGATTTACAGTTACTCACTACTGCCACCGATGAGCTGGCGCTTGCAATACTCAACTCTCAAAGATTTGAAGAGATTCAGCATTTTAACGATACGCTACAATCACGAGTCGACAGCGCCACGAAACGCCTTCGTCGCAGTAATCAAGAACTAAAAAAGCTCGACAAAGCAAAGGACGAGTTCGTTAGTTTGGCAAGTCATCAGCTACGAACCCCATTAACGAGTATAAAAGGGTATCTTAGCATGGTCCTAGAAGGTGATACCGGAAAAATAAACACCCAACAACGCCAAGTGTTAGAGCAGGCCTTTGCCAGCAGCGAAAGGATGGTTCATTTGATTGGTGACTTTTTGTCTGTTTCTCGCTTGCAAACGAACAAATTTACTATAGAGCTTTCGCCGACTGACTTGAACCGAGTTATCGAACAAATGGTGGCGAGCGTTCACCCCATCGCTGCCGAGCGTAAGGTTAAATTATCTTTTGACGGTGTCGTTAGCAAGAGGCATATATTATTGGACTCCGCAAAGATTCAACAGGTGGTAATGAACTACCTGGATAATGCTATTTATTATTCGCGCCCTGGAGGCAAGGTAACGGTCACGTTAGACTATTTGGACAAAGAGGCTGTGTTCAAGGTTAACGATGATGGCATAGGTATTCCAAAGGAGGAACAGGAAGCTCTATTTACAAAATTCTATCGGGCCCAGAACGCACGCAAGAAGCGTCCTGATGGAACGGGGGTAGGGTTATATCTGGTGAAAAAGATAGTTACGTCACATGGTGGTTCAGTGATATTCACGTCGAAAGAAGGAAAAGGATCTACGTTTGGATTCCGAATACCAATAAAAGAGCCCTACAAAGATAGTTAAGTCTAAATAAATATACTAATAATACCGACAATCAACAGAATCACTATTAGCGCAATTACTGCCACCGTTAGCAGGGGCTTTACTATACGCTTGTTATCTACCCACCATTGTTGCAAAGGGGGACGTTTTACCGCGCTGACTTTAACGATAGTTGGCTGAACGCTCGCTGAACTACCTTTGTATTGTTTTCGTCGGTTAGCCAATCTCTTTTTCTTGTTGCTCATAAATATATAATATCAAACAACCCCCGAAATTTCGGGGGTTGTTTGGTTTAGAGCTGACGCTCAGGAGCGGTCAGACTCTTTAGCGCTTACTGATCAGATCGCGCAGACGATTGCTAGTAGCAGCGTAAGCTGCAC
This sequence comes from bacterium, assembly GCA_030429975.1. Taxonomy (GTDB): domain Bacteria; phylum Patescibacteriota; class Saccharimonadia; order Saccharimonadales; family Saccharimonadaceae; genus UBA2112. The sequence continues at coordinate 18,011 of JAUIGB010000002.1, read as the reverse complement.
CAGCTGCACTTATACCTAGACCGGCGATAGCGACGATTCCGCCGTCAACACCTGTTTTAGGAAGTTCGACAGGTGGTTTTTCACCTGGCTTACATGTGCGCTCGACGGTGACTTTAGCGCCGTCTTCTTTGTATGATTCGTTTGCTGTGACACGAGCAACGTTATTTAGCGTGGATTTGCCGCAAGGCAATTTGTCTTTTCCAGCTACCTTCGCAGAAAAGATCATCCATGCATTTGCACCTGGTAGGTATGAACCTACATCTAGACCGGTAGTCGTCACGCCGTCGTTGGTTTCTACGCCATCGGGGTTGTGTGAGTTTCCTAGAACAGAACTACCTTTTACATACTTGATGTGGCTAGGTAGCATGTCTTTTAGGACTACGTTGTCTAGTTGCGAATCACCAGTGTTTTTAAAGTTAATTAAATAATCAACTTTTTCACCTGGCTTCGCTTCGTAATTTTCTACCCATTTATTCTCGCCGTGCTTGCTAACTTTCTTTTCGATTTCGTAGTTAGGTTGTTCAGCGAACTGTGGCTTAACTCGGAAATATACCCAGCCACTGTATTGGTAACAGCCAGGGATTTCGCCGTTTAGCGATTCGTATCCTAGTAGTGCACCACCGCTGGTGACGATATTGTCAGATAGCTGTGCGCCAGCTGGTTCAGAACCTACTCCGTTGTTGTGCCAAGTCGCAGAACCTGGAACGTAAACTAGGTTAAAGTCCTTGCTAGAAGTAAACTTTACGTCATCCCAGACTTGCGCAGGGTTGGCGTTATCGGCGCTAATGAAAGTGCTGATAAAGTTTTCTTTTCCAGTGTTTGGCGAAATAGCCGCGCTAGCACGCACGTTGTGTGCAACCAAGTTTAGGTGTTCAGCGGCGTTATTGTGTACGTACATACGTACAACATATTCTTTACCTGGTTCGGCAACGACTTCGTCTTGCCAAGCCATGTTTGCGTCACCCGCGTCTTTAACAGTCGCGAATAGACGTTCGTCTCCGTATACAGAGTTATCTGTTATGGAGTTAAATGTTACATACGAAGCAGGATTCTGCTCCGTAAAAGTTGGGCGACCAGGGCCCCATGCCAGCAATGAAGCAGGCACGACAACCGCAGCAACTAGTACTGCGATGATTGTTGCGGTACGCTTTGGAGCGTAGCGCAGTAAACCAATAAGTTTTTGCATTGGTTACTCCTTTCATTATCCCTTTCGGGGTAATTGTCAAATTAATATTGACGGTAGCTTTTTCGTGTCGTGATCTGATTGTTAAATTGCTAACGTGGTAGCCCAAAATCAGGTTATGTCCGTTTTGTAATTTGGAATTTAGCGCAAAGTATAAGCGGGTAGGGTGGGACAGGGGGCGCGCTGGGCGCGCCACCCTGTCCACACTGATGGGTATCAAACTCCAGTCCTACATGCCCGGTGGGGCAACGTAGTCATCCGCGGGCTCCGATTCGGGTGCCCTACCAACGGCCGGCGGTGCCGGTGTCGCTGGCGGAGGAGCCGGAGTAGCGCCAGGCACTGGTTCCGGTTCTGGTTCCGGTTCTGGCGTGTACGTCGGTACTGGAGTTTCCCGAGGTGGCCGTTCTTCGGCTTTCCACGGATCTGGATTATCTGGACGGCTCTGATCCGGTGCCGGATACAGAATCGTTCCACCATCACCTCCGGCGCACGGCTGCCCAGGAACGTTACATGAGTTCTTGGGCGGTGTCGTCGTGACCGGCGGTGTCGTGGTTGGCGGGGTGGTCGTCGGCGGAGTCGTCCGCGGAGGAGTGGTGGTCCTCGGCGGAGTCGTCGTCATGGGCGGCGTCGTCGTGATGGTTGTCGGCGGGATGGACGTGACCGGCGGCGGAGTGATTACCACCTTGGTCAGCCACCACAGATTCCAACAGCTCATCAGAATACCGGATTCGTACCGGTAGTTCACGAAGTTGCCATCCTCGTCCTCGATGATCGGAACCAGTGTCAAACGCACCTGGTCCCTCTGGTCGAGGAAAGGCTCCATCCGCTGATCCTCGAACCACGTGTTCATGATCTGATCATGACGCACCACGCGGATCTTTGCCGGATCGAGCTTGTTGTCGCCTTCGCCGATGAACTCGTACCGTTCCGCGATCAGCTCTCTGGCGTCGTTCTCCGACGTGCCGTCGGTGACGATGATTGCCAGTGCGCTGTGGTCGGGATGGTTCTTCGCCCACCGTTTGATGTCGGCCCACTTGAATCCGGTTTCGCCGGACCAACGGTCCACCTGGTCCTTGTACCACTGGGGCGGATCACAGTTCACGAACTGCTTCCACGTCCAGACGGTACCGCAACCCTTGATGAACTCCTCGGTCATGACGGGCGGAACTTCGCCGGTGGTGATCACCGGGACTGTCAGTTCCTCGCCAGACGGATTTTCCACGTCGGCTTCGTCGGACACGGTCGGTTCGGCGGCATCAGACGGTGAGGGCGTGGTCTCGGGTGGCGTTTCCGGGTTGTCACCCAGTCCGCACGCCGTACCGAATACCCCCATCATGAATACTGCACCGACTCCGGTCAGAATCCTTACCTTGTCGAAATTGATTCCCATGATGGCTCCTTTCCTATCTCATGGGGCTCGCCGTAGCGAGCTAACTCCCTACGGCACTGCTCCCCATGGCGGTAGAGCAGCATGTCTGGCCACGCGAACGTGACGAGGCATGCTGCCCTAACTAGGTCAGGAGAAATGCATATACTTTGCGCTAACAGATACACCATTAGATGTACCTGCTCTAGTTTTTACAAACTAGACATAACCTGATTTTTAAGTTTCCACAGTAAAGCTAAGACCGCCATCAGGGGTCTACCACCTCACTTTCACTAACTATACTATCACAAAATCGTAAAAAAGTCAATGCTTATGCAATCAAAACATAAAAAATACAAGGTGGCTACCTAACACCTACGGGAGAACGCTTCTATGTTATAACTATTCTAGCTATAACATAGGCTATACTCTGTGCAAATCAAAGATTTGACAGAGTGCGAACCGCATTCGGGTTCGACCACGCTATAGCGTGCACCATAGAAATAACCCCATAATAGATGGGGTTATTTCTATGGTGATCCCTACGGGAGTCGAACCCGTGTTGCCAGGATGAAAACCTGGTGTCCTAACCACTAGACGAAGGGACCGTATAGCTTGACCCAATATATCAGAATCAGTACGTATTGTCTACCCCTGTTGGTGGTATTGTTAACACTGTTGAATATGATATAATATATCTCGATTCTCAAAGACTACCAGAAAGGAAATCATGAGGAGGTACATTGCGGTTGCAGTAGCACCTATTCTCGCTGTCGGTATGGCGGCATGTTCGACGTCCAATTCACCGCCAACGGTGACAACAGAGACCGAGACGACAACCGTGACTGGCCGGCCAGACAATCAGGGGCCAGCAACCAGTACAGAGTTTCCGCGTCCTAGCGAAACGGCGAGAACTATAGTGCCGTTGGCACCGGTGTGTAGCCCTGGTCTGGACACGAGCGGTTGGAATACGGATCGTGACGAACCCAGCTGGCAAGAACTGTTGCTGGAAGAAACGGACCCGAATAGACAACCGTCGGTTGACGCTCCGCTAGTGGATGTGCGAATCTGGCGCGGCGAGTGTCACGACTATGACACTGTCGAGTTCATTATCGATACCAACCTGAATGACTGGAGGCACAATGATCGACCGTGGTTCACGGCTGGCTACGTCGCCGACGCGGTCTATCAGGAAGGCTCCGGTAACGAGGTTTCAATCAAGGGTGACGCTTTCTTGCAGGTCACGGTACGTGCTCGCGCGGCCGAATACAACTTTCATCACGAAGGCCATGTCGACACGGTAAACGCCTACCAATATCGGCGCACGCCCGGAGAGACCCTGCGTCATGTGCGCGAGGTGGTCGGAGCTGGCGAGCAGGAAAACCAGTTCACCTTCGGTATTGGCGTGGATAGAAAGCGCGATTTCGCCGTCGAGTTTCACAGCTATGACGACGGAAAGACGGCGGTAGTGGTGCGGTTCGCCGACTGATCAGGAGAGCAACCAACAACAGGTCCCGTTCGTATGGATTAAATCCCATGCGAACGGGACCGCTTTTCATTAGTAAACAGTTCGGGTTTAAGGGTTAAATATGTATACTAGGTATAGTGAGCATTATTTTCAAAAGAACAAAAATATTAGCAAGTGTTGGTCCGCCAGTAGATAGTCCAGAGATGATAGGTAAAATGCTGGATGCCGGCGTGAATGGCTTTCGGTTCAATTTTAGCCACGCAAAGTATGATGACGTAGACAGGCAGATAGGCTGGGTTCGCGAGGCTAGCTGGAAAAGGCTAAAGCCAGTAGCGATCGTACAGGATCTTCAGGGCCCAAAAATACGACTGGGCAATCTAAAACAACAGCTAGAAGTACATACAGGTGACGAATTGGCTCTGCAATACGGCATAGAACACGAAGGCGGTCTACGAATTCCCGTGCAGTATGATTTATCCGAAAAGGTAAAAATAGGCGAGCCGGTATATATATTTGATGGCAAGGTAAAGACCACGGTCACGGATGTTCGCGACGACAAGTCGGTCATTGTAAGGGTTGAGAACGACGGCGTACTGATGAGTCGCAAGGGCATTAATCTGCCCGAAACAGATTTTGGTGGCGATATATTGACTGACAAGGATTTAAAAGATATCGAATGGGGTTCAAAGAAAGACATCGACTATGTTGCCCTTAGCTTCGTTCAATCTGCTGACGACATACTTACGCTTCGCCAGTTATTGGTTAGCCACGATTCTACTGCTCAAATTATCGCGAAAGTAGAAACCAAAGCCGCTATAAAAGACGATGAACTGGAAAAAATCGTAAAAGCCAGCGATGGCGTCATGGTCGCTAGGGGCGACTTGGCCGTCGAAGTGGGCGCGGAAATTGTACCTATAGTTCAACGCAAGATAATTGCATTGTGTCGTAAGTACGGCAAACTATCTATAGTTGCCACGCAACTATTGGCGAGCATGGTTGATTCTCCGGAGCCAACTCGTGCTGAGGCTAGCGATATAGCAACGGCTGTAATTCTAGGCTCCGACGCGGTTATGCTGAGTGATGAAACGGCGAACGGCAATTATCCCATAGAGTCGATTGCGGCTATGAAAAAGATAATTATGTATACGCAAGAGCACGCACCCGTGGCGCCCATGAAAGACATAGTTCCTGGTAAAAGATCTGCTCGTGACGCTATAAGTCAGGTTGCCGTAGAGCTGGCGGAAAAAATAGAAGCAGTAGCTATAATAGCCGAGACTAGATCGGGCGCGACTGCCGTGAATATCGCGGCCAATCGACCGGTTTTACCGATAATTAGCGTGACTAGCGAAAAACGTTCGGCGCAGCAATTGGCTTTGAGCTATGCGAACAAATCATTCGTCAGACCCGATGGTGAAAAAGCAGGGGTAGACCTAGCGAATCATTTGAAATCAGATGGCTTTTTGGGTCAAGATAAGAATACCTCGGTCGTAATTGTCAGCGGACGAAAGCCGGGGCTTACTGGCGGTACTGACACTATAAAAGTGCATATGCTAGAATAAAACATATGACAAAGGTGGGATTCTTTAAACAAACAATACATGATTTGCCTCTCGGTCACGGTAAGCACCATCGAGTCCTATTGAGGGTTGATTATAACGTGCCACTACGCGACGGCAAGGTGAGCGATGACCTGCGTATACGGGCAAGCATACCTACCCTGGAATATCTTTTGGACAAAGGCTGTTCGTTAGTGTTAATGAGCCATCTAGGTAGACCAGAGGGTCATGATTTATCGTGCAGTCTAGAGCCCGCGGCCAAGCGACTAGAAGAATTGCTGAAGCGAAAGGTTATCTTCGTGGACGACACGGCTGGAGACGCTGCATATCAAGCTGTTCGCAATGCCCCGCAGGGTAGCATAGTTATGTTTCAGAACGTCCGTTTTGACAAACGCGAAGAGGAGGACAGCGAAGAATACGCCGAGGAAATCGCACATGCTGCCCAGGCAGATTATTTCGTGCAGGACGCATTTGGCGTGGTTCATCGCGCACATTCTAGTACGCGCGCGATTACGGAATTTTTGCCTAGCGTCGCTGGATTACTCATCGAAAGAGAGTACGAAGTAATCAATGGAGCGATGGAAGATCCCAAAAAGCCCCTAGTAGCGATATTGGGCGGAGCGAAAGTCAGCGACAAGATAAAAGTCGTCGAAAGATTCGTTGAAATCGCTGACACGATACTAGTTGGGGGCGCCATGGCGAACACCTTCTTGGATTACAAGGGCGTGCACATGGGTGCCAGCAAGGTTGAAGAAGGTCAAAAATCGACTCTGGATAGTATTTATGAAGCCGCTCGTAAAAAAGTGGGTGACAAGGTCGACGAATTTTTGGTCCTGCCAATTGACCTAGCCGTTACTACGGAAGTAAAAGAAAATGCGAAGCGACATAATCAACATTTAGATAAAATAAAATCCGACGAAATGGCGCTTGACATTGGCGACGAATCAATCGAAAAATACACGTCGATAATATCGAATGCAAAGACCGTTATATGGAACGGACCTTTGGGTATGAGCGAATTGGATGAGTTCGCTCATGGTTCGGCGCGCGTTGCCCTAGCTATGGCGACTCGCCCCGAAATACAGTCAATTGTAGGCGGTGGTGATACGGCGGATTTCGTGCTGAAATGGGACGCCAAAGAGGGCAAAAGCTTCTCTCATGTATCGACCGGAGGCGGTGCTAGCCTGGATTTGATGTCTGGTAAAAAACTACCGGGCGTCGAATGTTTGCTAGACAGGGGCAAATAAGATAAACTAATCACTAGAAAGCATGAGCGAGATGCGTAAGAAATTAATTGTCGGTAACTGGAAAATGAACCTCAACGTACATGAGGCGAGTTTATATATACATCAGTTGAATGAAAAAATACAGGGTCATCACAATGTTGAAGTGGTAGTGGCTCCTACGTTGCTTGCGTTACAGCCCATTAGTTTGCAGCTAGACAGGCGTAAATTCAAGTTAGCCGCACAAAACTTTTACTGGAGAGATCATGGTGCCTATACCGGCGAAGTCTCGGCCTCACAACTGAGGGGCCTCGTAGATTACGCGATTGTCGGTCATAGCGAGAGACGACACGTCTTTCATGAACATCAGAAAGAGATTCGTAGCAAGGTACAGGCTGCGCTTCGTAATAATATCAAGCCAATAATTTGTATTGGTGAAACCGCGCACGAAAAAGCAGCGGGCGAAGCATTAGACGTGCTTCACGATCAGTTATTAGCAGGACTGGCAAATGTTACGAGTGACGAGATGGCTAATGTTACTATAGCCTACGAACCAGTTTGGGCATTGAGCAATGGCAGTAATTTCGCAGAACATGCAGTACCAACTCCTGACGATTTAAAAAAAGCCGTCAAAGCCATACGTAGCCAAATAGAACACCTATATGGTCAAAAAGCTAGCAAAGAGGTAAGAGTCCTGTATGGTGGCAGTACCAACAGTTCCAATGCCGCGTCATTTTTGTCAGTTGACGGGGTGGACGGGTTACTAATCGGCGGCGCCAGCCTAAAACACCATGAATTCACGGCTATTGTCGAGATTGCTCACGAGTCAGGGGAGAAATAGTGGGCGACATAGATTTCGATGAGCTAGACAAAGCCGTCAACTCAATCATGAGCAACGGAGTTGCTGCCGATGCCGCTACTTCCGGCGTGCCTCAGGAAAAGCCCGTGAATACACTAAGCTTGAAGGATGATTCAAAGACAGCGCCTACTCCTCAGCAGATAGAGCAAGCCGCAAAGAAAATAGGCGGAAATAGTATACCGGAGACGGATACTGTGAGGAGCGTTAACCTAGGTGACGGCAACCCTCGTTCACAAGCGACTCCGTCAGGGCTATCTAGTTCACAAAAACCCGTCGGTGGACGTTTTATGGACGTTATGCATCCTTCGTCTGATATGAGAAACATACCGGCGCCGAGACCAGAAACGCGACCATCTCAGCCTGCGGTACCTCCTAGATCGGCGAATATTGACGATACCTCCATAAATACCGCTCCAGATCCAGAGGAGGCTCCGCCAGCCCCTGCTTCTGAACCTGTTAATAATACGATAGACCCAGCCGGCTATTCGCCATTTATACCGGATGCAAAAGTCGAAAAGCGCCCACTGGGTGGTGCGGTTGCTCCCGGCGCTACGTCAGGTGCGGTTCCGTCGCCTCTTAGTGACGTTAGTGTTGGCGATAAAACTGCAGTTCCGCAAACTCAGATGCCGAATAGTATGCCCGAACCATCTCCGGATCTGACCGAATCGAAAGACGATGCAACAGACGCTATGCCTAACTCCGGGGCAATTAACGGCGAACAAGCAGTAACCGAAAACAAAGATGATAATCAAAAACCAATTGACCCTACCGCTCCATCGACTCAAGAAGCGGAACTCGCAAAACTTGAGTCTAATGAGTCGTTAGCTCCGGAGGCGCCTTCGGCAATGGATGTGCAATCTGTTGAATCAGGAGATACCGAAAAGGTAAAAAGCGACATGGCGAATAAAGCAAAAGACGCCAAAGAGCCTGGTATTTATGACGTAGACGCGCATCACAAGTCTATAAAGCACCCTCCTAAACAACGCCCGGGCTGGCTAGTAATAGTTGCAATTATCGTAGTCATTTTGGTATTCGCTGGTTTGGGCGTGGCGGCGTTTTTCGTCCTAGGTCCGGGCTTATAAATCTTGTATAATAGATAACAATGGATATTCTGGAGGGACTAAACCCGGCCCAAAAGTCGGCCGTTAAACAAGTTTCCGGACCCTTGTTGATATTGGCGGGTGCTGGTAGTGGCAAGACAAAAACCGTCGCGCATCGCATTGCTTATCTAATGCAAAGTGAATCTATTTGGCCAAATCAAATATTGGCCGTAACGTTTACGAATAAAGCAGCCCGCGAATTACGCGAACGAGTATGGCGCCTAACTGGCAATAGGGGCCACGATATTCCTAGAAGCTATATGCCATGGATGGGCACGTTTCATGGCATATGCGTCCGAATCTTGCGCCAGGACGGCAAGGCTATTGGTGTTCAATCAAACTACGTAATTTATGACGAAGACGATAGGCAGGGCCTGATAAAACAGGCCATGAAACAACTGTCGGTTGATCCAAAGCAGATAAAACCGCGCGCTATAAGTAGTATTATTAGTAATGCAAAAAACGAAATGCGAACACCCGAAGATTTAGAGGGCGCGGCTAACTATCCCAACGCTCGTGATGTCGCTAAAGTATACAAACGATACGAAAAATTGCGAAAAGAAGCTGGCGCGCTCGATTTCGATGATCTCTTAATCGAGACCGTTAGGCTGTTGCACGAACAGCCCGATATCAGAAAAAAGTGGCAAGAGCAGTTCAAGCATATTTTTATTGACGAGTACCAAGACACGAACGCTGCTCAGTACAAAATCGTAAAATATCTGGTGAACAAAGAGCAAAATATCTGCGTAGTGGGCGATGATTGGCAGTCGATTTATAGCTGGAGGGGCGCCGATTTTACCAATATCCTCAATTTTGAACGTGATTATCCGTCGGCAACTGTCATAAAACTAGAACAAAATTATAGATCAACCAACGCTATTCTGTCCGCGGCTCAGTCAGTGATTAGCAAAAACAAGGTTCGCACTGACAAGAAATTATGGACCGATTTGGGCGAGGGTTCACCCGTAGAGGTCCATGCTACGTATGACGAATCCGAAGAGGCAAGTTTAGTGGCCGGAAGGATATCCAGTCATGTAGCGATGAAGGCGCGTAAATATCACGATTTTGCCGTGCTATATCGCATGAATTCGCAATCGGCAGCACTAGAGCGGGCCTTTCGATTGCAAAGGATTCCGTATCAGCTAGTGGGCGGGGTTCGATTTTATGATCGCAAGGAAATAAAGGATATTATTGCCTATTTACGTGTTATATATCAGCCGAACGACAGACTTAGTTTTAGTCGCATTGTCAATATTCCCGCTAGGAGCGTTGGTCCAAAAAGCGTCGAAAAATTTCTAACTTGGCAGGCCGAAACAGGCAAAAACGTAATCGACGCCCTTTATGGCGTCAACGAATGTGACGGGTTGACGCCTCGGGCAAAATCATCATTATCTGCATTAGGATCTCATTTCCGAGAGCTACAAAACATGCAACTCGAAGGCGCCCCGCCGTCGGACATTATTGAGCGACTGATTAGTCTTGTTAATTATCGAGATTATCTACGCGACGGCACTCCACAAGCCGAGGAGCGCGAAGAAAATATCGGATCACTAATCTCTGACGTACGCATATTTGCGGATTTGTCCGAATTTTTAGAAGAAGCCGCACTGATATCAAGCGCTGATCAATCGGCGGGCGATGACAAGGTGACGTTGATGACGATGCATGCAGCCAAGGGATTGGAGTTTCCGGTAGTTTTTATCGTCGGTCTAGAGGAAGGTATATTTCCGCACAGCCGAGTTTATGATGCTGGTCCGTCCGAGCTCGAGGAGGAAAGGCGTCTTTGTTATGTTGGCATGACCCGCGCCCGCGAAGAACTTCACTTAGTATATGCTCGTAGTCGCTTGCAATTCGGTCAACGTGGCTATAACGAAGTATCACGCTTTATCGACGACATGGGCAATCAAGTCGCTGCAATCGACCAGCCTGCGTATGGACTGGATGACGCTATCGATGATTTTGTCAGTGATGAATTGCCATTTATACCAGGAAATCGTGTGAGGACATCGGCATTTGGCGAGGGCGAAATCACGGAAGTAGATGGCATGGCCGTGACTATTAAGTTTGATAATGGTGGTGTAAAAAAATTGAACGCTGAATACGCTCGGTTAGAGCTTATATCATGAGAAAACTTTACCTATTGGCCGGAACAATCGTAGCGCCCGCTTTTATAGCTGGACTTTGGGCGTACTCTATTGCCACCCGACGTCATAGAGTCAGGGTATTAATCACGAATGAATCAAACGATGTACTACTGGTACGAGGGGTGGTGTCTCGTGGTGAATGGACATTACCTGGCGGCGGGTTAAAACGAGGTGAATCGGCTGTGACGGGTGCCCTAAGGGAGACGCTAGAGGAGACTGGTATTAAGTTACCAAAGTCCAGTCTCGAATATGTCTGTCAGTTAAAAAGGCCGGAAGTAAAAATTCCATACATCGCACTGCTATATAGCGCAAAAATAAACAAGAAATCCGCTAGCGAACTGAGAATTAATCAAATAGAAATAAGGGATGCAAGGTGGTTTTCGCGGAACTCACTGCCCCGGAATCTCAATAATGAGGCGCGGGTCGCGCTGTCGCGTTGCTTTGACGAATAAACTGGCTACCGAAGCTTTATTTTGATAAAATAGGAAAGACCTTTTGGAGGGTTTTGTTCATTATGCGGGACAATATACACAAGCATTTTAGGGGATTAAATCGAGTTTTACTCGCTCTATTGCTGGTATTGTCCGTGCCCGTTGCGATATTTACTCAGGTTTATGCACAAAGTGCTGGTCCCCAGAGCGGTGAACGATTAATTACCTTCCACGACAGGGGCGAGGTACGTGTCATATTGACTCGTGCAAATACCGTGGCTGACGCGATTGCCGATGCGGACATAATACTAGCAAATGAGGATATAGTAGAGCCTGGTCTAGAACAACCGCTCGTCGCCTCAGATTATACGGTTAACATATATCGCGCTAGACCAGTAATAATTGACGACGGGGCCCTGCGCGTAAAAGTTATGACGGCAGCGCAAACGGCAGTGGCAATCATGAAAGACGCGCAGTTGGACCTGAATCCAGAAGACGAAACGGATTTGACTGCCAGTAAAGACATCGTGTCAGATGGGGCAGGCGAGATATTGACTATAGATAGAGCGGCAAAGTTTGACCTAGATTTATACGGCACGAAAGCCACTGCCTACAGTCATGCCGATACGGTAGGCCAGATGCTGGATGATAAAAATATCGTGCTGGGTGAAAAAGACAGGGTGTCGCCAGATAAAGATACTCCAGTCACCGCGGGCATGACCGTATCCGTCTGGCGCGAGGGCATTCAAACTCGTACGGTTCAGGAGGATATTCCGTTTTCTACCCGTCATATTCATGACGTTGATCAGCCTATAGGCTACAGTCGCATACAAACACCGGGCGTGAAGGGTACAAAAAACGTAACATACGAAATAACGATAAAAAACGGCAAAGAAGTTAGCAGGGTGGCGCTACAGACGGTCGTGTTAACTCAGCCAAAAGAGCAGGTCGAAGTAATCGGCGCCAAAGGCGGACTGGCTGCCGCTATGGCACGCCTTCGACAGTGTGAGTCCGGCGGTAACTATGCCAACAAAAACAATCCACTATATCGCGGTGCCTATCAGTTTAGTTATGAAACATGGGCAAACAACAGCGGTATTTATGATCCAGCAGATGCTCCACCGGCGCTTCAAGACGCGGCCGCGGCGGCATTGTATCAGCGTCGTGGTTGGCAACCATGGCCAGCTTGCTCAGCATCTCTAGGGCTACAGGATATATATAGGTAATGCCAAATAAATCACTAGGACAGCACTGGTTGCATGATCGTGATGTACTGGCGCACATTGCCGACTTGGCAGAGGTGGGTCCCGACGATACCGTGTTAGAGATTGGGCCTGGACTGGGCACGCTGACATCGGAACTATTGCGCCGTGCGGGCAGGGTAGTGGCGGTAGAGTTCGATCCCGATCTGGCGCGCAAACTGCCGGCGCAATTTCCGGGTAAAAATCTAGAGGTTATCAATAGCGACATACTGTCATTTGATTTATCACGAATGCCCGCGGGCTACAAAGTCGTTGCCAATGTCCCCTACTACATCACGGGAAAAATAATTAACATGTTAACTATTAACGCGTTAACTAATTCTAATCCTCCTCAATCAGCGGTTTTGCTGGTCCAAAAAGAAGTCGCCGAGAGGTTGGCCGCCAAACCTGGTGATATGAGCATCCTAGCCGTTTCCGCCCAGGTGTTTGCGGATGTTTCGCTAGGAGACATCGTGCCTGCGGAATTGTTCACGCCACCACCAAAAGTTGATAGCCAGGTTGTTTCATTAAAATTTCGCCCGACTCCCCTGGTGGCGCAGGAGGATATGAAGTCATTCTTTCGAGTAGTGCGCGCAGGCTTTTCCGAGAAGCGCAAAAAGCTCCGTAGTTCGTTGGCGGGTGGCCTGGGCATCTCCAAACAGGACGCCGAAGCCTTGTTGCAAAATGCTGAAATTTCCCCCGACTCTCGCGCCGAACAATTGTCTATCGATGATTGGTTGAATATACTTCGATCCAATCTGTTATAATTACCCTGATGGGAAAGAATTTATATATAACGACTGCTATTCCTTATGTAAACGGCACGCCACACGTTGGACATGCCGTGGATTATTTATTGGCAGATATTTGGACGAGGTATCAGGCGCAAAATGGCAAACGAGTCCGGTTTCAGGCTGGAACTGACGAACATGGCAACAAAATAGCTGCCAAGGCCGCCGAGGAAGGTCTTGATCCAAAAGCGTATGCCGACAAAATGTACATCAATTTTCAGAACTTCATCAAAAAGGTTGGTGCCAGCAATACCGATTTTATTCGCACGACTGACCCGCATCACGAGGGCGCGGTGCAGTGGATTTGGCAAAAGCTACTCCCCTATATATACAAGGGGAAATACGAAGGCTGGTATTGTACTGGACACGAGGCGTTTTTTACGGACAAAGAAGTCGAGTCGTTAAATGGCACTTGTCCTGATCACCAAAAACCTTTCGAAAGAATTGTCGAGGATAATTATTATCTAAAAGCGAGTGCTTTTACGGATCAGATTCGTGACGCTATAGAAAAGAACAAGATGCGAATCGTGCCGGAATATCGTAAAAATGAGTTCCTGGAATTGATCAAGGACGGGGTCAAAGACGTCAGTATTAGTCGGCCAAAGAAGAGTTTGAGTTGGGGCGTGCCGGTGCCGGGCGACCCCAGTCAAGTAATTTACGTGTGGGTGGACGCATTGCCAAATTATCTGACGGTACTAGGCTTCCCTGATCATCCAGAATGGCAAGATTACTGGCCTGCTGAAGTTCAAGTAATAGGCAAAGATATCTTGCGTTTTCATGCGGGCATCTGGCCAGCCATGTTACTAGGAATGGGCGTGGCATTGCCAAAAACCTTGCTCGTCCATGGTCATGTAAATGTCGGTGGCGCGAAAATGAGCAAATCCGTCGGCAACGTAGTTGACCCGAATCAGGTGATTGATGAATATGGCGTGGATGCTTTTCGCTATTTCTTCTCTCGACACATACCAACTCAGGACGATGGTGACTTTACGTGGGAGAAATTCGAGACGGCCTATAACACAGAGCTAGGAAATGATTTAGGCAATTTGGTCCAGCGTGTGTCTAGTATGATTACGAGGTATCAGTCTGGTGTTATTGGCGACGCGCCTCAGGCCGAACACGATATGCAACCGTATCGCCTAGCCATGGAAGAATTGAAATTCAACGAAGCACTAGATTGCGTCTGGGCGAATGTGCGAAATCTAAACCAGTATATTGATAGCGTAAAACCGTGGGAAGTCGCTAAAAACAAAGACAATGATAAAGACGCCGAGGAACACTTGGCCGAGATATTGGCTACCGCCGTAGGCACGTTACTACAAGTTGCTGACTTACTGGTACCTTTTCTACCGAACACTGCGAAATACATTCACGATACTTTTGAATCCGGAGCAATAAAAGACCAGGGCAGAATGCTGTTTCCAAAAATCTACAAGCATACAGCGGACCCTAGGGCACCAAAGACGCAGGGCGGACAAGTCGCTAAAGAGCAGCCTGCCGAGCAGAAGTAATTGCGCGTAGGGGCTCCATCTCGTCAGCGGGTATTGAACCGAGGTCAAGAAATTGGCTCGCTAGCTCCGTAAGCCGTGCCAATCGACGCGCGACGGATAGCTTATCGTCACTCATTGAGCCATATGTATCGATATGACCTTTTTGATCATCATAAGACGTGTTGTAGTTGAAAGATATGTCAGTAATCTTTGGCAGTTCTACGTCTGGCCTGCCTAGGCGAGACAGATTTGGTATCCAAGATCTTGTTTTTAGATAGTAGTTATCTTCTGATATGGTATAAGAACCGCGGTCACGATATTTCTCGCGCAGACCATCGATTGTTCCAAAACCCGTCTCTACTCGTTCAATTATTCTGACTGTTTCTGGCACGACATCAGGCTGTAGCGCGCCCGAAAAGGCCCGCTCGCCGACCCATGCTCCATCGCTACCCATGTTTCTCATCCATAGGTCCAGGTCGTTATCGGTACCGAATCTTAAGCGATCGCCACCCACGCGCATAATGACGGAGTATTCACGGCTAAGTTGCTGGTCATCGGCTATGCCTGATTGTTCGACGGGCAGCTCGGTTCGGTACAGATCAAAGCTCAACAGGTCCGACAGGCTAACGCTTCGGTCATCTTCTAGCTTCGCGTGCTCGTAGTAATACTTACTAATACCCGTCGCGTTTATATCCGCTATAATTTCTGATCTTATTTCCACTGCACGCTGAGCCGCCGCCACGAACATACGGGCCATGATAGGTTTTATGTGATCACGGTGTGACCACGAATTAATACGCATGTCCATAGTCATTGCTTCATTCTGCTGGACTAATGTTTGAGGTGGTGAGAATTCTGTCATAATGATAATAGCCTACAGGTCAAATCAATCAGGAGCAAGCATATGCTTATCGATACCCATTGCCATATTCACGAGCGTGACTACCCACTACCCGTAGATGAGGTATTGGAACGTGCCAAAAAATCTGGCGTGACAAAGATGTTGGTGGTGGGAACAAGCGAAAAAAGCTCTGTTGACGCGGTGGATTTCGCCTCCCTTTATAAGGGCGTATTTGCGACTGTTGGGGTGCATCCACATGATACCAAGGACGGCTGGGGGCAGATAGCGGGCTTGGCAAAAAAGGGTGTGGTGGCTGTTGGTGAAATTGGACTAGATTATTTTTATACACATTCTCCACGCGACGTTCAGTTGTGTGCCATGGAAGAACAGATATATATCGCACTAGATAATGACTTGCCGATCGTTTTTCATGTACGCGAGGCGTTTGACGATTTTTGGCCGGTATTCGACCGAATCTCCTCCGGTGGACATACGATTCGTGGAGTTTTGCATAGCTTTACTGATAATCAAGAGAATCTAGACAAAGCATTCGAGCGTGGTCTGTATGTGGGCATAAACGGGATCAGTACCTTTACGCGAAAACCAGAGCAGATGGAAATGTATAAAAATATTCCAATAGATCGCATGTTACTAGAAACCGACGCGCCTTTTCTGGCGCCTGTACCGCACCGTGGGTCAACAAATGAGCCTGCTCGGATTGCCGAGATAGCTCAATATCACGCGGAATTGCGCGGTATACCCGTAGATGATTTGGCTAGAGAGACTACACAAAATGCGAAAAAGTTGTTTCGTATATAGAACTACCTCTGTTATAATAAGCTTATGAACGTGTATATGGACTATGCGGCGGCGACACCGCTGGACCCAGAGGTGCTAGCGGCCATGAAGCCGTATTTTTCTGATATCTTCTATAACCCCTCAAGCCCTTATGCCCCTGCCGTAAAAGTGCGCCGTGATTACGAACAAGCAAAATCAACTATAGCCTCGATAATTGGCGCTAAGTCTGGCGAGCTGACTATGACGGCCGGAGCTACCGAATCAATTAACTTGGCATTTGGTGCGTATGAGGGTCATATAGTAACTACGACCATTGAGCATCCGGCTGTTATCTCGGCTGCTAAACTACACGATTGCACGCTAGTTGAGGTAGATCCAAAAGGCAGAGTGAATTTAGACGATATAGAGAAAGCAATACGTCCCGACACATGGCTCGTAAGCGTAGGCCTGGCGAATAGCGAAATAGGCACCATACAACCTATTAGTAAAATAGCTACTGTGATTGAAAAAACGAGAGCCGATAGACTAGCGAACAATAACAAAACGCCTATTTATTTGCACACGGACGCGTCGCAGGGTGCCGGTCAGCTTGATTTGCATGTCGCGAGGCTGGGTGTCGACATGATGACGTTAAACGCCGGAAAGGTATATGGACCAAAACAAGTAGGATGTCTGTATGCTGCGCGTTCGGTGAGACTAAAGCCGCAGATAGTAGGTGGGGGCCAAGAGGCTGGTCTGCGAAGTGGTACCGAAAATGTAGCTGGCGTCATAGGTATGGCCCGAGCAATGACGATTGCTTATGAACGGCGCGATAGCGAAGTGCGTAGATTGGCGGAGCTAAGAGACATATTACAAAAAGCACTAGCCGAGAAGTTCCCAGATTCTGTCATTTCTGGTCATCCAAAACACCGTCTAGCTAGTCATTTACATATAGCGTTTCCGGGTATTGATGGGGAGCGATTAGTTTTTGGACTGGAGTCTCGTGGTGTTTTGGTAGCTACCGGAAGCGCATGTGCTGCCAACAAAGGTACGCGCTCGCACGTGTTAAAGGCAATCGGCTTGGAAGATTCGGTCGCGGACGGGAGCTTGCGCTTGACCATAGGCAAGCATACTACAAGGCAAGATATCGATGATGCGATAAAAGCTATATCTGAGGTTGTTAGTTCCGAAGCGGAGAGGACTAGATGAAGCTTTTGCTAGGCTTTTTTGTCTGGGTAATCATGTTCGTTGTGATTGTCTCGGGTGTTAGTTCGTATCTGGGCCCTGACGGACTAGAGGGCTGTAAACAACAGCCAACAGTTGGTAAATGCGAAAAAGTCGATGCGGTAGTTCAACTGGACGTTTTGGGCGCCGGGTTCGAGCACTTCAGGGTATACCGACATGGCGTTGGGATCGGAGGCCCAGTTCAGGGAAATCGTTTGGCGGGTCAGTTCATCGATGCCGTCCGTGAAACTCGGATTGGACACCCCGCCTTTGCCGCCGCCAACGCTGCTGCTGCTTTTGTCGATAGACTCGAAGCC
>JAUIGB010000020.1 GCA_030429975.1 bacterium | reverse complement strand
CCATGGCTCCGGCGACTGGATGGACGCTTCGATGTTCCCGCTATTCTAGCGGGAACATCGGCTAGATACCGTACAAATCAAAGATTTGACTGTGTGCGAACTCAGTGGCTGTGCCAGCAAGCTGTCACCCACTGATTCGGAATCGGCAGTCGGGTAATAGAAATAGCCAGACCAAATGGTCTGGCTATTTCTATGGCTCCCCCTAGTGGACATGTTTAGAAATCAGCAAACCGATGCTTCTCACCAGGCCTTCTTTCCATTGCAACAATCTATATGTGACATAGTGTGATTATTATTGACATTTATGACACAATACCCTAAAATGGGTCATGTAATGCCAACCAAAACGGCAAGAGCGGTACTTTAATAATTAGGAGTCAATATGACAAAAGTTTTTAGGAAGTATCAGGTTACTATTGGTGTGGAAAAAGAAAATGGACGCCTGCAAGAAATTGCAGACGTTGTCGTTCGTCATTACGACGATGCCTTAATTGAAGCTCAGCTTTGGCAGGAAAAACCTGTGGCACACGTCATCGTTACAAGCGATGAAAAAACCCTTCGCAAGTTGATAGATAGCTTACAGAAGGATCTAAAGGTTGACGTGGATTTCCGCGTTGCACCGCACTATCTATACGATTAATGCAAAAATAGTACCGTCTCTTGCCGCTACGGCGGCAAGGAAGGAGGGAAGCTTGATGGCAGCGTAGATTGGGCTACCAATCGTGCCCAATCTACCAACCATATGAACATCAGCTAGAAAGGAGTTGAATGGAGCAAGACTCTAAAACGATTCGAGTGCACCAAGCAACGCAAGTACGTCTATCCACGCTCGCGAAAGAGCTAGGTATGTCGGTCACCAACCTTGCAAGCTCGATGCTCGAAACGCAAATCAACCAAATATATGAGACCGGAAGTATAAGTCTCATAGTCAAAAAAATGCCGAATAGTTCGGCGAAACTACAACTAAAAAATAAGTAACAACTTTTTAGAAAAACTTGTCAGACTCCAATGCAAGGAGCACCGATTTCTCGGTGCTCCTTTTCGTATCTAGATAGACTATTTCTGGTTGTTGATGACTAACTTTTTGAGTTCAGGCTTGTAACTTCGAGTTTTTGTATCTAGAACAATATAACTTGTACATATTTCTTTTACGATCTTTAAGTATAATTTCTTTAAATGTTTCATGTCACGCTCTATAACTACTGTGTCCGGAAATGCACCTAAGGTTTCTTTTACACTCAGCTCGTCTTGATGCGCCACACCTTTATCTAGGTATAGATTATAGTGCGCATGAATATCGCGTATTTTTTGTAACTCTTTATTTTTAAACTCCTCTCTAATCACTTTTGTTATTAACTTTTGGAGCGAACGTTTACTTATATTATCCGTCATTCTTCGCATCGCTAAAGGGAAACACTGAAGAGACATGGCTTGGATACGAAAAAGCAATTCCGACTTACTATTAAAATCAATATCGTCAACTTGCTGAAGCAACTTGAGATATTCTTTTGCTTCTGAGTAGTTATGGGCAAACTTGTACAAAAAATCTCGAAGCTCCTCATGCTCGCTAGATGGAACAAAAGGGGCAAATTGAAAAACTTTGGCAAATGCCTCTTCCCCCTTAAGCTTGGAACTTGCCACCATACAAGCCCTCTTGATCTTTCTTGATCACCTGGTCAACAGAAACATCTGCAAAATTGAAAAGCTCAAAGAAATGAAGAATTGGTTCAATTGCTAAATCCCTTGCAGCCTCGTCTAGTTCTTTTGGTGTATAGGTCTTTTTAAATTCAATCGTCTCTGCCTGTGTTGCCTTTGGAAAAGATAGGTGCCTGAATGCTTCAAAACTTGTTAGCTCCCTGCCTCTAGTGTTATGAAGAGATAAATTGAAAGTCACACCTTCCCGATACATACCCGATCTATGTAGTCTAGAAAGAAACTCCATTATCTCCGTAATGAAGTACGTCAATGATCCGATAAAATTGAGGTATTTCCCTGGTTCAATGTTGAGATCGTGAAATCTTACTCCCTCCGTATCAGCGTTCATCCAATCTTCATGCACTACAGTATAATGAAGAAATTGTCCGCTTTTATACATACGCCAAAATTCTTTGAATTCACCTGAATCAATCCAACCTTGGCAGAAAGTATTATGATTCTCTATCCCGTGATTATTAGCACTACCGTGCCCATAAAACGGATAGTACCAACCCCTAAGTCTTACATGATTTTTCGCTATAAGATCCTCGCACTCTCGCAAAGTAAGACTTTGGGGCTGGCCAGTTGGTTGAAAATTAATCCTCCAGTAACCACGACTTTTTATTGTTTCAATTAGTTCATCTCTCATAACCCACCAAGCTCCTCATCATATATATTATTTTCCTCTACTTGTTCCGCTGTATAGCCCTGCGCGCGCCGCTTCAGCATCATCTTGAGTGCGGCGCGATCTAATATATCGCGCATGTCAAACGAGTTTGACACAGGTTCACTTTCAGGCCGCCTACGCCTGCTACGATAATAGACCCGACCTAGATTGACATCACCCCCGTCCGCCTTACAAACAACCGGCACCTCGGGAAATTCTACAATTCTTATTACAACAAAGCGAAGTCCGTTCGCGTCAACAATATTGTTGTAGACATTAAACGTTACGAAAGGATCTGTATAGTTCGCCACTTGATCCTGCATCGTCTCTTGACTAAAACTTTCAGCTTGCGCATCAGTCACGCCCACACGATCAAAGGTGCCGTCATTAAAACCTATAACTATGAAACCGCCGTCCTGCACATTTGCAAATGCGAGTATATCCTTAACGAATGTTCTTACATTCCAATTACAAGGGGCTTTAAAATCAAGAGATTGCGACTCTTCTGCACCTTCAACTAATGCCTCAAATTCTGCAATGTCCATATAGCTATATTATCGTCTTTTCTAATATTGTTTTTAATTTTTCCCAGTCATCAGCTGTCGAAATTGTATAAATTTGTTTTCTTGATTTCCTTCTAAGAAACTTAAACGCCTGATCTGCCACCAAAGAATTATTATCTAGCACAGACTGCCAGTTATCCAATAACCAATCACATATATTTGCTAGTAGCCTTTCTTCAATTAGAACGATCCGCGTAGTAGTTGGCAGCTTTTTATATTTAGCTATATTTGTAATTGCATCATCCATCCTTTTTGGATCATCAAAATTCGCTACAATTGCATAAATACCCAGCCTGCCAAACTTACTTGGCTTCTCATTTTTATCCATAAGCCAGTCCATGTATTTCTTTTGCTTCTTAACATCTCGCTCTCCCAGTCTGTATGTAGAGGTAGCGCTGTACTTTGCATCCCAACCAAACAGCCTACGCCCCCTTTTGCTACCCCTTTTACCTTCGGTGCCATAACGCAGATAACCATCAGGTACAGACAGTCCCGTATATTCTGTTCCAAGACGCACTACATCCGGAACCAGAAGATTCATCATATTCTTTATGTCGACCTCGAACTGCGCTTCATCATATGCCCTCTTACTCTTTATGCGTCCAAGCGAATACTTTGCGTTGGTGACTATTCTCGCCAACATTTCTTTTTCTTGATTATCCACTGCTGTAGCAAAGTTGATCGAACTAGTCTCACCAATAAGAAGTAGCATGATGTCCACCAGACTAATAACAGTTGCACCGTTTCTCTCAATCTCCTGCGTTAATGAGTCAACTTTAGGGTCGGCAATTGCAACAACTCCAAAACCTTCATTTGAAAGATCGTTTGCGTACAACATATCCTTTCTGCTTGATACAAGAATCACAAATACATTTATATTTTTCGTCTCATCATAAATTGATAAGACTGGCTTCGCGTGCCCCCTTCTTTGTTTCGAAGGGAAGTACTTAGTCTCATAACTTGCCTTTATCTGATCGTGTTGGCTAATCTGACGAATAATTTGCGCCTCGTTTGGTTGTATCCTAATTGCTTCGCTTACAATCCTCATATCCGAGCGTCCGCATTTTGGACACTCCTGTTGATTCCAAGATTCCGCGTAACAATTCCAGCATTTCCTTTTTGCGCTTTTTTCCTGATTTGCAATGAGCTTCTTTTCAGTAAGACGCACCACCATGTTTTCAGCATCTTCGGGTATGGCCGGATTCGTCGAAACAATCTTATCTTTTAGCAGTTTGTCTATGATAAATCTTGAATCAATTCCCTGAAGTATAAACCTCGTCGTTTTTATATCATTGTTGTTAAGTCGCTTTGATATCTTATCGAGAAACTGTTGCTCTATAAGATTTGTGACCCTTCTGCTAGATGTATTAAAGTACGTCCTTTTCCATTCGTCACCGTATGTGTACAGCCCCAGTTTCTTATAAATGCCAACAGGGCCTGCCGGTACACCAAACTCAATCTGACGAACATCAGCGATTGAGCTACTTGTCCAGTACGCTTCGAGGGTATCAAGAGCCTCATCAAGCGTATCTTGTCCCTGCACCCTTACTTTTAGTGAGGGGTTGTTATGCAACGAAGTCTTTCTTAACTCAAGCGATTGTAGTAACATCAAATCTTCTTGATCTGGTTTAAGCAATTGATTGAGTAGCTTTACACCGTTCTCCTCTACATCATTTCTTGGAGGTGCTAAATCTTCGTCAAAAGCTTTATGTATAAGATAGTAGTGGGCAATCTGCACCTCTCTCTTACTACCCGTTACAACGCCTATTCTTTTTTCATCCAAATCCAAAACTAATATTGTGTACGATGCCCCTTGTACTTCTACATTTTTCCTCTCCCCTCTAACAACCTTTGCCGAGGTTGGCTTAGAAAGTAGATACAAAACTAAGTTATCAACACGAGATTTGCTTATGTACCGACGCGTCAGATTTAGATGATAATTAACTTTATTAATAATCTTTGGCACACTTGTATCAACCGTTTTCTCAATTGTGGTGCTGACGTATTTATTGGGAATACTGAGCCATGTGTTAGGAGTGCCCCTAGATCGATATATGGAGTAGGCGAACACGTCATCTGGATACTCGCCTTTGTCGAGAAGTCTTTTGCAAAGTTTTAAAAATACACGTTCTTCCGTTAGGCCATCCGAAACCAACGCCTCGTTAATTATCGATAACCCAATTCCCGCGATAAACTTTCTTAACAAAACAAGCTGCAGAGTCTTCTGATCGGTAATCTTGAAATCAACAATATCCCCCGGCGGCACACCCGTTATCTCCTCGAACTCATCCTTCTCCTCCTGAGTCATATTCAAGACAAGTCGAATGAATGATTGTATATCCTGGCGGATAGTCTCTTCATTTGTGCCTAGGGTCGTCTCCAACCTAAGCCACTTTCCCTTATCCTCCTGAGTCTGATACTTTTGGTACCGCATACTACCGACTATTATACAATATCTTTAAAATATCTTTGCGCTTATGTTTAATTTATTGATAAATTATTACTCTGCCCCCTTTCCTGCAGCACTTTTTTTACAGACTCTTCTAGTGCCCAGCCAGCCATCGCACTCATATCGTCAATGAGCTCTTCCATCTCTCTATCTGACAGTTGGCTCGCCTCATCGCCCAGAATGTCTCTAGCTTCTTCAACTGTCATTACTGGCTTCATCTTTATCCTTTTGTTCTAAATAAATATCAAGGAGTAGCTCCGCCAACAACATTGCGTCGCGCTTTCGAGCTTCTTCGTTAGTCATAGGCCAAGTTCCTTGTCATAGAATTCCTGCACATCATCTCTCGTGAAGACGTACTCTGTAAAAAATAATGATAGGCGAGCATTGTCCGGCGTGTAGGAACTCAGGTCTTCGCTCGCTATTTCATTCTTCGATCCGCCTACTAGAAATGTCCACCAGGCACCTTGCAGACTGTTTGCTGTTTTTTGAATTTCGAGAGCATCTTTGTATGCATCTTCGTAGTCGGTAAGTGTCTTGTTGCACTGTTTTTTTACATTTTCGAGGAATCTTTTTCCTATTTTGTTCAGCCTCTCAGATGTAATTGACGGATCATGATAGTGATAGGATTTTATATCTAACTCAACGTCATCTAAAAGAACTTGGCCATGATTTACAGAGTTATAACACCGTGCATACGGCTCAGCGTTTTTCGCCATGTATGCCTTCCTTAATAGGTAATCATTGGATTGTTCATCAGTAAGATACTCCCCAGGAAATAGCAACGACGCTATCAAGAAACCAGCGACCGCCAGCACCCCTACTACAATTCCAAGTTTTTCTAACATGTCACCTCCTTGCTCAAAATAAAAGGACACCCGCTCTAGGTGTCTAAACCAGCAGAAGAGATTGTGTCCCAACTGTTTGTTGAACGGATGCCCATTTACGGACACAAATTCAACACATCTTAGATGTATCGCTTCAACTGGTTTAGACCTTTTTATAATAGCACATGTTTTAAACGCTTACCTCTGTTAATTTCTCCAGCAGTTGCTGTTTCTCTGCGCAAGCAGACCCCCGTCCCCCCCTTTTTAACTTTTTATTATCTATGCTCAGTGCGCGCACAAAAAAAATATATCTAACCCCCTGTTAAACTGGTTGTATGAGAAAGATGGATTCGACTGACCTGCACAAGAAGTTAAGGAAAAATGTACAGTTTAGGTTAGAGATCGTTGATGGCTTTCTTTATATCCAAACCCCCATAGAAAGATACCGGGTAAACGATAGACAGTTGCGCTACGATGGCGTTCGTAGAAATATAATGGAGTATCTAATCAACACCAAACCGGGTTGTGACGTCACGATTAATGAAATTAGGGAAACTGCTAAAATCCCAACCTCGCAAGATCTCCGAAGGCTCGCATGGCACGTTGGACTAACGAATGTTTTGCGATATATGTTTATTCCAACTTTAAAAAAAGACTTAATAAATGTAGCGACTAATATTACAGTTCCAAAGCATCAGGCTGTATTTATAATAGAGGAGCTCAGACGGATATCTTTTAAATAATGTTACGGCTAATGATACAGCTAATGTATTAATTATTTTTTTCATTTTTTTTAGCCCAAGAATAGACATATAAATATTATTCTATGTCTATGAAAAGCATAGGCGACATGATCAATGACAATGAGAGGTTTAAAAAACCTTTTAATATCGACGACATTGAGAAGAAGGATCCATTCTATGCCGACAAAGTAGCAGACTGGCTCGTAGAGGAGCTCGGGCCCGGATTCAAAAGACGTTATGGATGCAAGGTTGCGCGCTACATTTCACGAGCTCACCTCGCTAAGCTATTGGTGACAGCAAAGGAAAGAGGTGACAAGCCAGTTAGATTATTCTGCTTCTTATGTGAGAAAGAACTTAGACTGAGAGGTGTTTCAAAATATGACTCTTAGCACCAAAGAACTTGAAGCACTTTGCGAATATTTCCAACTGTTGGTCGATATAGACGGAGACGATTTAACGTAATGTTATAATGATAAAGCTACCCAAAACATATTCCTGAGAGGGATTTTATATTCTGCTCTTAATGGGCGGTTGTGCCAGGATACCTCTCGGTGTTTTGGGTAGCCACAACCGTCCATTTTAAGTAGGAGAAGGACATGAAAGCATTTCTTGTAGCACGAGTATCAACTGACGACCAAAAGGACGCACTACCGGCACAGAGCTTCCGGCTAACTGAATATGCAAAGCGGCGCGGTTACGACTACGAGCTAACCGAGTTGCGTGAAAGTGCCTATAAATCAGACCGTCTCGCCTTCTCGCTACTGGTCAAAAGGATAACGTCTCATGACGAATCCGGGGTTGTTGTTTTCGACAAAATAGATCGTTATACGCGCGATTCATCATCGGAAGAAGTCCGTATGCTCGACGGCCTGCGAAAGGCTGGCAAAATTGAACTACACTTTCCCTCCGACAACCTATTTATTCATCGTGATTCGCCCGCCACAGACCTTCTGAGGCTTGGTATGGGAGTAGTTGTCGCACAATACTACTCGGATGCGATTAGCGATAACGTGCGTCGTCGGTTCGAGCAGAAACTGCGTGATGGCGAATGGATTGGTATGGCTCCATTTGGCTATAAAAATACCATATTACCAAACGGCAAGCGTTGGATTGAAATTGATGCATTAAATGCCGATATTGTAAGAGAGACGTACAAACTCTATGCGTCAGGTACAACCTCGATGAAAATACTTGCTAAAAAGTGGCGAGATGAGCATGGACTTCGAGCCGGCCATAGCAAAATTGAACAAGTTCTCAATAATCCGTTTTATTACGGCGAAATGCGTGTCAAAGGCAAACTCTATCCGCACAAATACGATGCTGTCGTTTCGCGCGAACTCTTCGATCAAGTCAAGGTGGTTCAACAGGGCTACAAAGTTCAGCCTCACCGTTGGGGCGGCTTACCCTATACTTTTCGTGGCTTAATCCATTGTACCGAATGCGGGTGTAGGATTACGTTTGAAAAGAAGAAGCGTAAATATGTGTACGGTCATTGCACTCAATCAAGGTTCAAGCATGATTTTAAATACGTTAGCGAGGAGTTAATCACAAAGCAAGTCGTCGAACTGTTTCGATCCATTCAAATCCCACAGGAGGCCTACAACGAAGTGAGTGAAGCCATGCGCGCCGCACATGAAGATAAGAAGCAAATGCGAACACAAACCCTCGCGACAGTTGAAACGGAATTAGCAAAATATCAAAACCGAATAGACAAGGTTTACGAGGACTATTTGGACGAGAAAATCACTGAAGATCTATACGAGAGAAAGACCGAGGAGTACCGCGAAAAACAGAAAGTTCTGCAGTATCGCCGTGAAAATATCGAACTCGTCGATGACGAATACTTTGCAACCGTTTCTCATCTGTTAAAACTCGCGAGAAGTGCTCCAAGGCTGTTCGAAAAAGCCAATATTGAGCAAAAACGAAGCCTGCTCAAAATCGTACTTTCGAACTTTTCATTAGACGGCGATCAACTGAGGTGGAAACTAAAAGAACCATTCAAAACGATGGTTCTTTGTAGCGAAATGAATTCTTGGCTCCGGCGACTGGATTCGAACCAGTGGCCCTTCGGTTAACAGCCGAATGCTCTACCGCTGAGCTACGCCGGAATATATATGATCGTTACGTTCTACCGCTGATCCGCCGGCTGGCGGAACGCCGGACTATATTACGATTCAATTTATTGTAGTAGATACAGGGGTGATAGTCAAGTGATTATCGACGGCGCATGCCACGTTGTCCGCGGAGGATTCGTCGCTTGTAACTCTTTAGGAAAGCGACTATACCGATAATCAGGCCTATTAGTACCAATACACCGACGACAGCACCGATAATGACCGTCCATGGTACGACCCAGAAGGTCTTGGTTACTTCGATAGTCTCGTTCTTGGTTCCGTATGTGAATAGTGCTGTTACCTCGTAATACCCTATGCTTCCAATGTTCTTTAATGGGATATCCCATTCACGAGCACTGTCTGGCAACACAACCTCTCGTGGCTGTTCATAGTTAAACTCGTTTTCAAATATTACCTCGTCACCTTGCTTTACAGTAATCGTGCCATAAGGGCCAACCTGCACATTGCCTTGATTTTCAAACCTAAATGAAACACCTAGGTCATTTGCGCTCTGGAACCAAGCATCAGCCTTGTCACCCTGTACTACATCAAACCTGGTCAAGTCTAGTCTCTCTACTAGATCACCAGGAACAGTTAGTAGTATCAGTGACGCTGCACTTGCATTTAGATTAACCTGTGCCGAGCCGTCCGGATTGACCGGCACTATCCTGATAGCTCCATAATAACCACCGGCCTGTGCACTAGCGGGTACATTGATAGTCAGGTCGATATCCTGTGTGGACTCTGGGGCTACCGTAACGTTTGATAATGGCGCCATAAAGCGCTTTAGGCTATGCGTTGGAGCATACTCTTCCTCGTCTAATATAAGTGCTGGGGTACCCCTGTCGTCACCTGCTATAAAGTCATTTTGGACAGGCTTGACTGTCATAGGTGATTTGGTCAGGTTAGTAACCTGTATCGTGACTACCTTTGATTTGCCGGGCTCGACTACGATATCAGAGCGTACGGGAGATAGCTTGAGTGTATTGGTGTTGTTATTTGTAGAGCTTTGAGCAAATACTAGGCTATCCCCAGCTAGTGCCACTATCAAACCACCAAATACCAATGTTGCACCAACTATTATCCGTGATAGGTGTTTTTTCACGCTCTCTCCCTATATACTGTTACATTTATGTTATCAGATTTACTACTGATTGCAAACGCACTTCCTACTTCTGAATAGAACATCACCGCCAGTAGATGTGGCGGTGATTTGTTCTATTGATCACTGTTCTAGAATGTGCCTGTTGCAATCAAGTTCAGGTTTGCCCTGTATACACCGGCAGGTGTTGTTCCGCTGATGTTCGCACCGAAGGTCAGGTCAGCAGTACCGTCACTGATTGGTCCAGCCGTAGAACCATCGGTAGTAGTTCTAAATATTGGGTCACCGTATGGTCCTGTAACACCACTAGCGTCACCGACCACGTAGTTCATGAAGTAGTTCGTTCCATGGTAGCTACCAGATAGAGCTGTTGTACCTGTGCTTCCTCCAAGTCCGGTGATTATCATGCCGAACTGTGATGCATTGTCGCTAATTGTTCCTGGAGTTGTTATCGGTGTGATTCCACATCCTGCTTCGTTATCTGCAGCACCGTCACGAACCAATCCACCACAAGTATCCTCGTCACTCTTTAGGCTCACTACTGCACCGCCTGATGCATTGGTTGAAATTTGCGTATATATTGTGCCTGTATCCAGGGTTGTATCAAGCACACCGCCCGTTCCGAGTACTAGATCCGGAGAAGTGACAACACCGCCACAGCCACTGGTTATCTCATCTGCGCCAGCAGCACAAAATGTTAGTGTTTCTAGAACGGCACCGCTAACGTCAAACCCGTCAGTCGCGGTGAGGGCTACAGACCCATCATCAAAATGCGTACCGACAACATCTGGATCGGCAGATGTGTAGCCCGCTGCATGGGTACTGTTATCATATGTGACGATACGTGCATAGAATACACCGTCTGTATCGGGGTTTGTAATACCCGTTAGGTCAAAGTTCACTACATCAGTGGCATCAGCCGCTGAGGCTAAATCAATCTGCACCGTATTGGCATCTACCTGCGTCACAGTGTCACCATCATTAGTACCAATACCTACAGTGGTGTCGAAACCAGTTGGCGCCGTACAGGCTGTCGCCACGGCGGCTGTTGTACAGAAATCAAGCACAACCGAGTCGGTGCTATCCGTTTGTGCCGTAAAGGTCACATCATAAGTTACGTTTGTTGCGTCTATTACCGAACTAGTCAGCGCTATCGAGCGCGAAGTAACGGTGGCGGCAGAGGCTAGTGCTGGTAACATTGTTGCAAACAACAATAGACCTGCTGCGAATAAGGTACCAGCACGTTTGCTGGAAATTCTAACGATATCCATTCGTTTTTCCTCACTTTTACTTTTTAATGTTTTTTGTGTTTTGTTTATTAACATTACCAGTTTAGCATGAAAGTGCTTGTGTTTGTCAAGAACTTTATGCAATAGTTTTCCACAGCCCGCCAGAGGTGACGATGATAATTGCTGAAAATTATCTATTCTTTTTGACGTTTTCATGCTCTTTTAGCATCTTGTTACGCAGTGAAACTACTTGGCTCATACGACCTAGAATGAACGCTGGAGGCAACATAGCTAGTGACGCCGCGGAGGGTATCCACAGGACTTCCTGTTGTCCACTGCCCGAACCGCCACCAGATCCATCGCCACCACCATCAGTATTACCCGACGTCGATGCATCTGGCCTGCCATTTGCCACGGCTACTAGTTGCAAAAAGGCACTGACACCATTTACGTCAGTTACCCTTATATTTACCTGGTAGATACCGGCGTTTTTGTACACGTGTGATATGTTGATCACTCCGCCAGCGGCCTGACTCAGTAGTTGAGGTTCGGATCCGTCGCCCCAATCTATACTAAATGCATACGGGCCAGAACCGCCCGACAGTTGTAATGGCCATGTCAGCTCACTGTTCACTGCGGCCGAACGACGGCCAAAAGCACTAGTTAGCGTGATTTGTTCGCCAAAGGCTTGAAAGTCGGTGTTGGTATATTCTATAGATACTTCGTTCGATACAGGACCCGCCTGATCTAATTCGTCATAAACAATCGCATAGAGCACGTTGGTACCGGCAAACAGGCTAACCTGCTGTTCGAAACTGCCACCACTGCTCATGACGGAACCGACCAACACGCCGTTGTTATATACCTGAACCATCAAACCATCTGGCGCGATACCACGAACAGTTATTGGTGCTTCGGCAAACGAGGCGTTGTTGCCGGGTATGGTGATACGTGCAGCGGTGGTCGGTGGTTCTTTGGTCTTGGTTGCCTCTAGACCATACGATCCGGGCTTTGGCGGTGGCGTTGGTAGCGGATTAAACTGTGCATACGTGGTATGCGTGGATAGTAGCACCGCAAACACCGATAGAACCAATGCTACCGGTATAGCCAGATATGCCCTCCTACGAATACTGTGTACCATGCTAATGCTTATTGTAGCTTGCCAGACCAAACCTGGCAAAGCTATTAACTATTTTCTACCGCGTGATTTGTTGAACTTGACACCTGCCCGCCGCTTGCGTCGATCGAGCGAGCGTTTGATTTTCCAGACATAGAACGCGATGATTAATAGTAATACTGCGATTAGGAACAGGAACCACGGTGGTAAATACCAGAACGATGCCGTCCCTATAACTTCCTGTGTATTATTACCATTTTGGCCGTAATATGCTTCTATCGATACATTATAGTGACCTGGCCAAAGTCCCGGGGGGACACAATTGGTCGCCTCAGACTTTTCCCCACTAAAATCAACTTCTTGGCTCTTTAATTTTATACATGCCGTAAAGGTACGCGTCTGCCCTATCAGTGCGAGAGATTTGGTAGGGTTAATATTGGTAATTGATGTTTCCTGACCAAACATGTGTTGCAGTTTGATAGTACCCACCGGTGCTTCGACTACGTTACCGCTGTTTTTTAGCGTGTAACCTATGTTTAGCGGTTCTAGGAAGTTTAGGAACCGATAGCCATCATCGTCATCGGCTAGCGCGGCAATAGCATCGTACGCACCAAGTTTTTTCAGTTGTAGATTTTCATTTACTTTGCCTGGCACCTGTGAGAATACTAGTGTCACCCCAGAGGCACTCAGTCCGACATTTCCGCCACCCGGCGCACCGGTAGAGTAGATAATCGCGCTGTAGAAACTACCTGCACCCTGGCCTTCTGGAACAGACAGTGTTATCGGAACTGATTTTGTACCTTTTACAGGTACTTTTACACTATTCGGTACTTTCAAAAAAGGCTTTAGTGACCAAGTGGTCTGTGCTGCATCCGGATCCAGAAAGAGCTTTGGCGTACCGCCGTCTTCGGTGTACGTAAAGTCAACCACTCGCAAGGTAAGTTCTAGATCGTCGGTTTCATCCAGGTTACGGATTAGCAAGGTGTCCTTGATAGTCTCGCCCGGATCGGTCACGTAATCTTTACGTGGAGCAATACTCAGTGATGCCGACTGGGCAGAAACGATGTCCGCGGGCACGCTGAACATAAAAGACGTCACTATGGCAAATGCGACCAGAACGAAGCTCTTTATTTGTTTCATTTTCCCCTATTAATCCTCATGTAACAACTATTATAAATATTAGCATAATTGTATCATTTTCTACTACATAACCGCAATCTAAAAGTTACCTGTCGCCAGGAATGTAATCGTCGTGCTGTATACCCCGGCTTTTAGCGACGGACTAGCATTCAATATATAACTGACGGTAAACTTACGCATCAGACTAACATTTGGTGAAAAAGCCACCTCGTCCCCGTCGACAAATTTGTATGTGTCGGGTATGCCATAATCCGGAGATGGCACAGCGTTGGCAAACGGACCCTCTGGATCGCCACCAATGGCAGGAGCGTTGTTGGCAACCAAATTGATACCAAACTGATTAGTTCCGGGGATACTGGGCGTCGGAGTCTGTAACTCGTCAATCACGCTAGTACCGGCGGCTGGTGGACCCCCGTGAGCAGTGATGGAAAAACCTGCCGACGCATTGGTACCGACAGCCATTTGTGAATATGCTACTAGCGTAGAATCTGTTTCCAGCTGCCCCATGTCGGAATAATATGTATCGTTGGTATCCAAACAATACAACTGCACCTCCTGCGCTAGACAAAACACCAGTTGGGGTGGTACTTGTGTCTGGATGGTAATGCCCTCTGTTATCTGGCTTCTGACCGATCCGAAATCTATCTGTGGACCAGTGGCGTCTGTCGATGCGTGGCTCTTTAGTCGTATGGAAAAAGCGTGCCCTGTCTCTTCTGGATTCACAATATTATTGAATACAAATGTGGATGGCGTGCCCGGCGTGATCATTGCTGGCGTGCGCGACAAAACTATATGGTTGGTCGATTGCTGAGAGATACTAAACCCTGTCTCGCCCTGCTGGTCACTCAACACGGCACCAGATACATCCAATCCAGTAGGCGTGACGCACGGCAAATAAGGTATGGGGTTGTCACAAAACAGCATATCCAGTGACCCAACCGGTGATGGAGTAGTAAATTGTAGTGATAATGTGTAGGTGGTAGTTTCGCCCGCTTCTGGATTCTGTATAAATAGTGACCTTTCGACAAAGCGCGTCGACGCCGAAACCGGCACGACAAACACAAACATAGCCAATAGCAACGCTAGTGACTCCTGCGTCCAGACATGACGCCATGCGTGTGATAATGCATGTAGCCGAAACACATGATGTTTCATAAGCTCTATTGTACTAGAACTAGCGGGTTATGCGTAATAAGCAAACCGACCCTCTAGGGGTCGGTTTGTGTCGCTACATGCGACCAAAGTACCAGGAGATTCAGGAGATTTTAGTACTGAGGAGCTGCGATGTAGTTGATCTTGGTCGTGTAGATACCAGCAGGTGTAGTTGCTGCGATGTTGGCAATGTATCGCATCTTACCTGTTACACAGTCGACAACTTGTGAGTTCTGTGTTGCTAATGCTGCTGGAATCGTTATCGAAGCCGGATCGAATGCGAATTCAGTATCGACACCACCGTATTCAGTGTTTACAACACCCGAACCTTGATCGTAGTCGTCAAGCGGAATGAGCGGCCAAAGCCTAGGTGCATGCCAGCTTGCGTTTTCGTCTAGGTCAGAATCTGCATCATCTGTTACAGATGCATCTATATCGCCAGATGCCGGTGTGGCTAGTCCGTTTGCGGCGTTATCTGCGCCCCATTCGAATACGTTTGCGCCCGTGCGTTCTGTCACATAGTCAACCATGTGTCCACCAGCGCCACCTAGCTGTGTAGGCGTCCATGGCTGAGCGTTATCTGCTATTGCACCGTTTGCTAGGGCTAGGCCGAACTGTTCTGCGCCCTCTTGTGGGGCTGCTGCAGTCGCACCGATAGCATCTATTTGGTCACCAACAGTGTTGCTAAGTGTGGTGCCCGAGTAGTAAACCGTTGCACCGGCACTAGAGTTGGAGCTTAGTCGCCAGTAGCTATGCGTGCTGTATGTATGATCGGTCTCTAGAGAGAACTCGGCACTTTCGTTACCCATGTTCAGGACGTTTGCAGGATCGCTTGGAGTCATGCCTTTTTGGATACGCTCACATGGTATGTGAACATTATGCGCTCCACCGCCGCCATATGCTAAATCTAGTTGACTATCGTCGGTAAGCGCACCTTCTGACTCTAGCGTAAATGGATCTACCGTTCCGACAGAGAAGTCCATGGTCTCCAATACCTTGGTAGTAATTTGGATCGATTCGTTCATGACGTTGGCCACTGTGACACCACCGTCGATGTTCTCTGAACCACCCGCTACCCATGTAGATGGAGTATCTGTATTCCATGTGTTGATCTTTACGAAGAACTCATCACTACCAGGGTTAGTTATATAGTTTGCATCCTTACCGAAGAACACAATCTTGATGCGATCACCGGCGGCGAACGATTCTCCAGCGGCTTTTGTCAAAGTAATGTAGTTGTTTTTGCCGGATATGTGGCCAGTCCCCATGTCATGTCCCTGACCCGTATCTGCCGTCTCGTTATTTGACGCTGCCATTGTCCAGCCCGTAGACGCCTGCCAGTTACCAAGGCCGTCATCATAATAGACGAGGAAGTTACTGTTGGCGGATGATGGATCAGGAACGCTAGATACCATACCGTCTTCGTTGGTACCCGTGTCGGTGTCTGTGACATAAGTACCAAAGGTTGCCTCTCCGGGGCTAGGTGCAACAATATTTAAGTCACTGGTTGATGTCGTGTCAAAATCACGATAATCAAACGCTACGCCAGCTTCTGTAGCGGTCGCGGCAGTTTCGAGTGTAAGGTTAGTACCGTCTGCTATGCTCGC
>JAUIGB010000019.1 GCA_030429975.1 bacterium | reverse complement strand
CTTGCCATCATCCTTGTTTAGGAAATATCCATGATAGTGGAAATCGTACTCCATAAAATCAACTCCCTTACCGGGGATAGTGTGCGTAATAATAGCACTTGGCTTGTCGGTAATCGCTCGAGCCATGCTAGCCGCGTCACGAATGCTTTCGACATTATGTCCGTCTATCTCCTGTACATGCCAGCCAAACGACTCCCATTTACCATGCAGATCTTCGAGTGGCATAACTTCATCGGTCGGACCATCTATCTGTATATTATTCCTGTCTATAAAAACTACTAGCTGGGACAGTTTGTATTTGCCGGCAAACATAGCCGCTTCCCATATATTACCTTCGTTCAATTCGCCATCACCGGTGACAACGTACACAAACCTCTTGGGATTTTTATCTATGTATTGCAAAGTATACGCCACGCCTGCGGCCTGAGATAAACCACTACCCAGCGGTCCGCTCGTGTTTTCTAGTCCAGGTAGTTTTGTTCGCTCGGGATGACCCTGTAATCTACTACCGAACTTTCGAAGCGTCTTTAGCTCTTCTTTATCAAAGAATCCGGCATGCGCCATGGTGACATACTGAATCGGAACACAGTGACCGTTACTAAGGAAAAAGTAGTCCCTCTGATCCCAGTCGGGATTCTTTGGATCATACTTCATGACATCAAAATATAGGGTACCGACTAGCTCTGCCAACCCCAAAGGTCCTGCGCTATGGCCGCTCCCAGCCGTTTCGAGCATTTTTATCAAATCCTCACGTAAGGCGTACGCCTTGCGTTCTAATTCGACAATAGTCATATGCTGTTTCGTCATACCGCCCCCTGTTTACTTACTTCTTTTACCAATGCGTCATACGCGGCTTTCGGATCCTGCGCCTTTTGAATGGCACCCCCCGTGTTCAAAACATCCACCCCACCTTGCGAAAGACTAAAGGCGTTCTCGGTGGCCACGCCCCCGTCCCAGCCAATCTCTAGGCCTGAGTTAATGTTCTTTATCATGCGAATTTTTTCTAGTTGCATCATACTGGCCGTACCACCATAGTTTCCTAAATCGCCACTAAATACCATCACGTGGTCTACGTTTTCTATGTGCGTAGCGTAGTCGGCGGGGACAGACGATCGCATCAAAGCTATGCCTACTTTTATTCCACTGTCACGAACTTTTTTTAATACCGGAGCCAGATCGATTTGGACTTCAGCATGAAAGATTATCAAACTCGGTTTCATTGATATTAATAAATCTACGTACTGACCAGGATCGGCAACCATTGCATGTATGTCGGTCTGCCATTGCTGAGGCCACCATATTTGATTAACAGCGATCGTTTTATTTGGCGCAAAAGACCCGTCGCTAAAATCGACATGAATCCTATTCGTAAATGTATGTACTCGTTCCAGACTAGCTTTGTAATCCTCTGGTGTAGATGCCAGTACCGTTGGAACAATCGTGCTCATTACGCTAGCTCATCCAGTTCCGCATTTCTGCGCTTATAACGTACGGCTCCCGAAAACGGTGAATGTATCCACGTATCAACGATGTCATGCCAAATTCGCTCATCTTCGCGTTGAAGCACGCGAGCAGGCAGACACAATACATTGCTGTCATTATCATTCCTGGTAATCCGCGCCTCTTCTGCGTCCCAAATCACGCTAGCACGAATACCACGAAACCTGTTGGCCGCCATGGCCATTCCTTGACCACCGCCACAAATCAGAATCGCGCGAGCATCGTCGTCTTCGTCGCCTATCACCTTCAATACAGCTGCCTGTGCGAACTGGGGGAAATCGTCTTTTGGATCCAGCTCCATGGGACCCACGTCTACTACGTCAACTCCACGTTTTGCCAAATATATGTGCACGTCTTCTTTCAAATCAAATCCGGCATGATCACCGCCTAAATATACTTTCATGATTATTAGTATAAGCGTTTTATGACAAAAAAACAAAGGGTTGAAATCTGCTACATTTATAAATATTGCGAAGCAGGAACCCGCGTGGCAATGGGTCGTTGTATGTATTTAGACATATCAGTTATTTGATCCAGCGCAGGTTCTCCGGCCAAGCCATGAGATATGCTCCAGTTCACTCCTTGAATATGCACTTCCATGCCACTGTGCATAGATCCCGCGATCCGAAACTCTATACCCATCGCATTTGGTATTGATTCAATCTCCTGGGTGCTTTCGTCCAGGTAAACGCCATCGGCTATCTCCTCCGTATGCCTGTGATCGCCGTCCGCTTCTCCTAGCGTTAAACTACGCACGACATACACATCAGCTAGGACTAACCTGCCTTCATGTTCAAAGTCCGTTGGAATATCTTTAGCCTGCTTTAACAAGAACGAATCATGTTCAATCCTGTAGTACATCGGATTATGCGAATCAATAATTGACTCTAGATCAGATGCTACCTTCTCATATTTTTCCTCTTCTTGCTCATAAGACTTTTCGTCTTCGAGTCTTGTGTCCGCTTCTTTATAGTTTTCCATTGCCACTCCTCCCTCTATTATTACTAACTAAATTATAGAGATACATACTGAAGAATAGCTTAAGCGTTCAAGTTCTGTTGCGGGATTTATTATTCAGATTTTTTTACGGATTTACCAACGTCAGCTACTAGTTCAACTAAACGATTACTATAGCCCCATTCATTGTCGTACCAAACTGCTACCTTGATGAGATTGCCAGCGACCACCTTGGTCAATAGCAAGTCAACGACTCCAGAATGACTATTGCCTATATAATCCCGACTGACCAACGGTTCCTCGCTGACGCCCAAGATACCTTGATAGTATGGTTCTTTGGCTGCTTTTTTGAACGCGTTGTTTATTTCCTCGACCGTTACATCCTTGGACAATAGCGCCGTCACATCACTAATAGAGACGACCGGGGTAGGAACACGAATAGATAGCCCGTCGAACTTGCCTTCTAGTTTTGGCAGAGTTTTTGTTACCGCGATTGCCGCGCCAGTTGTAGTCGGAACCATGTTCTCGGCAGCGTTTCGTCCTTCGCGCAAATCCTTGCTTGGTGCATCCTGCAACACCTGGCTTGCTGTATAACTATGCACCGTGGTCAACAAAGATTTTTCTACGCCGAACTCACTATCTAGGATTGCCATGACCGCCCCCAAGCTGTTCGTAGTACAGCTGGCATTACTTACGACATCGGTAGATCCGTCAATCTTGTCATCATTCGCGCCCAGAACTATAGTATCGACTCCATCAGACTTACTAGGTCCGCTGATAATAACTCTCTTGGCGCCACCTCCGGTGATATGTTTTTCGGCGTCTTCCTTCGCGGTGAATCGACCAGTTGATTCTATGACCACGTCAACCTCTAGGTCTTTCCAGGGCAATACCGCAGGATCCTTCTCGGCCAATACTTTTACTTTTTTATCGTCAACGATTATGTGCTCGTCATCAAAACTAACTTCATGCTGATATGTACCATAATTGCTATCGTGCTTTAACAAATAAGCCAGTGTTTTTGTGTCCGTCAAATCGTTAATAGCAACGATTTCTAAATCTTTACGTTCGAAAGCAATTTTAAATGCGTTCCTACCTATACGGCCAAATCCATTGATTCCTAGTTTTGCTACTGACATTGATTCTACCTCTTTTAAGCTTTAGTGTTTTCTCTATAGATTGTAAACATCTTATCAGCAATATGCAAACGCTTTACAAATACTCATTTTACTGTCATTATAATCCTGTCAGAATACCTTCAAAAGTTGGAGTAATCGTGAATGAAACAGAAGGGTTGGCACCTGAACACAGGCTACTAGCCCTGGACAATGTGCGCGGGTATCCGTTTCGCGTCACCATGAATGATGACAATACCTGCACGCTAGAACACCACTCCGGCAATAGCGAAATCATGGAACTCGAAGAGGTCGCCACCTATGATGATGTAACCATCTTCGTCGCGGGGCTCGACACGATGACTAGCTATATGTCGGTTGTTTATTTCGCCGTCAGTGTCGACTCGACAACTGG
This sequence comes from bacterium, assembly GCA_030429975.1. Taxonomy (GTDB): domain Bacteria; phylum Patescibacteriota; class Saccharimonadia; order Saccharimonadales; family Saccharimonadaceae; genus UBA2112. The sequence goes on along the minus strand of JAUIGB010000019.1, from coordinate 14,459 downwards.
CGAGCGTAAGGTCAGTGACTCGCTGCGAGCGGGCGAAGTTATCGCAGACCAGAAAAAAATCTGCGCCTTTCTAGAAGCCCCCAGACACGTACAACTATCCATGCTAGGCCACTGACAATAGGCGGATTCATCGCGCGTACGCGCCCTGGGTCCGCCTTGTCATTTCCAAGAGGCATTACCGTTGATATACTATACCCATGAAGAAGCGTGAAGTTCTGGAATTAGCGTCCCAAACCTATACCGACGACCAGTTGGCCGAACTAGAACATGCCATGGACTTTGCGACATCAAAACATCGTGGACAAAAACGTTTGAGCGGTGAACCCTACATAATCCACCCCTTCGCAGTAGCACGCCTGCTGATTGAATGGGGCATGGACATGGACAGTGTCCTGGCCGGCGTTTTACATGACTGCGTAGAAGACACCGAAACAACACTTGACGAAATAGAGAGCTTGTTCGGACGTGACGTATCTTTTTTGGTTGACGGTGTCACCAAGGTATCGCAGGCAAGATCCGGCATGCGAGATCTTGATAGTTATTTACCACAGACCAAAGATAATCTATCAAAACTACTTATTGCCGTTAGCCAGGATGTTCGCGTAATAATCATAAAACTTGCCGACCGACTACATAATCTGCAAACCCTGCAATATCTTCCAGTAGAAAAGCAAAAAAAGGTCGCCCGGGAGTCATTGGAAGTTTTCGCTCAAATCGCTGACCGTATAGGTATGGGACGCGTTCGTATGCAAATTGAAGAGTTAGCATTTAGCTACCTAGATCCTCGGGAATTCAACCATCTAAAATCCCTTATGAAAAAACGACTCGGCAAGAGCACGCGAAAACTAGGCACCGTTCGGATAGAAGTAGAGAAAGAATTATCCAAGCAGCACATTCAAGCAGAGATAAACGGACGGGTCAAAAGTATATACAGCCTGTACAAAAAATTACGGAAAGTAAACGGCAATATTGATGATATTTATGACCTGATGGCACTACGGATAATCGTCGACGACAAAGAGACTTGTTATAAAGTGTTGGGAATATTGCACAGTATGTACCAACCGATGATTGCTAGAATAAAAGATTATATCGCCGTTCCAAAGCCGAATGGTTATCAAAGTCTTCACACCACCGTGCTGACTCCGAACGAACAAATCGTTGAATTTCAAATTCGTACTCACGAAATGCACGACTATGCCGAACGTGGGCTGGCCGCTAGTTTTCATTACCACGAGCAAAAGAGCAAAAAAAATTACGTACGCAAGAAAACAGCCGTACACCTACCTACGGAATTGCAGTGGATAACGCAAATGCAGGAAGTGGCGGCTCGTTTGCGCGATGGAGAGAAGATTAGCAAAAAACAGCTCAACGTAGATCTATTTGGAGATAGAATATTCGTATTTTCTCCAAAAGGTGACATATATAATATGCCGGAAGGCGCACTACCGTTAGACTTCGCATACCTCGTACACAGTGACATAGGTAAACATGCGTACAGTTTTCGCGTAAACGGAGTTATCCATCCGTTCGACAAACCACTTGCGAATGGCGATGTCGTCGAGGTGACTACCCGCAAACTTTCGCAACCCAAAAAAGACTGGCAAGATCTAGTCACTACTACGCATGCGCGTACAAAATTGCGCATGCAACTGCGTAAATTGGGCGTCATTCAAGCGGTCAGTGGCGCGGCAGCCATTATACACGACAAGGCGCTTCGTAAAAAAAGAGGCTAAAGGCGAAAGGGCGCGCAGTCACTTGACTACGCGCCCTTCCCCGTCCTGAGATTCAATTGTGGTCTGTGGCTCTTTTCCGATTTTCGATTAGAACCCTCTGGTCGAAGCGCTTGCAGTGGTGATGCCATGCGAGCACCACAATCAGAGCCGACACGGCGCACGACACCAGGAACAATCCTAGCGCCACCAACCATGACATCGTCCCGATGATCGGAAACAGAATGAACAAGACGATGTACAGCAAAACCAGCCAGCTCATACGTCTCTGGTAGTCCTGCCGATCCAAGGCCAGCCGTCGCTTCTGCCTTTCTGTATATTCCATCACTACCCTCCCGGGTCTCGTTGAACAGGGATACGTATATTTATAACATTTTAATTACACTGTGTCAATATCACTAATGACATCATTGTCTCGAATATACGAGAGAGCTTCGCGGTATGTCGGAGCAATCTGTGGCTCTACCTCCGAGAGGCGATCGATATGCGCCCAGTCAAATGACTTGTGCTCGTAGCTCAAATCTATATCAGGCTTCTCTTTGTCAAGTCGTGCATAATACAATACCGTCGGATAACTAACGCCGTGTATAACCTGAGTTACGGTATACAGTACGCGGATTTGTTGTTCATCTAGGCTTAGTCCTGTTTCCTCGTGAACTTCACGGACAAGCGCCTTTCGATACGATTCCGCCTTCTCCACTCCACCACCAGGCAGATCATAATAACCGGCATAGTGTGGATGGGTGTCGCTACGCGTCAGTAGCAAAAAATCGCTGTTTTTATCTAATATCAGCGCCTTGGCAACACACTGAGTTTTGGTCATTTTTTATTCCAGCGTTCGATTGCTTCGTGTATGACGGCTTTTGCCTCTTCTGGATCACCCCAGCCTTTTACCACGGTCGTACCAGGTTTTTTCAAATCCTTGTAATGACTGAAATGGAAGTCAATCTGCTTGATCAACTGCGGAATGTCATCCAGACTCTGGATACGATTGCCGGTATTTCGATCATCGGTCGGCACAACGACAATCTTGTCATCTACTTCCCCGCCATCCTCGAACTTCATGACGCCAATGACGGTCGCTTCTAGGAATACACCCGTAGGCAATGGTTCGTCGGTAATAATTAGCGCATCCAATTCATCACCGTCTTCGTCCAGGGTCTGCGGTATAAAACCATAGTTGCATGGTTTCGCGAAAACAGCCGGCTCTACGCGGTCCAGTTGCATAACTGCTAGATCACGGTTCCATTCTATTTTGTGACTGCTGCCCGCAGGGATTTCTACTACTACATTTACAACACCACCATCAACATCGCCAGGTGTGAGGATTTGATTAAAATCTGCCATATTTTCTCCATTTAGTTGGTTTCTTTTCATCTGATAGTATAGCAAAACAACATGATAATAAAAACTTGGTCACTATACAAAAAACACCAATAAACTATAATTATACGTATGCTTATCATCGGACACCGAGGAGCCGCAGGTCTGGCTCCTGAAAACTCAATGGAATCATTATTAGCCGGAATCGACAGTGGTGCCGATATGCTAGAGTTTGACGTTCGATTGACCAGCGACAAGGTAGCTATACTTGCGCATGACAGCAAGCTACACGGCCACAGAATCAGTAGTACTAGGTATTCAAAACTGCGTAAGGCCGGCCCCGTGACCACTCTTCGCAATGCCCTAGACGCCCTTTTCGGTAAAATATATCTTAATTTGGAATTCAAGCCGGCGACGGGCGTGGACGAAGTTTTTAACCTGATAAAAAATAACTATATCAACAAGCCTTCGGACTGGAATAATATCCTATTTTCATCATTCCATGTTTCTACCCTGCTGAGATTACGCAAGCGAAGTCGTGATATCAATCTATCATTGCTACACAGCGTAAACCCACTGTCTTTTATGGCGTATCATCGCAAACTACATCTGTCTGCCGCCGGCTGGCACAGACTACACATCAATAAAGTGTCTCTACAAATGGCAAAAAAGATGGATATCTTTACATACGTATATACAGTCAACCGTCCCGACACCGCACTGCTACTCGCAAAACGTGGCGTCGACGGCGTAGTAACAGACTATCCTGACAAGATTCTAAAGACTCTAGACAAGAAATCTAACAAAAAGAAACGATAATTTATCTTACCAGCTTGGTAACTACCAATATCCTTTGGTTGAATTGCCTGGTGTCCGATTGCCATTCACCAAAACATGTAATTAAATTTAGCTGGCTGTCTATGTCTGGATGCTTATAAAACATTCGCGCGCTAGTCTCGCGTACTGTATATTGCTTGACACTCACTACCTCAAACTTTTTACTGCTACCGTCACCGTATTCTATCTCGAACTTATCGCCACCCTTCAGTTTGTACAGGTTTTCAAAAATACCTTGGTTATATAGACCCCGCAAGTGACCATCTATCAAACTCAGCCCTTTGTTACCGGGCATCGAAAGGCCGATATACCAGCCACCGACATGTATATTGTTCGGCACTCCTATAGCACCCTTACTATCTATGCTAACCTTCTGCAAACACCCCTCGGTATTTATTGTCGGCATTATTATCTTGCGCGGTTGATTATTAGAGACCTTGTAGTTCTCGCAGTCTGGTTCATTTTCGTCTGGCAAACCTTCTTCATTCACGATTGCTTGCTCTGATATAACAGGATCTCCGCCTAGTGCGACGACATTGCTCTGTACGACAGCACTCAACCCAAAAGCCGCCACGAATGAGCCAAGCGCGAGAAGGATATACGGCAAAATGTACAGTCTATACCAAAGCACGCTTCCTCGATATTCTGCGTATTGATACGCCCATCACTACCAGGCCTAGTCCCGAGATTATTACAAAAACAGGAAGAGGCACTGGACTCCAACCGGTATTTGGCGCGCTAGGTACGCTGATACCACCGGTACCCGTCAATCCACTAACTCTCCAGTAGCTATCACCGCCTATCGTCACTACTGACACGTTCGAATCCGCAGATGTCATAACTGTCGCATTAGTACAATTTGCCGATACTTGCTCTAGAGTTTGGGCATGCGGGCATATTACCACTGCGCCGTGAGTACTGGCACGGGGCACGAATAGTGTATGGCTCCCAACAACTGCATCCGCGCTTGCCAGTCCCGAGATAACACTTTTGTAATTGGCGCTGTCGGTTCCCCCGTCAACGTCTCTCCAGTCTATCGCGTTGTCAAACATCACATTTGCCTGCGCCAGCGGTAGGTCGTTCTTTAACAAACGAATTAAGCGCTGGGTCGAATCTGGGTTTACGGGAGCTACGCCAGTCGCTACATCTATGTCCGTTAAGTTACTTGTTGGATTTAGATCTAGACAGTTAACGCCTCCATCGGAGATAACCCACGAATACGTACTGACCATGTTTGCCCTGGCCGTACCTCCACTACAGTATTTTAGGCCTACGGCCCCAAACTCAACATCATCTTGTAATGTTTGCGCCGACCATCCAGCCAAGGTTGAATCGTATTCAGCAGCAGACAAGGGGGCGCCAGAGAGCATGTCACTCATTACCGTTACGTTGGATACGTCCCAAGAGCCAAGTGACTGAGAGAAGGCGTGTGACTGTGCGTTGTTCGAAACATGAACCGTATAGCCCGACCCCTCGAATAGATCCCTCATGCGTGTATCCGCGTCAGTCGCGAACATCCACTGCGTCGAGGATACCTGTCCCGTATTCCAGCCGGATATATCTTGGTTAAAAGCCATCGGATAATTCGTAAAGTAGGCATCTAGGCCGACTGCATAGTAGTTAAAACCGGCAAACATGAGATTCATACTCGTTACCGAGCTCACGTCCCATTCGCCAATATCCTGGTTGAAAGAAGATGCGCCTGCAAACATAGCCGCCATGTTCGTGGCACCGCCCACTTCCCATCCACTGATGTCTTGGTTAAAAGAAGATGCTCCGGAAAACATATTAGTAAAGTTCTGAATATTACTCACATCCCATCCACTGATGTCTTGGTTGAACGATGAAGCATTCCGAAACATATTTGACGCATTAGTGACGCTAGATAAGTCGGGCGTATCCGTAGCGGTGATTGTCATGTTGCTTGCGCCATAAAAGGCATCCGCCATCGTAGTCCATGCATTATCACCCCATTGATTCACACGGATAAGTTTTTCTTGATCATCACTATAATCCCAGTTTATGTAAGGATAGCTGCCACATATCTGGATCGTGTATGTCCCCGGAGTACCAAAGTCGTGCGTTACGGAAGTGTTAGGACTTGCCAATGTTTCGTCCATTACACCATCATTATCCCAGTCTATGTTGTAGTTAAAGCTTACTGGGTCGGCCGTAAGGGTGATAGATGTACTGTTGCTGCTACCGGGATTATCTGTTTTCCAGGTAGTGATAAAGTTAGTTGAAGCACCACAAGTAGCTCCGTGTGCGACCGGAGCAACGAACAATTGACCAAACCAAACAACAAGCAATGCTATAGGAAGCAATATCGCGCATAACGCTATTGAAAAACGCCCGTAGGCTACACCTGTAAATTTTTTCACGCCTTTTGAACTTTCTTTTTGTTTTTTAGGGAAAAATCCCGCGAGCGTGGTGGTCTCTCGTTTTGGTTATGTTTACACTACTATTATGCACGAAAAACAAATATTTGTCATTGTAGAAATATCAACAATAGACAACTATTTTTTACTGTCAGGCTTGTTCACCTTTGGCGCTGATTCTACGTGAGAGGTGTCGTCTAGGTATTCGCGAATAGACAGCGCCGCGGTAGCGCCTTCGCCAACCGCACTGGCTATTTGCATCGTTGCACCGCTACGGACATCGCCACTACAGAACACGCCAGGTAGGTTAGTCTCTAGGTGTTCATCGGTTTTTATAAGTCCTTGCTCATCAAATTCAATGCCACTATTCTGGAGGAACTGTGTGTTAGGCTTTAATCCGATAAATACGAAGACACCGTCTGTATCGACTTTCACGTCTTCATCACCTTTTTTGGCAGCTACATGAGTCACTTTGCCATCCGTCGCTACAATCTCCGTCGGCGTCACGCCCAAATGAATTGTAACTTTGCCCTCGTCCACGAACTTCTGTAGATCCTTTTGCAGCACATCGCTAGCCTTTACCGTACTTCGTACCAATAAATCTATGTGCGTAGCGAATCGTGTCAAAAATATTGTTTCTTGTACCGCGGAGTTTCCACCCCCCACGACCACGAGACGCTTTTCGCGATAGAAAGCGCCATCACAGGTAGCACAGTAATGCACGCCCCTACCATAGAGTTCCTGTTCACCAGGTATACCGAGTTTGTTATAGTCGCTTCCGGTTGCTATCAACACCGTTTTTGCAGTGACAGACTGGCCATCCACCGTCAATGTTTTCGTCTTGTCATCATTAACCCTGATATCGCTGACTTCACCAAAATCAATCTTTGCACCAAATCTTTTTGCCTGTTGCTCCAGCTCGCCAGCGAGCTTCATGCCCTCGACTCCCTGCGGAAATCCAGGATAATTGTCGATCATATCGGTAATTGCGGCCAAGCCTCCAATGACGCCCTTTTCATATACAACCGTTTCGATATCTTCACGCGTAGTATATACGGCGGCAGCCAACGAACTAGGTCCCGCGCCGATCATTACCGTTTCTATAACTTTATTTTCTTCTGCCATATTTTCCTATACTTAGTATAGCACTAATTACTATTGTTGTGGTGTGTCGGGTTGTGGAATCGTTTGCGGTTTTGGAATAGCCATGACAACAAACTTGATTGGCGTATTAGGCTCTATCTTTCCACTGCCCGTTTCTCCGTAGGCTAATTCGGCGGGAATCGTAATGACCCGAACGCCACCGATTCTCATTCCCTGCATGCCCTTTGTCCAGCCTTCGATTAATCCCATATCAGAGGTGATTGGCGGTCGGAGTTCTTTACCGTTAAATGAGCTATCGAACATCTGACCAGTAGGTAACCAGCCTACGTAGTATGCGCCCCATTCAGTACCTTCTTTTACGACGGCGCCGTCACCCTTTTTCAAATCGACTGTTGTCAACTTGGTAACTTTATCCGCATTGAATTTTTCTGGCTGGTCTTCGTATTTTTCAAATGATTTGTAGTACTTTTTTGATAGTTCGGATGCCTGATCAGTTAGCTTTTTTTGATACTCCTGAACCTGCTTCATATACTTTTGTTGCATTTCATTCAGACTCTGTTGATCATTCACGTCGTTTTGATTCGCTACGACTATTAAAAAGAACGAACCTAGAGTACCTAGAATCATTATTACTGCTATTGCCCATATTCCTATACGCTGGCTATTAGATGTCGCCATAAAAAAATCCTCGCTTTCGTTTAATACTATTGTATCATTTTTTCTTTTTTGGTGGCGCTGGAGTAAAATAGTCGTCCTCGACAATCGTCTGCGCATGCCACTGACCTAACGCTTGACCAAGAGGTAGTATGTCCGTATAGCCTACCAAGTCGGCGGCTCTACGCAGTAATGATGCGGGCCACCCATACAGTTTCATCCAGTGCCATTCAAAAACTGCCCAATTTTCACCCAGAGGTATCACTACTGGTGGTAGTACTGCTTTGTATTTTTTGGCTTTACCACCACTTTTTCTACGCTTGATGTTACTCGCAACAAATTTTGCGTCATGCAATGCGGTTTGAGCCAATCCGCTAAATGACGTCGCTGCATTGTCGCCAATCACATATATTCCGTCATTGGTGCGCATATATTCATCTACAATAACCTTGCCATTCTTCGCAAGTTCAAAGTGCTCGGCATTTTCGGAGAAAAATGGATTGTTAGCCACGCCCGATGTCCATATTACCGTATGGCTCTTGAGTGGTTTTCCGTTTACCTTCAAGCCATCTTGACTAGCCGATTCAACTTTTTCGTTTAGTAGAACTTTGACGCCCAATTTTTCTAATCGCTGTTTGACCTTCGCGCTAGTTTTTTCGCTCATCTTGGGTAACAATCTTGGCATAGCCTCTAGCACGGTGATGCCTATTTTGACATGTGGCACGCTGTATATTCACGCATGGCCGACGCTAGCTCAACACCTGTTGGTCCGCCGCCGATTATCACGTATTCTTTCTCTACTTCACGGTTTTCAACGATCGCGGAGTATAAATGGTGCTTTAGTTCCTTTATCTCTTCGTACGACTTTATACCGTACGAGAACTCATCCAGCCCCTTGATACCAAAGTACGTAGTGATAGAGCCTAGTGACAGTATCAGTCGATCATACTTGTACACGGTATCAGACGCGCCATTGAGTGACTTGGTGGTCGGGTCTACCCTGGTAATATTATCTATGACAACATCTACGTTTAATTTACTAGCAAAAATCTTGCCTAACGGAACCCAGGACTGTAAATGACTGTGGCCAGTGGCCGTGCCATAGAGCGCAGGATAGTATTGAAAATCTTCCTTGTCGCTAATTAAGGTAATATTGTTGTTTGCATCTTTGGATAGTTCCAGCGCCGCTTTTACACCGCCAAAACCACCACCTACTATAGTTATATTCATCTAATTTATATTAACACTTATGGTACAGTAACCTCAATACAAAAACAGTCGTTTTATCGCATGAATAGATGAGACGGAATACGTTCTGGCAGACGAAACGAAACTGTCGTTACGTTGCGAAGGGCGGGGCGGATTCCAGCCAGCTAGATATGATGAGAAAACGACTGTTTTTGTATTAAGGTTGCTATATGTAACCACCAATGCCTATCGCGAAAAGCATGATTAACAATACCCAAATCGAGCTTTTGAAAAGTCGCCTAGCCCACATTTCGTCTGGCTCGTCGGTATAGGCCATCGCCTGTACGGCCCAATATAATCCAGCGCCAACCATGACTAATAGATAAGGATCGCAAGTAGCGCCCACAATTGCGAGAGCGGGGGTAACGACCAAAAAGGCAAGCACCCAACGCATAATTTGCTTCCGGGTGCTAGCCATGCCATATTTCACGGACCAAACAGGGAGCCCTGCTTTTTTATAATCATCGCGACGCATCATGGCTATAGCGTAAAAGTGCGGCATTTGCCATATGATCAACATCATGAAAAGTATAAAAGCTACCGTGTCTATATTATTTGTCACTGCTGCGTATCCTGCCATGGGCGGTAGCGCGCCACACACGGCCCCGATAAGAGTAGATGCTGGAGTTTTTCGCTTCGCTATTCCGTATATGACTACGTACCAAACATATGCTAATACGCCCAGCGCAAAGGTCCACCAATTGGTCCACAGCGCTAACGAACCAAAACCTGAAATACCCAACACTACGGCGTAGATAAACGCATTTTGCATACTGATATTGCCAGCGGCAACTTCACGTCCGCGCGTTCTTTTCATGCGCAGATCAATATCACGATCCACCATGTTATTCGCGACGCATGCCGAAGCAATCACAAGTGCTATACCAGCCGCCACACCTGCAAAAGCTAATGGATCAAATCCATACATACTAGACGCCAAAAAGAATCCAGCAACCGCGGCCAAGGTATTACTGAGTGTAATGCCAGGTTTCATCAATTGTAGATATGACCTCGTTCGTCTTTCCATTTGTATCTATTCTATCCCAATTCATAAAAAGCAAAAAGCTCCGGCCGCAAGGCACGAAGCATTTTGCTTATGTCTCGCGACCCGGAGCTCGACCGAGTCTTTTCTAGCAACTGCACCGTGTTATGACAGACGGAACTGCCACCAACATACAGTGAAGCATCCAAGCCTGTACCGAAACAATTGTCTCCTCGGACAGTTGCGTCGTCGGCGAAAGGTGCATCCGCCAAAAACACTTCCGTTGGTTGCAGTGGATACAGACGTGTCTATCGCTCTTATCTTGAATCTCGCGCGGCACTTCTACATGCGGGCTTTCGTGCTGCCAGTGATCAACGCAGCCCGCCATGTTTCCTCGGAGCGCACGCACGTAGTCAATCCACGGCGCAGTTTCCAAAGTTCCACCGCCTCGAAATTCCAACGGACATTCACGCGACAACCAAATCTCGTTCGATAGACGCAGGCCTACAAATTCCCCCTCGAATAAAAAGGGGTGACAAAAATCCGTCACACGCTTGCCTCTCGGTCATACTGAACCCACCGTTCAGATTAGCGTAATCATACCATACAGTCCATCAACCTTTCCAGTTGTCTGTACAAAATATAATTTAAGTTATGATGTATAGCTAATATCCGTCAACAAAAAGATCTCGCTTCCCGTTGGCGGGTCTTTCTCTTTTAGAAACCTTTATCGTATTCGCGTAGCATGTATTCAGTTTTTTCTTGTGGCGAAAAGTGCATCATTCTTTCATTCAAATTTGACATTATCCAAACTGATCCCACCACTATAATTATCAGTGACGTAGCCATGAACCAAAACGATAGCTGCTTTAATTTTGGACCGACTTCTTCTCCTAAATGCAAGAAATACAATAGCTGGACTGCAAGTTGTGTTATTGCCAAGACCACCAAAATCAACAATACCAACGAGTGGGTTGGGTGATAAACAGCAACGTAATACGCCATAAGCGTCAACGCTAGCGAGAGTATAAATCCAGTTACATAGTGACTAACCGTCATACGACTACCCCCATCAGGTACACTACCGTAAACACAAATATCCAGATTAAATCAAGGAAGTGCCAGAACAAGGCGAACAAAGTCAAGGACCGAGTTAATTTACTGGTCAGGCCTCTCTTCCATATCAAAACACCTATTATAATCAGCCACAACAGACCAACGCTCACGTGAAGTCCATGGGTTCCTACGAGAGTAAAGAAGGCAGACAGAAACGCGCTCGCCTGCGGGCCGTGACCTTCAGCGATTAATTTAGCAAACTCGGCAACTTCTATGACTACGAAGGCCAGGCCCAGTAAGAACGTCGCCACCAGTGACCACAAGACTTGTTTCGTATTTTTCGCCATCATTCCCAGTAGAGCCATGCCGCATGTAAAGCTACTCGTTAGTAGAATTATGGTCTCAGCCAATACTACTGGCATTTCATATATCTCAGCTCCGTCAGGACCGCCCGCGGTCGCACCTCTCAAAACTGCAAACGTGGCAAACAACGTGGCAAACAGCAAGCAGTCTGTCATCAGATATAGCCAAAAACCAATTGTTGTCTTTGACAAAAGATGTTTCTGTTCTGGTGTTTCAGCTACCGAACTCATGCGCCAGCCCCTTTCCACAGCTTCTTTTCAGACTCCGCCACTTGCTTGGCAGTGATTACTCGTTCGACATTTTCGCGTAATCCAACACATATTGCCAATACTATTGTCACTATCAACGCGATAGCCGCTATCAACCACATGTGCCAAACAATGGCAAAGCCCATAACCACTACGGCGCTCGATACATACACTCCGAATCCGCTGTTCTTAGGAACCAGTACGTCGGAATATTTTGGATGGTTTCTACGTTTACGCGAGTACTTTGTTTCCCAATATTCATCCCTATCATTTACCGCTTCCATGGTAGCGAAGTTATACTCGGCTACAGGCGTAGATGTCGCCCATTCCAGCGTGCGTCCATTCCATGGATCGTGATCACATGCCAGTTCTTTGCGCTTCCATATACTATATGCCAGCTGTAATACCTGAAAGAATACGCCGAGCAATATAAACGTTACACCTACTCCTGCTACCACGAACAGTCCTTGCCAACCCAACGAAGCGTCGTACGAGTCCAGACGACGAACCGCTCCCATTAATCCTAGAATGTAAAGAGGCGCGAATGCCAATACGAATCCTACCAACCAGCTCCAAAACGCCGCGACGCCCAACCCTTCGTGTAAACGAAAGCCTGTGAATTTCGGCCACCAGTAGGCCAATGCCGCAAACGCGCCAAATAATACTCCGCCAATGATCATGTTGTGGAAGTGAGCGACCAAGAACAAGCTGTTATGGACTTGGAAGTCTATACCAGGCACGGCCATCAATACGCCAGTAACTCCACCTATTGTAAATGTGACTATAAATCCCATAAACCATAGCATCGGCGTCTTGAAACTGATCCTACCCCTAAACATCGTGAATAGCCAGTTGAATACTTTTACGCCTGTCGGTACCGCGATAATCATCGTCATTATGCCAAAGAAAGCGTTGACGTTCGCGCCCGCTCCCATGGTAAAGAAGTGGTGCAACCAAACGGTAAACGACAATACCGTGATTGCCATAATCGCCCAAACCATACTTGTATAACCAAATAAACGCTTGCGACTAAACACAGGAACTATTTCCGAGAAAGCGCCAAACGCAGGCAATATCAATATATAAACCTCTGGGTGACCCCACGCCCAAATCAAATTGACGTACATCATTGGATTTCCACCCATGTCAGACGTAAAGAAGTTTGTATCCAAAGTCCTATCTAGAGTAAGCATACCTAGCGTAGCGGTCAGGATTGGAAAAGCAAACACGACCAGTGCCATACTGCCCACTACAGACCACACAAAAATCGGCATTTTCATTAACGTCATGCCTTTGCGGCGCATGGTAAATATAGTGACTAGGAAATTAACACCAGAGAGCAAGCTACCTATTCCGGCTATTTGCAACGCCCATATCCAATAGTCCACCCCAGTCCCCGGACTATATTCCAGAGTACTGAGAGGCGGATACGCCAACCATCCGGCAGCCGAAAACTCACCAATAATTAAACTGACGTTCATCAACGCCATACCGGCAAAAAACAGCCAAAAGCTAATCGAATTTAATAGCGGAAATGCCACATCGCGGGCACCAATTTGCAGAGGCACTATCAAGTTTATAAGGCCAAAGATTACACCCATGGCGACAAAGAAAATCATAATCGTACCGTGTGCAGAAAAGACCTGCTGGAATAAATCAGAGCCAATCGGACTATCCATGCCAGTGGCAAACAATGCTTGCTGGGCACGAAGCATCACCACGTCGGCCAAGCCTCGTAACAACATGACACCAGATACGATTATGTACATCACGCCAATCTTTTTTGGATCTAGCGACGTCAACCACGTTCGCCAAAGCCAACGCCAACGTTTCGTGACTGTGATTAAGCCAACAATAAATAATAAGCCAAACACGCCCATCGCGGCACCGCCGATAGTAACGATATCACTCGGCAATGCGTCGAGACTAAGCCTGCCAAATAGCATTTGCAACCAATCAATGGTCATAGTGATAATACCCCTCTAGTGATCCGTAACCGTGATCCATATACTTACTCAACACTTTAGCATAAATATTTCTGTCGTGCAGATGTATATATCTAGGTGTCACGTTCCTGCTTGGCTGGGCCATTTCTTCATAGACAGTCATGTCGATATGCTCATGCTCGTCATCCTCCCGAATCATCTTTGCCCACTGCTTAAATTCATCCATGTCGCGGGCGGTTTCTACGTTGAAATGCATATCCGCATAGCCCTCGCCAGCTAAGTTAGAATTGCTACCGCGATAGGTGCCATCTTCGTCGGCGACTAAACTCAACCTGGCGGACATTCCGTTCATCGCGTATGTCTGAGTACCTAGATTTGGAATCCAAAAAGCACTCATCGGCGCGTCACCGGTAATTTCAAAATCCACTGGCACGCCAACCGGCATCTTTAGAACGTTTACAGATGCTACTTCATAATCCGGATACAGGAATAGCCATTTCCACTGCATGGAAACCACCTGCACGCGAATAGCTTTCTGATCAGAAACTAACGGCTTATATGGATCTAGCTGATGAGTTGTTACCCAG
>JAUIGB010000018.1 GCA_030429975.1 bacterium | reverse complement strand
GGCGCCGCCAAAAACAACTAGTCGGACGATGATGTTAAAGGGGAAGGGCAGGTTATCAACCCACTCCAAGATTTGACCAATCCACTCGAGCGGCATTCCTACCACCTCCTTAGATAGCCTCTAGTGTAAAAAGTCAGGTTTAGTATACCACGTATTACCTTATTTTCATAATATATATTATAGTTTATATATTATACGACCGCGTAGAAAACACCTACGCGGTCGTTGGCAACCACCATTGGGTGATCGCATTTGGTTGATGAGGATGGGTATTCAACCGCTATTTGAACCACTCTCGGTGACTTTAATCGGGAATACACCTCCCATCATGCTCATCATTTTGTCGAACTCGGGGAGCGCGACTTCGTCGGTCGAATCTCTGAATGTGTCATATATCTTTCGTTGGGGCTTCGTTAGTTCGCGCACGCAACCGAGATACACGCTCTCGTCCAATCGTGCCGTTACGGTCACCCCGGCATATGACAATCGGTACGTTTTTGTCGTCATTGACACCACCTAAAATGTAGAACGATTCTAGACCCCTACTGGTATAACATATATTCATCGAGACGTACACATAATTGATGCATGCTATACTAAATATATGAAAGCAATTTGGAACGACACAATAGTAGCAGAAGCAGACAAAGAAGAATTAATAAGAATAGAAGGTAATTGGTATTTTCCGTCCGACAGTTTGAAGCGTGAATACTTTCAAGATAGCAATCATCACACCGTATGCCATTGGAAGGGCGAAGCCAACTATTACGATGTCGTAGTTGGAGACAAAAAGAATGATTTTGGGGCGTGGTATTATCCGAATCCTATGGAAGGCTCTATCGAACGAGTTGGTAGCGACTTCACGGACTACGTTGCGTTTTGGAACGGTATCGAAATTACAGAATAATTTCTGCATTCATAATCCTTGCGCTATACTGAATACAAGGAGCGGCTATGGGCACACCTGAAAAGGGTCCCTCGGGACAAGAACATTCAGACGAAGTATTCAACGTTTATCCTAAATACTTCCCAAACGAAAGGCTAGCAGAGTTAGCCGATGTTCTCTTGAGTCCACATGACCCAAAATATCAGTCCGAAAAGAATGACTCTGAACGATGTGTTGAATGGGTCGACACAGAGACGGGCGATACTTATTATCTAGAAAAAGTTGACCGCGTCAATTCAATCATGGGATTGGCAGCACAGCACATCCACCGAGTTACCCTGACTCATGTTGAAAAAGATTCTCCCCAAGAACGGGTCACGAATCAATTTATCCTAGAATCAATGGTTCCAAAACCTAGCGAAAATAGCTATGCGCCAATCAGACAAATAGTTCGTAATGGCCTGACACTTACACAGCCATTGGCAGACGAATATTCAGCTTCGGACGCACTAAATGTTCTATATAAAAAGCCAGCGGTCGACGGATTACCGTCTGGTCGACAGCAGGCTGAGAGATTATTGCAAAATCGCATAGACAGTTCATACAAAGAAGAAATAGTCGGCGAATAC
This sequence comes from bacterium, assembly GCA_030429975.1. Lineage (GTDB taxonomy): Bacteria > Patescibacteriota > Saccharimonadia > Saccharimonadales > Saccharimonadaceae > UBA2112. The sequence continues at coordinate 17,904 of JAUIGB010000018.1, read as the reverse complement.
ATTCTGAGTGAACACGCCGTGGTGTCCGGCTACAACCAACCTCAAACTACCATAACAAGAGACCTCGTATCAAAAACCGTTATCGAATTTACTCAACGCGTAGAGCAGATCGAAGACGAGGAAAAAACAGCCAGTCTACAGAGAATGCGTGACAGCAAGGCGACTTTGAAAAAATTCAAAGACGACGCAGACAAGACTAAGTCAAACTCAGAGTTTATTAAAAAAATGGAACAAGCCCACAGACAGACAGAAGGTCTGCACATGGCAGTCGTAGACGCCATTGAGTCACCACCTCTCAGTGGCCGTCATGGATCAAAATACCTAGATCCAGACTTATTCAATGCGTCCATGCGCGTTTTATCTCGACTTCCATACAAAAAATGGAGCAACGTCCCTCCATTCGACAAGAATCTTCCTACCTTCGTAGAACCAATAGATCTCGATGAACCGGAAACGGATAAAAGCGATAATGTATCACAACCCCCTCTTTTTGATATTGACGACACTCAGCCAATTGACATCTCGCAACTGGATCTTGACGATGATGACGAGTATTGATATTTATACGTAATAGTTGTATAATAATATCGCTATGTCGTCAGAGATGTCTGGTAATTTCGATAGTGAAGACCGCTCACATGCGGCATTTCAAACAGTGCTAATCAAAAGACACCTGGATGACGCCCGGGAAGTTCGACCGTTTTCGGAATCGTCTGACAATGAAGATATGAGCGCACTTATCGAACAATTTTACGCGGCGACCGTAGAGCGCAATGATACTATATCACTTGATGCATGGGGATTCGCCGAAGACGGAGAGCTCGAAGCGAAGCAAGAACGCATGCTTAATGCCGTGGGTAAACTAGTAGACGCAGTCATGCTGGGGTGGACACCAGATCAAAACACTAGCTATTATCCGCATACTAAGTTATTTTCGCATATGATGTTCATCATGCAGTTGCTAGAAAAACAGGCTACCTCTGATTTTAACGAAAACTATACTCCTGCACATAACGACTACTCGGAAAAAACTTTGCAGAGCGTTTTAGGCAGAATGATTTCAAAGGCGCTTGTGCACGAACGAGATCCGCGCGATGTTATCATGAGAAGATTTAATGAACACTTTAACATTGATGATATCGAAACCGGAATTCTAGAAACTCGACTAGCCGCGGATGAACGTTTGCGAGAGCGAATGTCAAAAAACAACTAGTACATGGTATACTAACAGATACACGAGCAGTAATTTGAAAATTTATCTCTGGCTACATAGTGGGGTGTGGCCAAGTGGTAAGGCACATGGTTTTGGTCCATGCATTCGGGGGTTCGAATCCCTCCACCCCAGCCAGAGATAAATTTTTAAAGTTTCTTGAGATATCACTTAATAGTCTATTACTAAATGCTGAACCATAGTTTTGTTAATTCTTAATTATATGTATTATTTACAACAGTAAATAATCAGTGAAAAATATTTTTACCTCTATACTTTTCACGGCAGACTCAAAATATAGTGGTTGTGCTTACTGTCAATTCCACATATAGTGTAGGTGTAGCTAAATGTGGGAGGATGCTATGGGTGTGAGGTCGCTATTTAATAGGAAAACAAAATTAAAGCTTTCTGGAACTAAACTGCGAGATGGTTCAAGGATTAGAGGTTTGCTGTCACGCCTTAGAAAAACTCACTATTTCATTTTTGCAGGAGTCATTGCATTTACAATTATCCAGCCGTCCTACTTAATGTCGCTGTTCAACCTATTCAACCCACCCAAAGTCACACCTCTTCACTCCGAAGAGGTTTTTTCGTCCCGCCCTAAACCCATAGGCTCGTTTACGCCCGTTCTTTACGAAGATCCCGAAGAAGCGGCTAAAAAGGCGGCGGTGAAATACGAGAACGTAAATGACCAGGGAGTGCCCGAAGGTGTAGAGCGAGTTCGGGAATTAACCGATATGCGAACAGCGAACACGAGTACATATCTCAATAGCGATGGAACCAAAACTCTACAATATCGTCCAATCCAGACACAGATAAACAAACCGTCTACTCACTCCACAATGATCATGGCGATACAACGCTAACTCTGGCCGGCGAAGGCAAAGCGGCCAGCGGACTCGACACTCTCCTCGGCTATGGTCCATTCGGTGAAATGTTACTAGCAGGTACCTTAGGAACCACCACCGAAGATCCGCTGAACGCCATAGACGGCACCATGGGCTGGGCGGCAGATCCAACCCGCAAACAAGATGGACGCTACACCACCACATTCGTCCAAATGGGAGCCAGGGTATACGTACCAAGCCTTGGACGATTCCTGCAGGTTGACCCGATTGAGGGTGGAACGGCGAATAAGTATACATATGTGAATGACCCAGTGAACGAGCACGATTATAGCGGTAGGTTTTTCATAGCACTCGTACCGTTAATTCCACTAATTACAACTGTGGCCGCAGCTGTAATTCCTACCGCAGTCTTTGTTGTCAAGGTAGCACCAAAGGTAATCAAAGCCGCGCCAAAAGCGGCAAAAGCAGCTACAAACTTTGTAAAAAATATATTCAAGCCTACGAAGAATACAAGGACATCAACGGCGAATAAACAAACTTCGAATACATCAAAGACTAATAAGTCAAAACAGACCAACAAAAAATCATCAAGCAATAACATAAACCAAAACTATTCGAAAAAGTTGGAAAATGGTAACATAAGACACTACGAGGGTTTTACGCCAGCGAGAACACCGGGCAATATGGCGGGATCACAAAAAGTTCAAGAGATTAATGCCTTAACCGGTAATTCACGATACTGGTATCAGACCATGGATCACTCTGGTACCGTGAGGATAGTAAGACCTTTCAACATAGACGTATATCGTCACTATTACTTCGATGGAAGTGGAAAGTTTATAGGTGCTAGATAGTGAGTGAACTGGATAAAAACAAGTTGTTGCTTGAATGTGAAGAGCAATTTAAACTACTAATGAGTGGTCAGATCAGTCCACGTGAGGTGTCGTTGCAAGCATTTAACAAGAGTAAACAGCCTGATGTCATGTCGCTAATAGAGTCCGATTCAATTGTGGAAGAAATTTTCGATATGCTCTTGCTGGCCGCGACACCAAAAAGCATAGATGGTGGCTATTTATATGGTCAAGAAGACTTCAAAAAATGGTGGGAGAATTATTATGCTTCCAGGCGCGCTCCTCAATAAGCTATGACAAAACAATACATCCAAGCAGACAAGAATAAGACGGGTGGCTATAATGCTACAGAAGTCTCAGAAAAATTAAATAAGTTATTGTCCAGGTATGAGTACGGTGACGTACGAAATGAAGAATTTCAGATTTGGGAGTATCCTTCGGGAAAAATCCATCAAGTTGTGGCAAAACAATTCACAAAGATGAATCCAGATGATTATTCTAGTCCAAATCCAGATATGTGGGTGCCGGAACTGAAATACATAAAGACAGACGAGGACACCGTGAATTCAGGCTACAGATTGCTCAATACGCACCTTGAGAAGAGAGGATTTTTAAGAAGGATTTTTAGAGGACTCTAGAGAACGGTTTCCAGACGGTTACAGGGGATGCCCCTGGAGCTCATTAGGTAATACGATAAACCGGTTGAGGAAAACATATGAGTAATATTCTAGGAGTATACGCTAGGTTTCAGGTTGAGGACACCGGTTCTGAAACGAAAAATGAAAAAGAGTTCAAGGGGTTTCTATGGGGCAATGATGGTGACGGGGGATTGTCGAGTGAGCTTAAGAAGGTAAGTGGTTCATATGGCAAGGATTTAAAACTGATTTTAATCCAGTTTATTGTAAATTCAATATCAAGCCCCTTTCCCAATCCAGATCCACTCGGTAAATTTCGTCAAAAGGAAAAGTCTATAGGTGTATGGATTGAAATAAATAAAGAGAACTTTTTTAATAAATCCGAAAAAGATAGAAATACCTATGTAAAATCTGAGATTCTAGATCATCTGGAAAAACTTAACAAGCGTTTTAGGGCAAAAAGTTGGATTTTGATATGGAGCAACTCATCAAGGACGTAGAAAAGCTGTTGTAACTCCACCCTCACCGCCTCATACCGCTACGTCGCCGGTGGCTCAATCCTCCAAACCTGCAACCTATCAGACGATGATGATTGTACTACCATAGACAAATACATATCACTGCCCGGTAAGGTAACGCTCACTCTATCTCCGTCCAATCCAGACACAGACAAGCAAACCGTCTATAGCCTCCATAACGATCACGGCGATACCGTCCTGACTCTCACGGGCGAGGGCAAAACAGCAACAGGGCTAGACACGCTCCTCGGCTACGGTCCGTTCGGTGAAATGCTCCTCGCAGGAACCCTGGGAACCACCACCGAAGATCCGCTGAACGCTATAGACGGCACCATGGGCTGGGCGGCAGATCCAACCCGCAAACAAGATGGACGCTACACCACCACATTCGTCCAAATGGGAGCCAGGGTATACGTACCAAGCCTTGGACGATTCCTGCAAGTGGATCCGATAGAGGGAGGTACGCTAAATGCCTACGTCTACTCACATGATCCCGTGAATGCAGATGATTATAGCGGACAGTTCCTGCCAATTATTGTTGCGATTGTACATGTAGCGGTACGCGTGGTACCTGTCGTTGTGCGGGTCGTACAGGCCGTAGATAAAGCAGCAAAGATAGCCAGGGCTGCAGCTGCAGCACAGAGAGCCGCGCAGGCAGCGGCCAGGGCAGCCGAAGCTGCACGAAAAGCAGCCGCGGCCGCCCGAGCATATGCCCAGCGACTAGCGCAACAAGCAATTCAACGCGCTGCACAAAACGCCAAGTTCGCGACAAAGTCCTCTAAGACCAAGCCAGCAAATACAGTTAAGAAGAGTGTGAGTAAAAAATCTTCTGTCAAATCTAATACCAGTAAGTCGGCAGGTTCAAAGAAGACTCTTGGAGAAAAGGCTTACGACAATAAGTATATAGGTAAGGACTCCAAGTTATTCGGCAACGATAAATTTGGATCACGCTCTGGTATATTGAACCAGCGTGATAATATAGTAAAGATTGGTTGGTCGCATGTCGGCAGCAAGGGTAACATCTTTGCGACATTTAGAGTCGGTTGGCGATACGGCGGCGAGTCAAAACATTTAGACATACTGAGAGGACCACTACTACCATGGTAAAAAATATAAAAGACATTTTACAGGGTTATAAAGTTAAGGTTGAGCAATCTAAACAAGATCCAACAGTAAAGTTTACTGTTGTCAGTGATTCACATGACAATCACCTAGAATTAACGATACAAACTATACAAGACGAGCTGTACTGTTTATATTTTCTGAACAACCAGTTCTTTGAAATTAGCGAGTCAGACCTGCTTGACTGCGTCGAAGATATACTCCTAGGTAACTACACAGTAGATGATCGGGAAACTAAACGAATTACTACAAAAACCAATAACACAATTCCTGAGCGGGTCGAAGATGATTCAGAATGGAAAGAACTATACAGCAGCCTACCCCAACCATTTAAAAAATAGACGATAGCTACATCCGTAATGAATAAAATTCCAAAATGGATTAATAACTTAGAAGATAGTGATCCCAATAAAACAATTTATCTACAGCTCATTGAAAATGGCAAAGGTGGAATTGAGGCCCCAAGAGAAATCAACTTTTCCATTAAAGATATCCCCTCAGCCGAGGATGCGGAAAATATTGCCGAGTATTGTAAAGAGAAGAAATGGCATACAGACATATTTAGGGACTCTGATAGTGAGTCGAAGTTCTGGGTTGAGTGCGCTAAGAATGGTTACGTAATCTCAGATGGTAAGATCGATGATGAAGAAACATTCTTCTTAAAAATCGCCAGAATGTACAATGCCACATACGATGGCTGGTACGCATCCGTAGAATAGGTTGTACTGTTTAACGTCACGAGGTTATCGAAGGCTCTACTATACCCATCATTTGAATAAAACTTCACATTATTTATTACATTTCAAGCACAAGTACTAAATGTTTTTTATATGTCCAATTTGTCTCAATTTGAAGTGTTATCATGTTCTAGGCCTAGATGCTCAATGAGTCGAGTTATCCTTGGTGTCGCATGGGCCTAGGGAGGTGGGTCTGGTACTAGACCCAGATGCTCAATAACCTGAATCACCATGAGTGTCGCACGAGCCTAGGGAGGTGGGTCTGGTACTAGACCCAGATGCTCAGCCAGAGATAAATTTTTGAATATCCAATCTAAAAGCACCGCATTCAGAATTGAATCGAGGTTGTCCAAACATATTCAATAATCGCTATTGGTTTATTTTGATAGCCCAAGTCGCTATACTATTCATAATATTGTTGTAATCGAGGAACCACCACATGGAAAGGTACATTGATACTAGAGAGATTATGGAATTACCAGCACCTAACGAAGACTTTTATCAGCACGTAAACGGCGAATGGCTAGCTAACACCGAGATACCACCGAGCGAAGCGATATGGGGTTCATTCGTCATAGCAGACGAACGAACTCGCGAAAAACTCCGAGATATCGCAGAGGGATTTGAAGGTAATAACGAGTTCGAGAAGGGTAGCCCCGAACAGCAAGTGCGCGATTTTTATCAATCAGGTACAGACATGGATACACGAAACCGCCTAGGCGTAGAGCCTCTAAATGATTTACGTAGGGTAATCGCGGATATAAATGATCCTAGTAGCGCGATGCAAGCCGTAGCCCAACTTCGTAAAAAAGGTATTCGGACATTTTTCAGCGCAGGAATCGGCGAGGACGACAAAAACGCCAATCATTATGCGTTCTTTATACATCAGGGTGGAATTAGCTTGCCCGATCGCGACTACTACCTGGAAGACGATGAAAAAATGCAAGACGTGCGCGACAAATTTGGATTGTACGTCGCAAATATATTTCAGATGCTTGGACTAGAGAAAGAGGAATCTATTCGCGTAGCAGAGAACGTATTCGCTATTGAGCGCCAACTTGCCGAAGCGTCAAAGCCAGAGGCTGATGCTCGCCCAATTGACGAAAATTACACCAAATATACTCTGGACGAAGCAAAGAAAGAATTTTCCGATATAGACTGGGACGCGTTCTTTGAAACGTTAGGCCGACCGAATATCAAAGATTTCGTGATTCAGCAGCCAGATTTTATGCGACAAGTTGCCGATACTCTACAAAATAGCGATGTACAGGCGATAAAAGACTATCTGGAATTTCACTTGATCAATTCCAAGGCGAATGGACTAAGTCAGGATTTCAAAGATGCCAGCTTTGAGTTTAACGGCAAGGTACTAAACGGCATGAAGGAACAACAGCCACTATGGAAGACAACTATAGCGACACTCGATCGAACTATCTTAAACAATGCCATCGGACCGATATACTGCCGAGAAAAATTCGATGAAAACGACAAGTTAGAAAGCGAGACCATGGTAGAAGACGTCCGAGTAGCGGCCAAGCAACGTATAGAGGCGCTGGATTGGATGACACCAGAAACAAAAGCATTGATGCTACAAAAAGTAGACAAGATAATATTTAAAATGGGCTTTCCGTCGGAATGGATAGATGTTTCATCAATAGATGTACAGCCCGATACTTTCGTTCAGAATACAATGAACGCGGCCGAATTTGAATTCACGCGCGACCTGAACAGACTAGAAGAACCATACGACCATAGTGAATGGTTGATGCCACCAACTATGGTGAACGCTTGTTCAGACCTTAAGCGAGAGATGACATTTCCGGCAGCGATCCATCAACCTCCTTTCTACGACCGAGATGCTAAATTCCCAATAAACTATGGTGGATTAGGTGCCGTTATTGGTCACGAATTAACACATTTCATAGACGATGAAGGCTGTAAGTACGACCTAGAAGGTAACGTGAATGACTGGTGGACTGACCAAGATAAAAAGACATTCAAGGAAAAAACCGCGAAATTCGTAGAATACTACAGTAGCCTAGAATCAGACGGTCACAAGGTGAATGGTAGGCTCACCCTTGGTGAGAATATCGCGGACGTAGGTGGCATAACCATTGCGTACTACGCACTGCAACGAAGGCTGGATCGTGATGGCGGGCGTGAAGGGCAAGATGAAAATGGTTTAACCCCAGAGCAACAGTTCTTTACTGGTTGGGCAAAGATATGGGCAAAGAAAATGACCCCTGAACTAGCGAAACAACGCATACTGACCGATCCTCATTCACCGGGTGAAGTTCGAACGAACGGCGTGTTATCTATAGTTCCGGAATTCCACGAAGCATTCGGTGTCAACCAAGGTGACCCAATGTACGTTGGGCCCAACGAACGACCCGAACTTTGGTAATCTTCGCATAATAAACATGCGTACATACTGATATTTGCTTTTATTATAAAAATAAGTTATTACTGCTATAATTATGAGTGGCGGTAGGCCTATTTTTTATGGCAAAAATCCGCTCGTACCTAATGTCATGAATCTATACGGAATATCATTCTACATATGCTTACATTGATTGTGATAAGCTAGGATGTAGACTGATAAGAACACGAGAGACAGGAGGGCGCTATGTCGTCGAAAACAGAGAACGTTATCGAGATTAAAGGTCTCGAAAAAAAGTTTGGGTCGTTTAGAGCACTAAACGGACTAGACATGACTGTCGTGCGCGGCGAAGTACATGGGTTTTTAGGACCAAACGGTAGCGGAAAATCGACCACGATTCGCGTGCTACTAGGCGAGCTGAGAAAAAGCGGTGGCAATGTCACGCTTTTTGGACAAGACCCGTGGAGCGACTCGGTCGAACTGCACAAAAGATTGAGCTACGTTCCTGGCGATGTCAGCCTGTGGCCAAATCTGACCGGTGGCGAGGCAATCGATTTGCTCTGTAGTTTGCGTGGCGGAATCAACAAGAAACGTCGCGACGAACTGTTGAAGGACTTCGATTTGGATCCTCGCAAAAAGTGCCGGACGTATTCCAAGGGTAATAGGCAAAAGGTCGCGCTAGTCGCAGCCCTAGCGTCCGACAGCGAGCTGTATGTTCTAGATGAGCCCACTAGCGGACTCGACCCTCTGATGGAAACAGTTTTCCAACGTCACATAAAACACCTCAAATCGGAGGGCAAGACAATACTATTGTCGAGTCATATCCTTGCCGAGGTGGAGGCGCTGGCAGATACCGTGACGATCATCCGAGACGGTAAGTCTGTTGAACAGGGTGATTTGGATCACCTGCGACATCTAGGACAACAAACCGTCAAGGCAACAACGACAAATAAGCCTACCGGTTTCGACAAGCTAGCTGGTGTCCACGACCTGAAAGTTAACGGCAATAAAGTTAGTTTTGCCGTCGACCTCAAACACTTGGATGCGGCGGTCAGTCATCTGTCAGGATTTGGCGTAAAGCGTCTAGTATGTGAACCTCAGTCATTGGAGGATTTGTTCATCAAGCATTACGACACGAACAAAAAGGAGGGCTAAACATGAACGCGCTGAAAGGCACGGGACGCTTATTGCGACTCCAGCTACGGTTGGATCGTGTCAAGCTTCCACTTTGGATCGCGCTAACTGTTGGCCTGATCTATGTCACGATTGAACAATTACGTACGGCATACGACTCTGCCGAACAGGTACTGCTATATGCGTCAACAACAGCGCCAAGTGTAGTTACACGACTACTTGGAGGAGCGTTAACGGGTCCGAGTATCGGTGAAATAACCATTACCGAATCGTTCCTGTTGGTAGCGTTAATGGTGTGCTTGGTCAATATATTCCTCGTTGTTCGTCACACCAGAAAGAACGAGGAAGAAGGCCGTACCGAGATAATCGGTTCGCTCGTCGTTGGGCGACAGGCTGGACTCACGTCAACGCTATTGCTAGCAGCCGGTGTCAATATCCTATTCACGATGGGCTTTGTCGCAACCTACGCGGCAAGCGATCTACCTATTGAAGGAGCCTTGCTTTACAGCGTGGGCATTGGACTGATGGGCATGTTCTTTGCCTGCGTCGCGGCCGTTACTGCGCAGTTGTTCGAAAACTCGCGCAGCGCTAGTGGCGTTGTGTCAATCATCTTTGCCCTTGCGTATTTGTTGCGCGGAATCGGCGATGCCTTCGGAAACCTTCGCGAATCTGGGCTGGGCGTCGAGTCGAGTTTTTTGTCGTACTTTAGCCCCCTAGGTTGGGTAACGAATGCTCGACCGTTTTCAGACAGTGAACAGCCCTGGTTACTAGGACTATTCGTAGCTGGCATTGCCATTCTGACTGTCATCGCATACGTTCTATCATCGAGACGCGATGTCGGTGGGAGCACATTCCAGTCTAGGCCAGGCAAAGCGCATGCCTCGACCATGCTCCTGCGTAGGCTGGGATTAGTTTGGCGACTCAATCGCGTAGCTTTCATTTCGTGGCTGTTAGCCATGATGGTTATGGGAGCAACAATTGGCGCGGTTGCCGACGAATTCGACGAACTGATAGCCGGCAATGACCAGATGAGACAAATGCTCGAGGCAATCGGCGGAGGAGGAGATGTAACCGACATCATGTTCGCGGCGACGTTCGCGATAACTGGCATAGCACTCGCCGGTTACGGTCTGCAAATCATATCAAGGTTGCAAACCGAGGAAACTAGTGGACGTTTAGAGCTGTTGCTGTCGACACCGCTCAGTCGCATTGGGTGGATCGCTCAGTATATAGTGTTCGCGGCAATCAGTTCGGCGTTTATTTTGTACGCAAGCGGATTTACGTCCGGGGTAGTGTACGGAATGATCGCTGGCGACGTGTGGTATCATGCGTTTGACCTGGGCGGAGCTATCATGGCACACGCACCAGCAATGATGATCCTGATCGGTTTCGCAGTCGTCCTGTTTGGACTATTGCCACGATACTTCACTCCTCTCGTTTGGACGACTCTGGGTGCGTGCCTGCTGATTTATCAGTTAGGCACTATTCTGAACTTGCCTGAATGGGTCGTGAATGTATCGCCATTCTCCCACACGCCGTTTGTTCCGTCGGATTCACTTGACGCCACGCCTCTCTGGATTATGTCAGCAGTCGCTGCAGGTCTAATAGCCCTAGGGCTAGCCCTGTATCGTCGGCGTGACCTGGTCACCGAGTAGGAGATCCCCCGGAGTTAACAGCTCCGGGGTTTCCTTTTATAGACCTGATATAATACACATATTGAATACCCCTGGGGAGCCAATTTTAGGAGAAAAAATGAGCGAACGCTATCCATTTGCACAAAAGGGCGCGGACAATCTGAGATTAAATAGGGAATGTTTAGCGCGCGCCGAAGGAATTAATGCGCCAGAAACCGATCATAATCCACCGTCAAAGAGTAGTCATGGCGACAAGATTCATTATACTGCGACATACGACTGGGATGAAGCTGCGGCAAACTACATGTCAGCAACTACGGCCCTACAAAACGTTCCAAATGCTGAATATTACGCCGACGCGGCACGTCGTGGATTACGGGTATTGACCGACGGTATCGACGATGAAGGTTTTTTGCCAAACTATAGATATATTGGAAAACCTCGAAAATTTGACCCAGAAATGCTGCTTGCATTTGGTCGCGGAGCGACGCAAAGCAACTATACGCAACCACCACTTTTGGCGCTAGCTACGCTGCAGACGTATCGTGCGTTAAAAGAACACGGCAAGGGAGCCGAGAGATTTTTGAACGATACTTATCCCTCACTTGTACGGCATTATAACTATCTAGATCGCGAACTCAGTAATAGTGAAACCGACAAATTACAAGGAATATATCATCCGCACATGACGGGTCGAGATAGCGACCCCACATTTGACCATATTAAACCTTTGCGTATACCTAGAATTGGCGTACGAACACCAAAGCAAATTGACAAGGCGAATATTGCAATCGATTATGGATCGATACTCTGGCATGGCATAAAACTGCGTAGAGCCGGGAGTGATACAAAAGCTTGGCGTGAAGTATATTGGATGAACGATGTCATGATGAACTGTATCACACAAGATAATCTAAACGATATGACGACCCTGGCCATAGAACAAGGCAAAGCCAAAGACGCCGAAAAATTTTCAGAACGTGCAAAAATACTAGGAGAGCAAATAATAAAGAAGATGTGGTTTTCCGAGGCGCGAAATGGCAATGGGGCTTTTTTGGGGCTTAATAAAAATGGACGACCTATTAACGAAGTATCAATTAGCAACCTCTTTCCACTAACACTGCACAATCTGCCCGAAGGGCACCTAGAATCAATATTAACGATGATGGATACCAGCTTTAACACGCCATACCCTCTGCCGAGCGTTGCGACCGACAGCCCCAACTACGATCCTTATAATGTAGAATCCTGGCGATTATGGCGCGGATCAAAATGGATGATTACGGACTGGTATATCACCGAGAGAGGATTGTGGCGTCAAATAGAAAGAGATGATTTATCACACAGACCTGATTTAATTGAGCGTTGTACCGACTGGGCATACCGTATTGCCGACAAGTCATTCGAAGTCGTCGAAAGACACACCCCTCGCGAACATTACAATCCTATCACGGGCGAAGGTCAGCGCAAAGCCGTCGTAAACTTTGGTTGGTCAAACCTGGCATACTTTATGCGGAGAAAAAACGACTAGCTGCCGGCAAAGATCAAGGATAATCTTCGTTGCAACTCATCGTGCGCATACATATCCTTGTAATTTTTTGGCGTGTGTCCCGGGATATTAAAATTTTTTGTAGACAATAGGTGATCGGGACGGGGGTGTGTAAACATCGCCACAGACAACCTTCCTAGTAATATTCTGTCGACGAGCTCACTTGGCATAGGGTCGGGCAACTCTGGCGAAGTTACGCGGTGTTGAGCGGAAGTAAAGTATCCACCAGTTTCGTGCTGAAGCATGTCACCAACCTGCATAATGAAATATCCATCGGGTGCAACGCCCGATAACCATTCGCCCCATTTCGTCCGGACTTGCAAACCGCCGCCAGCATTTTCCAATACATTCAATGACTTGGGCAATGACGTCCAATAGTTGATATCCGTGTGCTGACAAGCGCCACGAACCTCACCAGATGCAATTAGTTTCTTGGGCGCGGGTGGATAATGTAGCTGGCGAAGTAGGGTTGGGGAATCTTGAGTCGCATGACGGAAGTAGCCTGCCGGAAGATGTAGCCCATCTTCCGTGGTGTCCATTATCAAGCTACCCATTTCGCGAGTTTCCTCATAAATAGGTAAGGTGACCTCACGGAGTTTTGGAACTTCTTCGGGCCAAACATTAGCCAGACTATATGTATTATGCTCAGGATTGGCGAATGTTGCATTTTCGTAACCCTCTGGACCCATAAACCAGTTTTCAGCATAGTTCGTAATCAGGCGTCGTTCGCTCTCGCCGCCTACGAGGGTCTTTTTACAATACAGCGCCTCTTCCGTAAATACATCCGTATATCCTCGCTGGAAATTATGATGTTCGGCAGCATAGTGGCGTAATGTCGCCTTGCTAAGTTTAAAAAGCTTTTTTTGCTCTTCATACATTGCATGTAATTTATCGATGTAATCAATCGGGGCTTTTACGTACAGAAAACCAACATTATGAAAGGCATTAATTACGGCCTCGCCAATCTCTTTGCTTTTGTCATGGGTAACCTGTCTGAAATCGTCAATATCCCTTAGGTTGCCGAGATTAACTCTCGGTATTTCGCCCAGTACTTCTACAGACCTCGTCATTCTCGCCTCCAATCGTGGTTAATAGAATAATAATCCATACAAAAATATTTGTCCACCTCTGTAAAAGCTAGTGTTTTGAATAGAGTAACTGGAAGTATATTATTAATACAAAGAGGAGAAATATGTCAGAGACCATGCCAAATGATGCGCCGAAACGATTGATCGACTCGTGGAACGAGCTAGAAGAACGACAAGATAACCAATTCGTTAAAATAAATCGAGCCGCACTAGATAAACTGATAGAACAAAACCCGAATCTAAATCAACCAGACTGGCTAATTCCCAGCATACATCCTAATGACGATTGGGCATTCGCGAATCAGATAGTAGTAGCTAATACGATTAATTATATGTTCCTCAACAAGGACATCGAGCGCGATGGTGAAAGTTGGACGATGAGAGATCCTTTAGATAATTATATACTGTCTGGTTCTACCGCCATGCTCACTAGAACTACTCAATTATTTGGAGAAGCTTCGGATATCTCTTGGGCAAAAATAATTAATTTAGCTACGCCTAGTAAGTTTGAAGAGTTTCTCCCCGATATCCCGATGGCGGATACTCGTCGCGAAAAGCTGGCGAACTTCGCATTGGGCATCAGAGACTACTATGATGGATCTGTTCGAAGTTTTCTTGAATCGACGATTGACGACAAAGGCGATTTTCGTATATTCAACAATGGTCAAGGCATGGTTGATCGCATGCTGAGCGAAGAATTTGGCGACGTATTTGCTGATACTAGTTATATAGAAGATCTAGAATTTCCATTCAATAAACGAGCGAACCTAACCCCCATATTAATCGATGGACGAGCGCGCATTTCTGAAACACTACCAACTGTCGGTGATATGGATCAGTCGGGAACGGTAATAGACTATCGATTACCACAAGCACTCCGCGAGCTTGGAGTATTAGAGTACGATTCACTCCTAGAACAGAGCGTTGATAGCTATGAGCATATACCTGCAGGAAGTAGGGCAGAAGTAGAAATCCGCGCTGCATCGGCGTCTGCAGTTGTCTACCTGCTAGAAAACTTGAACATGAAAAGGGAGGCAGAAGGCAAAGAGCCGTACACTATGGCGCATATAGATTTTTGGTTGTGGAAGCTTGGCCGTGAACTGAAAAAGAATGGCAGTCAATCACTACCACACTATACTGAAACTACGTCTTATTGATTTCCGTTTATATCATGACCGCCGAACTTCGCACGCATAGCCGCCAATAATTTGGTGCTATAATCGGTTTTGCCATTCTGGGAAGCCAACCGTACATCAAAAGCAGCCTGGATCGCTGGCATAGGTATGCCTAGTTCTTTTGCTGTTTCCAGAGTCCAGCGAGCCTCTCCTGATTCCGCAACAACCCCGCTTATATCGTTCATGTCTGGATTTTCATGTAGTGCCTGACGGGTTAGATCGTTGAGCCAGCTAGTAACAACACTAGATTTTTGCCATACGTCACCAGCGGCAGCTAGGTCTATTTCAGGATATGGACCTTCGCGTAATACACGGTAGCCTTCAGCGAGAGACTGCATCATGCCATATTCTATTGCGTTGTGCACCATCTTGACGAAGTGCCCCGTGCCAGCCTCCCCAAAGTGTTGGTGAGCACCACTCGGCTTTGCTAGCGTGTCTAACACTGGGGTAATACTATCGTAACTCGGCTTTTCACCACCAACCATCATAGCAAAACCATTTTCCAGCCCCCATACGCCCCCCGAAGTGCCAATATCAACTAATGACACGTCTCTGGCGCTCGCGCGCTCCCAACGCGCTTTATCACCCCGATAATCGCTATTCCCACCATCAATAACAATACTACTCGGTGGTAATATTTTTAACCATTCATCCAGCTTGTCGTCTATTACATCGGCAGGAAGCATAAGCCATAAAACGACTTTTTCCTCGCCGAATGCCTTGACCACTTCTTTTTCAGTGTAGGCAGGAACAGCCCCGTATTCTTTAGCCTCATCTACTTTCTCAGGACTACGGTTGTGCGCGATTACCTCGTGACCACCATAATGAAGTTTGCGAGCGATTTGTCCACCCATGCGACCCAGACCCGAGATAGCTATTTTCATATATCACTATTGTAACATCGATGGCACTTTAACCACACGCAACAAAAAAATTAAAACGCCGGATCTACCGACGTTTTAATTTTGTTAGTAAGATCTATTTCTTACCGTACATACCTGCACGTACAGGCGGCTCCCATTTGTTGCCGTCTTCTTCTTTGTCATCATTTTTGCGTGAGCTATGACTACCATATGTAGAAACAGGCTTGTTGCTCTCTTCGACTTCTTCTCTTTCTGCCTCTTGTGCAGCGAATTCAGGGTATCGCTCTGGGTGGTTTCGCTTCCACTCACGGCTAACCGCGTTCGTTTCAGGCACAATAGGTGATTGTACTGGAGCCGGAGCTACTTCTGGCTGTGCAGGTGGAACTGGAGCTCCGCCCATGCCCAGACCTGGCGCTGGAATACCACCAGTACCAAGTCCTGGGAAGGTATTGTGAATCACGCCGTTATGGTCTGTCCATACATGATGGAATGCGTCTGGATGCTGTACGGCATGCGCAGGACCCATAAATGTGTCCATAGCCTGGCCTGCCATACGCATCAAGTCTTCTTGACTACCGTTATACCATATATCTTGTTCGCTACCGCGAGCGATAGTACCTGCTGGTGCACGATGATGGGTTGGAATATTCAATAGGTCTCCAGCTATAGGTAGCATGGTTTCTACTAAATTATTCTGAGGGTTGAACACGCCATTGTCTGTTACTGGACCGCCGTCAGCTATGACAGAACCTACCGGTACTGGACCACCGCCTGTGCGCTCATTAGCGTTTGCAACTAGAGGCAGTGTGCCTAATGAGTATCCTCTCTCAACAACGGGTTCACCAGGAGATGCGGCATTGATAGCTTCCTGACGTACGCGTTTACCTTCTTCCATGGAAATCCTTACTGATTCCTCCGCGGTCACTGGACCTAGTGGCCAAATAGAATTAGGGCTAGGCACTGGATGGACCGTGTCGACGCCTGGTCGAATCTGGCCGGTTGCTTCTAGCTGACTCCGATATATATCACAGTTATTGTTATCGCCCATACCACAGTAAAGGACAATTTCGTCCGCATTCACTTCGGGCACAGTACCTGTTTCGCTAGGCGCTACTACGGCAACACCAAATACAAAAGCGCCCGCAGTTGCACCGCCGAGCGCACGTTTGAAACCTGTTCCCCATTTATTATTATCTACGTCTTTTTCAACCTCCAGAGTGCTGGTGGTAGTTGGTGCAAACTCACTTGCTCCATTAATTCGCCTTTTGGGCATGACATCCTCGATCCCCCACCGCTGAAAATATTAGTTGTGACTCGAGCATACTCCTACTATTGCCAAAAAGCAACAAAATATTATTGACTAATAATAAACCTTGTTATGGTAATAACAGAGATAGGCATTTATCCAGCATATACATGCATGTGTACTGTCATTAGCAAAATCACCTCTAATAAATTTATCAGTATTGTATTTTAGACAACAATAGCTAAAAGTCGGCACTAATTGTGCCGACTTTTAATGTAAATGGCGGATTGCCTAATTAACGCTACTTGACACCACTAACAGCAGAGCGAAGCTGATCGGCGAACGCTAGTTGTTCTGGAGTCATAGGTTGACCAGGTACTGGTGGTGGCGGAACTGCCATTGCTTCAGGTACCGGCAGCGGGGCTGGCTCTGGTGGTGGCGGGCTCGCGACAAACTGCTCCGGTGTAACTTTTGGAACATTCCGTACCGGATTAAAGTTAGCTGGATTATCCTGAACTCGCTCTATAGGCTTGATAGACTCGGCCAACTGCTGTGGTGTTGCAGGGCTTGTCAAGATTCTAAAGAATGCTTCACCAATCGCTGGAACACGACCGCCGGCATTGCGAATCGCTTGAGTAATCGGATCTGCACCGTCACCATATATTTCGTATGTCACGCCATTCAAAACAACCGTTTGGTGTGGTTCATTGGCATGCGGGATACGATGGTTTGCATTTAGACTAGCAAGCATACCTATCTGCGCGCCTATATCCCAAGCATTTGGATCCGCACCAGCAGTAGCAAACCAGTCTCGTGCGTCAAATCGAACAACCGTACCTGGAGCTGGACTCAATTCACCACTGTGAGGGATTCCCATAGGGTCGGTTACTATACGAGCCAGAGGAGCAACCGGG
>JAUIGB010000017.1 GCA_030429975.1 bacterium | reverse complement strand
GGCCACTAGAATACCTCAATTCCCATATTGATGGTGATAGCCAAGATAACTAGCGTGATAACGAAAAACACGCCACCCAACACGACCCTGAAGGTGTCAACCTTACCATTCTGCTTTGCACCCACCATCGTTACCGCGGTCAGGGCGCCCGAGAATAGGAACAGGATTGCGCATATTACAAATGCGACCACGATTCTCCTCTGTCCAGTGGGCCTTTACGGCCCGATGTTAAATAATTACCACGGCAACCCTCTGGCTGTCGTGGTACATGTTGCATATTTTACCATTTTTTTGATTATAAACAACTTTTATTGTATTATTAGCGCAGTCTTGATTATGGCGCAGGGCGCCAACAACAGATGACGTTTGACAGCTCTAGCAGGAAGGAACAGGCATGAATCGTTTGATTCGCGTGCGCGATATACGCAACGAATGGCGCGCCATAGGTGACGGCGATGAGTCGCAGCGCGAGCGTATCTCTGCCGATATTCATCGCATGGCGCAGATGCTCGCTCCGACGTGGGTGATGCACACTAAACAAGACGAGGTGATCGAAACGCCCGTCGCGTCCAAGATCTTTCGCCACAAAACCCGCGATTTCAAAGGCTACGTGGAGTTCATCTGGCTGTCACGCCCAAAAGCGTTGTATCCCGTAAAAGGCTGGTACGGTCTGGGCGTCGACATTGCCGGAAACCTGTTCAGCCACACGTGGCGTCGCAAGTACGACTATTCGGACGACCACTGGGTGTGGATGCCCATGCCAAACATCGCGGACTCCCAGATATCTACAGCAGTACTGCGAGGGCACATACTGCCGTATCTGGAAGATCTGGCCAACCACTAGAACCCCGCCAAACGTAAGTCCCCGCCTGAAAAGGCGGGGCTGTTTAATTGCAAATAATTCCAACCAAAAAGAGCCAGGTAAGGGTGGGCATCACCTGACTCTATTTGGCCCTTCCACCCACCCGAATGGGGGATACACGAGTGAACGCATATCGTGGCGTGACCCACCTCACAACATCTTGGAGGTCCGCTGGTGAAAGGGATTAGTAGCCGTACAATGCGGTCAAGCATTAAATGCCGTTCTAAAAAGTGGAGGGTAGATACTTTGTAGAAACATTGTACAGCACCTAACATATAATTAGTTAGAATAGGGGGTATAAGGTGCGATTGGATGGTATAATAACCATCAACCATGCCCCATTTTATCACTAATTTGACAGTATGTCAACACTTTTTGTAATAATTTACCATGAAAATCAATCAAATTTCACCCCTAGACAACAATTTTACACAGATTATAGATGTCATTGCGCTTGTGCCTAAAAAGTTGTATTATTATGGCTTTTTGCCCGAAAAGCGTACGCCCACCGTAGCGGTAGTCGGTAGTCGTAAACCCACCAGATACGGAACAGAGGTCACGACACGGATCGTAGAAGATTTAGCACGTCGTGGAGTAATAGTAGTAAGCGGTATGGCTCTGGGAATTGACGCCATAGCACATCGAGCCGCCATAGACGCGGGCGGGACCACTATTGCAGTTCAGGGTAACGGCTTGGCGGAATTATATCCAAAAACCAACCGACAACTTGGCGAAGACATCGTAAAGTCTGGGGGTGCCATCATTAGCGAATACGAGCCAAACACACCACCTATGAAACATAGATTTTTGGAACGTAACAGGCTGGTGGCGGGATTGTCCGACGCGGTGTTGGTGCCAGAAGCTACAGATCGAAGCGGATCCCTAAATACTGTCATGCACGCTTTAGAACAAAACAAGGAAGTGTTCGTCGTGCCAGGTAATATTACCAGTCCGATGTCAGCTGGTTGCAACTCGTTGATAAAACAGGGTGCCCATATTGCGACCTGCGCGGAGGATATCCTAGAAATAATTGCTCCTGATCTACTACAACCACAAACCAGCCTAGCGCTGGGCGATAATCCCGTGCAAACAAAAATCATACAACTGCTACAAGAAGGTTTACGCGATGGAGACGAAATACGGCAAAGAGTCGACGTTGATGCCAGTGAGTTCTCGACTCAACTAACAATCATGGAAATCAGCGGGCAAATACGCGCTTTGGGCGCTAATCAATGGACTCTGCGATAGGTTGATATACTTATACACATGAAGGAAAGAATAGGGGCAATTCTAGCGACAGCTACTGTATTGTCTGGTTGCGAGCAAGACTGGTCTGACATACTGGACCAAAACCCGTTATCGCCACCCCCTACGACATACTCTCAACCATTACCAGGGGAACAGAGACCCACTCTTGTCACGGTTGAACCGCCAGAAACCACCCTCATTACGCCACCAGTAACGCGCGATACAGAATCACAAATACAAACGGATATTCTGCCAAAAGTATTGCCACCAGCCATTCGTGATCAAATAGAAAGTAGTATCAAAATCTCAAACGATGTCTATTATTTAGACGGCCAGGGTTATCGTCACTCATGCGGAGGAGTACAAATAGATGAATACCACTTTTTGAGTGCCGGTCACTGTGACATGCCAAATGATTTCACTAGAATAATATTTGACTGCCAAGAACCAACGATCAAAACGGACCAGCCATTAGATATACCGGTGGTGGAAAAAGTAGTCGATGCACCATTCGCACTCAACAACATAGCATCCGCGAATGACAACGATATCCTACTGTACAAAACAAGCGCCGAATCAGACTCTAGCAGAAACGCCAACTTACACGACCAAGACCCCAAAGTAGGCGAAGGAGACGCTCTGTATTCTGTCAGTTACCAGCCGACACTCGATGGTCGCGACAGAGACCCCAACCCCAGCACTTTATCCGAAAAGGATCGATTAGACGGACTTGGCACTCCCTCAATATTGGGGATGATAGCCCTAGGACAGTATGACAAAGATACCGTATGGGCTATCACGGCGGACAAAGCATACAGCAATCCGCCAGAAACACTCATACGAAGAGGTGCGAGCGGTAGCCCCGTCTATGACGACGAGGGCAGACTCGTAGGCATTATCAGTAGCATGGCTAGCGAATACACTTCGATCGCGGGAATAGAGCGATACATAAAAAAGGAGATAATCGGCCTAGACGATTCCACGCCTGCCACGATTGTCTTTATCAAGAACACGTCCTCAGATAAAATTGGCCAGTTAAAGTCGGAGCTAGAGCCCGTACGAAATTGCGATATATAATTGACTATTTTTAATTAAAATGGTATAATGTGTGTAAGTACCCAACAGGGTAAATATCTGTCGGGCAGCTGCTTGATAGATAGTCTTGGACAAAGGAGTTCATATGCGAGACAGGCAGAACGCCGCGGTCTTTCGCATCGCGCACTGTGATGATGCCAAGTCGTCAAACGGCTATGGCTCAGTATCGGCGACCATTCAGATCGCCGAACCCTTACTGGCGACGCCATCAAATCGGAGCGTCCTGGACACGCATCTCCCCCCCGAACAGCTGGGAAGAGTGATCCTGGGCGGCGTACGTGTTGGTACGGCACTGCCACTGTTCGATGTCACGTATCGGGGAGCCGTCGAGATGCTCCCCCTCGAGCTGTCGCAGTCGTTATGGCTCGACGACAAGCCGATGTTCATGCGCGACGTCGCGACGGTCATCGAACGAGTGTGCGAACACGAGTTCATCAGCATCGCGGATTGGAACACGCTCAACTCGCAGTTACTACGGCCCAGGCAATTGGCGCACGTGTACACCTGCCTGTTTGACTGGCGATTCCAGCGCGAACTGGTGAACGAGAAGCTCTTCGAAGTGACAATCGAGTCATGGTGCGAACGGACCCGATCGAACGTTCTCGTCGCCGACGCATGCTCGGCTTCCAACTAGCCCCCATCCATCAAGCAAAGGCCGCCCTTAACAAGGCGGTCTTTCACTTTGTATTGACCAAAGGTATAAAAAGTTATATAATTTGCAATATTCTCGACAGCGTGAAAGTCTGTCGAGCAGCCGCTTGATAGACTATTTCAGAAAAAGGAGTTCACATGTCGGTCATTCGAATTGAATACTCTCGTCTGACGATACCCAACACGACCTTGATGATCGCGACGCCCCTCGTCGATCTTGTCCCTCGCGGACTCGCGGACGTGACGCTAGAGATAGCGAACCGCCTAGTCAATCTGGTAATCGATCAAGGATACCCCATAGGGAATGTCTCGTTCGAACCAGATCCGACAGAGTGGCGGTTGGCCAGCTCGGGAAGCGAACAGTTCGAGTACAGTGCGTTATCGGTCGTGGGTCAACTGCGAAGAAGCGGACTGCCGGACGAATACGCGAACGAAGTCGGCGAACATCTAGGGCCCAAGGGGCTCCTCGCGTACAGGTTTCACTACCAAACCGATCCCCAGTTCGTAAATCGCGAGCGCGACCGGATCAACAGCCGTGTTCTGGAGGCAATCGCCGAGATCTGCTCACGACGGCAATCGGCACGCGAACAGCTCCGTGACGCCTGCGGGCTCTGAACTATCAAGCAAGGCCACCCCTATCACTGGGGTGGCCTTGTTATATTTCATAGAAAAACTATTACTATATATTGACAAGTAAATATATTTGCATACAATAGCCACTTGTGTTTTTATTTAATATAAGCGTCAGCACAAGCAGTATAAAGGCAGTATGTCCAAGAATTTAGTAATAGTAGAGTCCCCAGCAAAAGCCAAAACTATCGAGAAGTATCTAGGTAGTGATTTTAGTGTGCTGTCCAGTGTTGGTCATATACGTAGTATTCCCAAGAAACCATCCAACGGTAAACCCCCGATAGACATCCAGAATGGCTACGAAACACAATATGAAGTAGACCCGGACAAGAAAAAAATTATCACTGGACTAAAGAAAGCTACAAAAACAGCTAGTACCGTCTGGTTAGCGACAGATGAAGACCGCGAAGGAGAGGCTATCGCTTGGCACCTATGCGAGGTGCTAGATTTAGACCCCAGTAAAACAAACCGAATTGTATTTCACGAAATAACAAAAAGCGCCATAGAAGAGGCTGTCAAAAACCCTCGCCATGTAGATATGCGGTTGGTTCAGGCTCAGCAAGCGCGCCAAATACTGGATCGCATTGTGGGATTTGAGCTCAGCCCAGTAGTGTGGCAAAAAGTCCCCGGCGGGAAGTCGGCCGGTCGCGTACAGTCTCCAGCCGTAAGATTATTGGTAGAGCGCGAGCGCGAAATAAAAGCTTTCGAAGGCTCTTTTCAGTTCAAGGTATCGGCCGTATTCACGCACGGAAAAGACGAAGTAAAAGCCGAGTTACCTCAAAGATTTGATACGGAGAAAGAAGCCGACAAATTCTTAAATAGTTTAATAGGCTCTAAATTCGCCGTCACGAAAATCACGACCAGCCCCGGAACCCGCAATCCATCCGCGCCTTTTACGACAAGCACCCTGCAACAGGAGGCCAACTCGCGATTAGGATTCAGTAGCAAGGGCACCATGTCCAGCGCACAACGCTTATACCAAGCAGGTAAGATAACGTATATGCGAACCGACAGCGTTAACTTGTCGGGCCAAGCAATTGCCAGCGCGAAATCATTCATTACTGAAAAATACGGCGAGGAATACAGCCAGATTCGTAATTTCAAGACCAAGGCAGCCGGAGCCCAAGAGGCTCACGAAGCAATTCGCCCAACAGACATGAAGCTAGAGAAAGCGACCACCGATTCACACGATCAAAAGCTATACACACTGATACGCAACCGCGCCCTTGCCAGCCAAATGGCACCCGCCCAACTAGAAAAAACAACTGTAACTATATCTATTAGCTCGTCCAGAGATGTTTTTGAAGCAAAGGGCGAAGTAGTACTATTCGATGGCTTTTTGAGGGTCTATGGCACCAACAAAAAAGAAGATGACCTACTGCCAAAGCTACAATCAGGCGATGATTTGAAACTAACCGAAGCAACCGCCAAGCAGACTTTTGCCAAACCACCCGCTAGATACACAGAGGGTAGCTTGGTTAAAAAGTTAGAGGACCTAGGAATTGGCCGACCATCCACGTATGCCACTATTATTGACACCGTGCAGACACGCGGATACGTAGTCCGTGGCGAGGGCGAAGGTATCGAACGCGACACGATTGTACTCTCACTCAAATCAAAATCGGTCGACAGGGAAGTAGTCCAAGAAAAGACAGGCGCGAACAAGGGTAAATTAGTGCCTACGCCAGCCGGTGAACTGATAGCGGACTTCCTGGGCAAACATTTCGAACAAATAGTTGATTACGACTTTACCGCGGGCGTAGAGAAAAAATTCGACAAAATCGCCGAAGACAAAATGAAGCGGAATGAAATGCTAGACGAATTCTACGTGCCGTTTCATAAATTAATTGACAGCTCTGACAAGATCGACCGAAGCAAGGTAGGTCAGTCAAAGGTCGTTGGCAAACATCCAAAAACCGGCCAACCTATCACGGCCCGCTTTGGTCGTTATGGGCCCATGTTGCAATTAGGCGACGGCGAGAACGATGAAAAACCTCGCTTTGCACCGATGCCAAAAGGCGTAGATATTGAATCAGTAACCCTAAAAGACGCCATGCATGCTTTTGAACTACCCAGAACAGTAGGTCAGACCCCTGATGGAGACGACATAAAGGCGAACGTGGGACGGTTCGGGCCATATATCCAAATAGGCAAGCTGTTCGTGAACATAAAGGATGAAGACCCTCGAACCATTACCCTAGAAACCGCCATGAAATTATACAAAGAAAAATTAAAAGCGGAAGCTGAAAAACACGTCGCCGAATTTGACGACGGCATAAAAGTACTACGCGGGCGATTCGGACCATACGTAACCGATGGGAAAAAGAACGCCAAAATTCCAAAGGAAACCGATCCAACCACCGTTACGCACGAGCAGGCAAAAAAACTGCTAGCCGACGCGCCAGAAGGCAAAAAGCGCTTTACTCGTCGCAAGAAATAACTTGTTTTTTACTAAATATTATTGTATAAATAATATTACACATATAGTTAGGAGAGATTCTTGTCAGACTATCCAATCCTGGACGAAAGCACCAGGACTGACGACGGTCACTGGATTCACAAACCCTGCGGCGAGCTGCTAGATGGCAAAGTCGTTCATCACCCTGTGTGGGTGAGGGGAATGGGAGCCTGTGCCGGCGACGGCAACGTCATGCAAGTAGTTGTCCCGTTCTGCAAAACCTGCGGACCAGAACCGAGTAGTCACGGCGCGCCCGTCTACGCTGACTGATGGAGTAAAAAATGGACATCAAAACCGAGCGACGAGTATCAAACGTTGCCGATGATGGTAGCTTACTTGTCGTCACGACAGACGAGATCAGCTTCAACATCAACTGGGAAGTGCGCATCAAGCTGACCGAACATGGGCTGGAACAGTGGAGACACCACTTCGAAGAGCTGTTCCAAGGACACGACAAAGTCAGCCTAGACTTCGAAAGCAATGTTTCACATCACGATCTTGGCAACGGTTGGTACAAGTTCCAACTGTACGAACTGTGTCAGATCTTCGGCCCCTCCTTTCCAGTGTACATGGGCTCGAAACTTCCCTTCGAAACCGAGATCAAGCTCATTCGAAAGAGCACGGATTTTTACGTACCGGCACCAGAAGGGGATTAATTACCGCCCGAGAGAAACCACCTCGAGACGATGTCTCGGTGGCGCCTCGAGGGCGGTTTCTCATTGCACTTATGTTTACTTATCCACAAAATAATAAGAAAGAAAAAGAAAGTCTAAAAACATGCTTTACTCAATAGGTCTATTTCATGCTATAATCTATAAAAGTACGAAAAGTGTTTGACATTATAAAAAATATGTTTTATAATGCATAACATATAGAATCCTATTAAATTCAACTGAGGTGTGGCAGAGAGGAACCAACCAATGAGCCAAGCTCCAACAAAAACTACCGACGAAGTGAGTTCCGTCGATATTGATGGTGCAGTCGAAGCTATTCTGGGAGCAATAGAACAGGAGCGCGAGCGCGAAATTATCACGCGACGTTTTGGTTTGTATGACCGAAAAGAAACCCTAGAGCAAATCGGTGAACTTTTGGGTATCACTCGGGAGAGAGTTCGACAGCTAGAAAAGGCTATCCTTGTACGACTATCATTGGCAGCCAAAGAGGGCCGAATTCCTGCAGTACAATCAGTTGAAAAAGCTTTTCTACGCGAACTAAGTGAGTCCGGCCGACTGGCAACAGTTGCCGACCTAACCGAAAAGGTATTAGGTAGCAAGGTAAATAACCTGTCTCGATCTCGCGTAGCTTTCGCGGCCACACTAGCTCCAAAACTGGTTGTCGTTAACGAAAACGACCACTATAAAAACGCCGTCGCTATCGCCGAATATGGTGATGAAAAGAAGATCCAGAAGGCTGTAGATGAGGTAGTAGCCGGTATTAAAAAACACGGACAGCCATTGACTATCGAGCAACTTCATGACCAGCTAAACCATGAACATCCTTCACATGTACATGCATTAGCAACTGTCAGCAAACATCTTTCAAGCCTGAAGGATATGTGGGGTCTCAACAAATGGCCTACAGTCAACCCAAAGAATATTCGTGACAAGATTTACGTTATCCTTAGCGAGAATGGCAAACCTATGCACTTTTCCGAAATTGCCGATTCTATCAAAGAAAGTGACTTCAGCCGTAAAAACGTAACGACACAAGCTATCCACAACGAGCTTATCAAAGATAAGCGATTCGTATTGATTGGACGTGGCATCTACGCACTAGACAGCTGGGGCTACACGAAGGGTACTGTATCTGATACGATTACCGAGATCCTACAAAAGAGCAAAGAACCTTTGCACCGCGACGAGATCGTGAAACGAGTCCTAAAAAGCCGTCAGGTCAAAGAAACAACTATCCTTTTGAACCTACAAAGCAAACCACAGTTCAAGCGAGTTGCAAAAGCGACTGGCTACCTGCGGTGCTAATCCTTGGTTTTTTGACATGGCGTAATTATCGACAGATAGATGCTATTCGCGCGACAGAGAGTACTTTGTTAATCCTAGAAATTCCAAAAGCGAATGACAAAAAGGAACTAGCGGCGGAACAACTGTTCGCCAGTCTCCACGGTATCCTGCGCGACAAGGACGAATTAAAACAATCCGGCGGAATACAAGAGCATCTGAGTTTCGAGATAGCCAGCGTCAATGGTCAGATACGTTTTTACGTATGGGTGCCTACGGCTCTACGCAGTTTTGTCGAGGGTCAAATATATTCACAATACCCAACCGTACAGATACACGAAGCGGAGGAAGATTATGTATCACACGAGCGCCAGCATAGCGTGATCTACACGGGCGAGCTAACTCTTACGGACAGTGAATTTTTGCCTATAAAAACATTTCAAAGCTTTGAAGTTGACCCGTTGGCCGGCATTACTGGCACGTTAGCCAAACTAGAATCCACAGGCGAAGAGCTATGGATACAGGTTTTAGTACGTCCAATAGCTGACGAATGGCATAAGTCATCTGAAAGCTGGGTGAAGACTGTAAAAAGTGGCGGCAGCCCATTTAGTTTTTTGTCAGACGGCAAGGGATTCGATGCAAAGTGGATATTTGGTCTACTAGAAGCACTATGGCGACCACCAGAACAGGGAGTAGGTGGGGGCGGTTCGTCAAAGCCCGAGCTTTCAGAACGTAGCAAAACCCGAGTTTCAGAGGCAGAGAAAAAGGCAACCAAGTTGGGGTACAGGGTCAAGATTCGCATGGCCTACCTGGGTGAAAGCCAGGTGAACGCCAAGTTGCAGCTACAGGCGCTGGTCGGAACATTCAAACAATACAACAGCACAAACCTTAACGGTTTTAAGGTTTCTGGTACTAGTTTCAAAAAAGAAGACCTAGAAAAATATCGTGCTCGCTTGTTCGCCGACAGGGGATATGTGCTCAATATCGAGGAAGTTGCCAGTGTGTTCCATCTGCCTCATACAAACGTTGAAACCCCAAATATAGTATGGGCATCCGCTAAAACCGCCGAACCACCGTCCAAGCTACCCATATTAACTGGTGACGATTCTATAGACGAAAACATCAGCGCGTTTGGACTAACGAATTTTCGGGGCATTACACATCAATTCGGCATGTTACGAAGTGACCGTTCACGTCACGTGTACATTATTGGACAAACCGGAGCAGGTAAGTCGGGTCTACTGGAGCTGTTCGCACTATCTGACGTATACCATAATCAAGGCTACGCAATCATTGACCCACACGGCGACTTTGCTATAAACAACATGAAGTTTATCCCACCAAACCGCATAAAGGATGTCGTGTACTTCAATCCAGCCGATACGGCAAATCCCCTCGGATTCAATCCACTAGAAGTTATCGACGAAAACCTAAAGTCCAATATCAGCAGTGAGGTGATCGGTGTTCTGGAGCGCATGTTTAGTAATAGCTGGGGCCCGCGACTGGAATATATCCTACGATATACAATCTTAGCCCTTTTGGATCGACCAGAGACGACAATGCTAGATATAACGCGCATGCTCACAGACAAAAAGTTCCGCAAAGAAACGCTGTCTTACTGTCGCGACACCGTTGTGTTGCAGTTTTGGAATACTGAATTTAATAGCTGGACGGAGAAGTTCCAGGCAGAGGCAATCGCGCCAATCCTCAATAAGGTTGGAGCCTTCACTGCCAATCCCGTAATCAGGAATATTATCGGCCAGCCGAAGAGCACATTTAATATACGTCAAATGATGGACGAGGGTAAGATTCTGGTAGTGAACCTATCGAAAGGATTATTAGGCGAAGACAACTCTAGCGTACTTGGCGCGTTCTTGGTTACCAAGATTCAGCTCGCAGCGATGAGCCGTAGTGACATACCAAAGATAGAAGACAGGCGACCGTTCTATCTATATGTAGACGAGTTTCAGAACTTTGCTACGGACAGCTTTGCCACAATTCTATCCGAAGCGCGTAAGTACGGACTAAACTTGACCGTTGCCAACCAATACATCTCTCAAATGACGGACACCGTTAGAGGTGCCGTTTTCGGTAACGTAGGAACTATGATTAGCTTCCGAGTCTCCGCAGATGACGCCCCTATACTTTCCAAGCAGTTTGAGCCACAGTTTGAGCCGGGTGACCTGCTACAGATGGCAAACCGAAACTTCGTCGTCAACATGGTAATCAACGGCGAAAAGGCACCCGCTTTCAGTGCGCGTACGCTACAACTACCTCCAGCTCAAACCGATAATACCCCGGTAATCGTCGAGAACACCAGAGCGCTATATAGCCGCAAGCGTGAAGACGTAGAGAACATGATTAACAACCTTGTTCAGCCACCAGATAACCTCATGCGCAAAGGACCGGGAAACCCTAGGGTACGCGAAGAAAAACCAACCGAACAGCAACAGGGGTCTACCCCTGTGGGTCCAACGGTAGCCGAACAGCAACCAAGACAAAATGAGCCCAACAAGCCTAAATTCGTAGTAGAGACACCCGAGGGCGAAGCGGTAATCAATAATAATATTGAGAAAAAAGAAGAGAAGAAGCCTGACAAGCAACCCGAAGATAAACCACCGGAGAAGAAGGAAGAACCCAAGAAGGGTGACGAGAAGCCTGTAGAGGGTAGCGAAGAAAAACCTAAAAAGAAACGAACTCGCAGCAGACGACGCAAGAAGTCAGACGAACCAAAAGACGATGAGGGTAAAGAGACCAAAAAACCGTCGGAGAATGAAGATAATAAGGAAACAAGCAAGAAGCCTGAGGTCAAAAAACCAAAAGACGATGATCTAAAAGATCAAAAAGCGGATCATATAAACGACCTGCTAAAGGTGAAACATCAGGTACCAGATAGCAAGGCGAGCAACGAGTCACGCGATGATAGACCCGTAGAGTCCACCAAACCGCCCACGCGGCCTCCTGCCCCTCCAAAAGACGATGGCAGCCTAGGGCACCTTCGCATACGTCGCTAGAAGTTCTAGCGCTATGATATAGTGGTTACATGTGGGAAATATTTGCGCAGGCAATAACTTCAATTGACCAGTCGGCGCTTCAAGAGCAGTTAAACACAGCCAGTTCTCAGCAGGAACAATTGTTTAAGTTTATCGAGGAGTTCCAGTCTCGAATCCTCACTTTTCTGCCATTCATTGTTGCCGCAGCTATAGGCGTGTCCGCACTATTCATCATATCGGCGGTTAACAAGCTACGCGTAGATCGAGCTATTCTACGCATAGACAAGAATCTTGAAAAACTAGTTTCCGAAAAATCAATAAAAAACACGATGCGATCCGAAGATAATCCATATCCTAATATGTATACGCCCAAGCCCGAATCTCAAACGCCTACGCCAGCACCTGTCAATGTTGACGCTAACAAAGCCACGGAAAGGGCAGACGAAGTGGACACGTCTCCTAGAAAAGGCTGGTACGAGTAACGAAATCACACATGGAACAAAAATAGAACATCCGTACAAATCGCCACACGGGTATTTACAGGGGTCGTACCCCTGTTATTGTTTGTTCTAATTATGCCATATGGCCCCTGTTGTACCTCT
The DNA here is from genome assembly GCA_030429975.1 of bacterium. GTDB lineage: Bacteria > Patescibacteriota > Saccharimonadia > Saccharimonadales > Saccharimonadaceae > UBA2112. The sequence goes on along the minus strand of JAUIGB010000017.1, from coordinate 8,736 downwards.
GTTAGATTATAAACCACAAGATACTGCGACAGTTAACGGCACATACATGCTTGCGGGGACTACAAAAGCAAAAGTAGGGCAATCAAATAGGGGAATAATCAAAAAATTTCCGCGAGCAGGCAGGAGCACGACGAACCAGCGTGAATATACGTTCATAAAATAGAATGTGATTATACGTCGCACAATATATCTTTTACGACATTAAACTATCTAGCATAAGTTGATTAACTATACGTCCTACCCAGTCTCCGATAGGGGGGTTAGTCCTGCAATAACGTACCAATACTTCTTTTGCTTGTACTTCGCGCGTTCATGTAACGCTCTTTTACGTATTAGGTACATACCTTAACTCTACGGAGCACGTGGAACTAAAACGTGGCCGTATCCCACGACACCCTACGATCGTGTCGTATATTTGACTTTTCTTAAAATTGCATGTGTGTATATGTTTTTGCGACACTAACATCATAAAATTTTTCACGGTACCTATGCTCTATTTTTCACGCGCCTCCCCTACTTTTCCACAGTTATTTGACTTTTTGACATTGTGATATGTTAATATAGTTTTTTTGCATTATTACTCATATTATAAAATAGAACAAAAATAGAACTTAAACAGGGGAGCAAAAGGGGGTACCCTCGTAACACCCAACTACTTGCTACTTATAATACGCCCTTCCTGACACGCGTACATCAACATATTTTGGCGTTATGCCCTTCTTCTTTAAATAATCTACTGCCCTCTTCATGTCCTCTATCTGCTCCCCCACTGGCCTGTCCAACGATAGTTTTACCGGATATTTCTTCTTAGACAGTCGTAGCTCTATTTGCCTAGTTGTTCCCTCGGGGATTATCGCCTGTGTTACCTGTAGGTCGAAAGTACTGCTAGTGTCCACCGCTAGACCTACAAACCTCAAGAAGTTACTGCTTGCTATAGCAGTGCCGGCGATTTGAGGAACTCCACTGTTATCTACGATTTTGACTTTTGGCTCATCAAAATAGTTAATACGAAAAGGTACGCCCGTTTTGTCTACATAGTATCGTTCGCCACCAATAAGCCAGCTGGCGACAGGACGCCTAAAAACAAGTTCAAATCTAGTAGTTGCAAACCCACCCGAGCGCACACTTTTGACACCGTCTACTTCTGGGGCAGCTGACTTCATGTAATTAGACAGCTCTACATGATCTATCAAAGTACGTACACGCTCAAAGGGCCGGAACGCCAGGTATTCCGTAATGGCACGTTCATATCGATTACTCTTTAGAACGGCGCTACTCGCATTCGATGCATTTACGTTGATACCTGCGGTAAACTCATACAAGAACCAAAAAAGTATCATGGCCGACAGTATGAATATAGCAAACATACCCCCTAAATACCTTCTATGCGCGACTAAATGATGACCCTGCGCTCTTGGTGAGCGTAAACTGGCGTTCAACTCGTTCGCACTGCCTATATTGGATGACTCACTGCCGGTAAGCGTACGTCCTCTACGAAACAATTGCTTGCCTTGCTCTTTTCTTTTATCCAGCTCACCTTTTTCAACACGCCTGCGACGTGGTTCATGGTCGCGCTTTTTGCGTAACAGGCCCATCTATGCCCGCCCGTTCGCTGACTCTATGATTATTTGCGCCATCTCGCTTGCGGCATTGGGTTTTGCGTGTTTATGCAAATTACGACTCAATCTATCGCCGTATTTTTTGTCGTTCAGTATCTTTTTGATAGCAACGACTAGTGAATTGTCGTCGGGATCGTCAAACTTATCTTCATCAAGCACCAAAACTGCGTCTGTGTTTTCATACGACCTAACATGTTCTATCTGCCAAACCAGTCTTTTACTAGGAATAACTATGGTTGGTCTGGCCGCTGCCGCCAACTCAAGTAAAGTAGTCGCACCGGCCCTAGAAATAACTAGGTCCGCACCACATACTAAATCCGACATACCTGACGACACAAAGTCTTTCAGAATAAATCTAGGGTCATCTTGTGGCACGAGACTGTTAACCTCATCATATTGCGCAGAGCCCGAAACCAGCACTACGTTGGTATGATTTAGTATTTCGCCCAAATGGCGAACCACGTTGTCATTGATAGACTTTGCACCTTGCCCCCCTCCAGTTATCAATGTCATGGGACGGCTAGACTCAAAGCCCAAACCTTCTTTTATTTCAGAGCGTTTTTTATCGCTGATCTCCCTGTAATCAGGACTCACCGGAGTGCCTACATACGTAGTTTTTGACTTAGGATATTCATAATTATCCAAGGGCATACCTGTGGCGATGCGTTTCGCTCGGGGCGCCATGAGCTTGTTCGTCAATCCCGGTCGAGAGTCACTGTCATGTATCACAACGGGTATACCCAGAGCCCACGCGGCAACACCAACCGGCAAGCATACATAACCACCTTTGGCGAATACAACATCCGGTCGCCATAAGACCATTCGGAATAGACTCTGCCCTACTCCGAAAATGACCAAAATCAAATCACGTATATTGGGGAAGATAATCGAAGGAATAGTTAAATGTTGTAATTTAGACAAATGATTGTACCTTCGAAACTTCCCAGCTACGACCTTTTGAACCTTCACGGATTTATCATACTCGGACAATATAGATTTTGCCTCCACGGCAAAGTGACCATCACACCAAAACTTTACTCGTGCTCTTGGGTGTTTCTTGTGTATCTCACGAAGTACGGCGACGACGGGCGTTACGTGGCCCCCCGACCCTCCTCCGACTGCGAGAATCTTCATACTCATTACCCTTTAGTTTACTACCAAATACCGTATAGCGCGACAGCTGAAATGCTAATCCCAGCGCAGCGGCGACAAAAACCATACTAGTTCCACCAAAACTTAGTAACGGCAGTGTAATGCCCGTCAGTGGAATGAGGCCTGTCATGGCCCCGACGTTCAATACCACGTGAGCACCGACCCATCCGAACACGCCCGCAACCAATAGCTTCAGTCTCATGTCGGCCAAGTGGTCAGCCACCTTCAATAGGCGCATCAATAATGCAGTAAACAGCGCCAAAATCGCTACTAGGCCAACAAAACCAAAGGTCTCGCCCATAATCGCGAATACGGAGTCATTTATCGCCTCTGGCAGGTAGCCGGTGGCTTGCACGCTATTACCTATTCCGACACCCGCCAGTCCTCCGGTGCCAATAGCAATCTTTGCATGAGTTATGTGATACGCTCCCGCATCATCAATAGATGTACTGTCTCCCGATAAGAAAGTCATCACCCTCTCCATGCGGTGCGGAGCAATTAATATCATCATAATACTGGCCAGCACCAATAGACCCGCAATAGCCAAACCCCACCTATATTTCAGACCCGCCATGTACAGCATGACAACCAGCAAGGCAATTAATGATATTCCTGTGCCCATGTCTTTTTGTACCACGACTACGAACAGTAGGGCTAACCCCGTTACCGCCCCTAACGGAATTAGTGTTTGGGTTCTGTCATTGATCAGCCCCTGTTTAGCCCTGGTTCCCAAAAAAACAGCCGCGAATAGTAACATACCAAACTTCAATAGCTCTGCGGGTTGCAGACTACCTAACGGCCCTAATTCAAACCAACGACATGCCCCCAGGGTACACTGAGTAATAGCATCTACGCCCAATATATTTCCGAAAAATAGTAACGCCAAACAAGCAACGAATCCGGCTATAAGTATTTTGCCGGTATGTTTAAGCAAAAACCTGTATGGTAAGCTGGCAGCGATCACGAACGCCACGAGAGCCAAGAATAAACTGGTCGTTTGTTTAATAAAAAAGTACGCCGAACCATAAAAATCAGTCCCATAGGCATTATTCAAGACGTTTGCCCTCTGTGGGCCTATCGCGTACATTATGATCAAGCCCAGCAACATCAACAGGCCCATATACAGTACTATTTGATAATCAGGGCGGTGGCGTCTAGCGACAGCTTCATCAGAGCGTTCTGACCGTCGCGTGCCTATCACAAAATGTGACCCCCTGTCAGAGCGAACAGAATTCCCACGCAAGCAGCTCCGGCAGCCAATACCCAAAAACGCATAGTTACCTTGGTCTCCGGCCATCCGGTTGCCTCCAAATGATGGTGTACTGGTGCAGAAATAAATATCTTTCTATGCAGATACCTCTTGCTTAGTATCTGCGCCATACTAGAGCCGGCCTCGATAACGAATACAATTCCGATTATCGGCAGGAGGAAGAACGTATTGGTCAGCATCGCCACCACGCCTAAGGTGGTTCCTAGCGCAAAGCTACCCACGTCCCCCATGAAAAACCGTGCCGGATAAATATTGAACCATAGGTATGCCAACAGGGCGCCCAAAACCGTAAAGCAGAAGCCCGCCAATAATGCATGGCCCTGCATCGTAGCAATCGCGCCGAACGCGCCGAACGCGATAGCAGATAACCCACCGGCCAAGCCATCAAGTCCGTCACTAATATTTACCGCGTTACCCATAGCAACTACCGCGAAAGCAAATAGCGGTATCATCCACAGCCCTATCACCAAATCACCTATAAATGGCAGATGCACGGAATCATAACCCAACTTAACAGCGAAATACCAGCCGAGGCCAACACCCAGAGCGGTTATTGCCATGAATTTCACGCTAGATCGCAAACCAGCGACTCCCCCGCCCTTTCCGCGTATGTTTATGACGTCGTCAATCAATCCAACGAGTCCGCCTCCGACCAAGGCCGCCAAAGGTAACCATGTTTCCGCTCTGTCCATATTAAACATCAGCGTCACTATCGTCACGGATACGACGGTAATAATACCCGCCATTGTAGGAATATTACGCTGAAACTTATCCTTGTGTAGCTTTGTGAATACCTTTAATTTTTCGCCGGTAGTGCTGGTCGTGCGTTGCTTTTTCCAGAATTTATATTTGTACGCAAAATACGTATAAATTGGCGTCAGTAGCATACCTAATATAAATGCCGCGCAACTGAGCAATAGAGTCGTGGTGAGCTCGTCTGTCAGCATTACAATTGATGATGTCATGATTACCCCTTTGGATCTATCCTTAGATATTCTATTAACCAGTTAGATATGTCAGTAAAAATCGGTAGCGCGTGTTTGTTTCCTTCAAGATACTTATCCTTACCCGAAGTCTCTACCATTATGACATACTTCGGTGTAGAATTCCCACCATATCCCAGATACGTAGCTATGGTCTCGTCGTCATTGTAACCACCTTCGGGTTTTAACGTTTGCGACGTACCCGTCTTGCCCCCTATGTCATAGCCCGGTATGTCATTTCCCGCGTAAAAAGCTTTGCGAGCCTTTCGTATCATACTGTGAATCTTTTTAGCGCTAGATGGACTGATGACGTTTTCTTGACTACCCTTCTCTTCCGCGCCAGTAAATATACCTCCGTCAGAAAGTGTTCCAGCAATGACCGTCGGAGGATGGTAGGTGCCTCCATTTATCAGCGAGCAGAATCCCGCCGCCACCTGTAGCATAGTCAGGTTCATACCCTGGCCAAAAGTCATATTAGAGTATCTCACGGCGTTCCCCTCCACCTCAGTAGGTGGAATTATTACCCCGGGCTGTTCGCCAGCTAGCTCAACGCCAGTTATTTGACCCAGGTGGAACTTGTCATATAGATAGTTGTATATAGTATCACGTGCCTTTCTATCCACGTTCTTGCCATCACCTAGGAGTTGCGCCACCGTCACAACACTTGTATTCAAAGAATAATTCAATCCGGTTTGCATTGTTATTTTTCCCGTCTCGCCACGCCATAAATTCTGGATAACTCTATCCTCTACTTTTATGGAATCCGTGTTGATATAGGTGCTGTTTGGCTGAATAACTCCTTTATCTAGACCAATCGCCATGGCAAAAGTTTTCATGACCGAACCAGGCTCATACGGTCGACTAATAACATTGTTATTGAATAACGCCGAGTTTTTTACTGAGTTAAATTTTTCTGGATTAAATGTTGGAAAGTTAGCCATTGCCATAATGTCGCCGTTTTGCGGATTCATCACAATAACACTGCCGGTGTCGGCACCTAGACTCTTGACCTTTGACGCCAGCGTACGTTCGACATATGATTGAATATTTCTATCAATGGTCAGAACTATATTGTCACCGTTCTTAGCTGGTTCATTGATATTTTTGTCTCCAATAGTCAATGGAACACCGCTTACGTCCGTCACCGACTTTAACAGCCCATCGTGGCCCACCAAACGGTCATTTAACGCCGACTCTACTCCGTATTGACCCACGCCTTCGTCATTGACGAAGCCTAATGTTTGCGCCGCGAGTTTACCCTCCGGATAAACTCTCTGTGACACCTCCTGGAAACCTATACCAGATAGGTTCTCTTTCTTTATGAGTTCGGCTTGCTTTCTCGATAACTTTGTACCGAGTATTTGATACCTGGTATTCTTTCGCTCCAACAGCTCGTCTATCTTTGGACGCAAATTACCGCCAGCTACCTCGCGCACGACCGTCAATACCCTATCTGGCTCCGTAACAACCGCAGGATCGGCGAAAAGTGTATATATAGGCTGATTCTGAACTAGGGGTACTGGGGCGTTTCCGTCCAACGCGTATATTTCACCCCTTTGCGCTGGAATCGTAAGTGGCTTTATCTGTTCCGCCGCGGCTAGCTTTACATACTCCTCATGTTGAATAATTTGCAGATAGAACAGTCGTCCTATGAATATCGCTATCGCCAAAAGTAGAAGCCCGGCTAATATGCGCGAGCGACTGCCTTTTTGTAGTGATAGCTCCATAGAACTATATTACCTTACGTAGTCTGTCGATGCTGGTTTGGTCATAGCCTTGGCTACGTCGCCACTTTTTACGGATTCAAGTGCCGTAAGTCTCGCGTTTTCAATCTCTAGATCAGTCTTTTTCGTCTCCAGTTCAGCAATTTGCGAATCAATTTTCTGTGCTTCATAGTCATATGCCGTAGCTCGAGTCGCCTGGGTCAGATATACAATACCAAGAACTGTCAGCATCAATGCGACCAGAACAGTGTGTGAAACAGGCCCTAGCTTTACGGCAGACACGAAAGATACGGTATTTTGGTTTCTGTTCCATCCGCTAGAAAGGTTTGATCGGCGACGACTGTAGAATTGTTGAGTTGTTTGGTATGACATGTGGTGGATTCTCTGTTATTTTTTTGTTTTATGCTGTCTCGCGTAGCAAATTCATTTTTGAATTGGCTGCGCAAGCCGACCCCGATGCAATCGGGATCGCCTTTGCGGCAGGCTTCTACTGCTTTACGCGTACGGTGACACGTGTGTCGACCGACTCGTTTCGTACTGGAATATGGATCGGCATTTGGTGTTATGCCCCCTTCCTGTGTGTTTATATTTTCACGGCGGCTCGTAGCTTTGCACTACGTGCACGCGGATTGTGAACATCTTTTGTTGCACCGTCAATCGGTTTCTTGGTCAATATCTTCAGCTCTGCTTCATAGCCAGATTCTGATTGTTCGGCAAAATACTGCTTGACCAGACGATCTTCTAGACTATGAAAACTAATTACTCCGACTCTGCCTCCAACGTTTAGTAACTGAGGCAAAAGCGGTAACAGTTGCTTGACTTGGTCAAGCTCGCTATTGACTGCGATTCTGATTGCTTGAAAAGTGCGCGTAGCAGGGTGTATTTTACTCCTGCCAACATAAATTGTTTGCTTGATCAGTTCGGCAAGTTCTTCGGTAGTTTCGAGTGGCCTCGCATCGGCAATCGCTTTGGCTATTCGCCTTGCGTTACCGGCCGGCTCTTCGCCATAGTCCTTGATTATGCGCGTAAGTTCTTTGACAGTAGTGGTGTTGACTAGCTTTTCAGCAGTCATCTCCTGTCGTCGATCCATACGCATATCCAACGGACCGCCGTGTTTAAATGAAAACCCTCGTTCGCCCTGATCGAGCTGTGGTGACGACACCCCCAAATCAACTAGTACGATATCGAATTTTTTGCCCTGTTCTATCAATGCCTGCGCGGCACTGACAAAATCAGTATGCATCAAATTGACACCGTTAATTGAAAAACGAGATAACCTGCCAATGGCGAAATCATCCCGATCTACTAGCGTAGCACTCGTCTGCATACCTGTCCTATCTAAGAAAGCTTCTGCATGACCGCCGTATCCTGCTGTCAGGTCGAGATAGCTCTCGCCTTTTTTCGGATCTAGCAAATCAAGCGTCGCCTCCAACAGAACTGGTATATGCAACTCGTGTGGTGGATGTGCTTTGATACTCATTCCTCTATTCTACTAGAGGATTCGAGATCACCCAACTGATAACAATGCTTTCTGTTTTTGTGTGTGTTTGTTTTTGTATAAGTTGTCGATACTGATGTGTCACTATGTAACTCATATAATAGTATCGATTGAGAGACTTATGTGTTGTGAGGTGGAGTTTTTTTGGGAGGTGTGTTTTAAGGAAGGTGCTGTGGATCTTTTTTCACTAAATGTGGTTCCCACGTTTTTCCACGCACTGTTACCAGATGGTTAATCTCGAGAGTTTCTAATTGTCAAAGTACGGGCCAAAAACCGCCCTAGTCAGCCATATCTGGATTCATAATTCGCCAGTACTGTCCTGCGCGAACTGCAACCAGATCCTTTTTTATACCAGCAAAATCCAGCAGGTGCTTCTCGATGCTGACCCTGCCCTGCTTTATATCTAGCGAGGCACTGGTCTTGCCACGGCGAAACCTGACATTTACGTCAGCGATCCGCTCGTCGAGAATACTGCCAGTTAGCTCTGGTT
>JAUIGB010000016.1 GCA_030429975.1 bacterium | reverse complement strand
ATTGTCCCCTTTATAAACTATAATGTCGTCAGATTTCTGGTATTTTGTTCTGTTACCCTTTGCAAACACATAATCGTTGAAATCTTTGTGAATATCCAAATGCTCTGACTCTATCCCCAAGACAACCGCTATATGCGGACTGACGTCACAATCCCATAGCTGAAAACTACTCATTTCGTATATGACAATATCGTTTGGCTGGATCTGCGCCAACACGTCCAAGGCGGCGACTCCAATATTTCCAACCAGCCATGTCTTTTTACCCGTTGCATCGAATATAGCTTTTATCAAACTACATGTCGTCCCCTTGCCTTTGGTACCAGTGACGCCTATAACTTTTGCCGGACAGTGCTTCAGGAAATATCTCGTCACCGAAGTTAGCTCTCCGGATACCTGGACTTTTGACGGAGGAATGGACGGTGATCTAAACGCCAAATCAGCAGTAATACCCCTAAAATCTTGGAGACCTCCAACGAATTGCACGCCCCCTGGCAGATTAGCCGGTGGCGCCGTCGCGCCGTCATACACCGTAAATGTCGCACCCGGATGCGCACCCTGGAGATAATTGTAAGCACTTTGGCCTTCTACGCCATAGCCTAAAATCGCGATATTCATAGCATTAGTATAACAACTTATTTAGTTTCGTTTTCAAACAACGCTTCAAGCTTGTCATGTAGTTTTACGAAATCTCTTCGCTCGCCACTACCAACACCCGCCAAAACATTGATGTTATACCGAATAAACTCACTAGCCGTGGCAATAATTCTGTCTCGTGTTGTTTTTCGTATAGAATCAGGTACTTTTTCGTAATCTTTTACTACGTCATCCGCGAAATATCGGTTGGTATAAAAGTTGCTTATCTGCGAAACTGTTTGCGCGCCCATTTGATGCCTGCCTAACGCGTATGATTTTGCCGCGTCTATTTCAGCTTCCGTGATTTTTCCTTCTAACACAGCCTTGAGTTCGCCTAGAATTATATCGAAAAGTTGATCGGCGGTTTCTAAGTTAACTTGTCCACCAAAATCCCATGACGAGTCATGGAACCCAACCGATGTATCACTAAAAATATGGTAAGCCAATCCACGCTTTCTGGCGGCTCCATATATCCTGGAATGATTTGTTCCCGACAAAATATGATCCAGACAATCCATTGCATCCGACTCCTCGTCAGACAACTCACGCGGAACGATCATAGACCATGCAAAGGTCAGATTTGACGCTTCCTTCCTACGGATCAAAGTGGGTCGCGCAGAATGAAAATCATCTTGCGGAGCTGGGAATCTCTCGCCCTCTGGCAACTCCCACTCCTCTAGCTGGCGTCGTATCTCGGCTTTTCTACCATGCAACTTTCCCGCGATAACGAACCGCATGTTAGCGGCCGTGTGTGTTCTAGCGTGGTGTTCCTTGATGTGCCGAAGCTTTACTCGTGGAATGGTCTTGAGACGCTGAGTAAAGGTCAGCACGTCTTCGCCCAGTAACTGCTGGACTTTTGGCCATAGTAATCGATTGTGATTATTTAGATATCCAGTTAGTTCGCTTCGAACATTTCCTTTTTCTGCTTCTAACTCTTCGTTGTTAAACTTTGGCTGGCATATAGATACCCGCTGTAGATCTAGAATTCTTTCCCATTCGAAATCGGCGCAGTCTGCGATATAGACCATAGACATATCGCTGGTATAGGCGTTATGATACGCGCCATTTTTGGTAAACTCAGCTTCAAATTCATGCTCGTTTTTAAATCTAGCATTGGCACCAAAAGCCATATGTTCCATGATATGCGCCGTTTCATATACGTTTTTGCTTTTTACGTATCTATTACCTGCGCGGAACTGGAACTGAAAGCTCATCACGGTCGCACCTGGCACGTCTATCAATAATCCTCTCGCGCCATTCTTGAGCCTAACTTCTTCGACCGCGTGCTTCACTATTTCCTGCCTTTTTTACGATTTTGCCTCTGTTTTTTCTTCTTTTTACGTGCATCGTTCTTTGCTCTAGCCTCGCCCTTTGGCTTTTTTGCAACCGTAAACTCATCGTCACGATTCCTCTCGCCTTCCAATATCTCGTTTACGCCACGTTCAACTGATTTTTCAGCTAGGCGCGTTAGTTCCGTTTCATGATCCTCTTCCACTACCGCCAGTACATCGCTAGGTCGAACCCGCATAATCGCGCCTATTACCTCGTCACGCAGGGTGGCCTGTAAACTATCAAACAACTTCGAACTTTCTGAACGATATTCTACTAACGGGTCACGTTGACCTACGCTACGCCAGTGTATACCTTCCCGTAGATGTTGCATATTCTCTAGATGCTGCATCCACAATGTATCTAGTACTTGTAGATACACGTCGCGCTCTACTTTTCGCATGATTTCGGGCGTCATTTCTTTTTCTTTTTCGCTGTATAGCTTCTTTACCGCTTCCATAGCCATTTCAGCTCGCCTGCGGTCGCGTTTTTCTACGCCAATCTTTGTTACTTCCTTGTCTGGTATCGGGAATATTACCGTAAATTCTTCGGCAAACTTCGGATTATTTCTTGCAGGCAGTTCCGACAATACGTTTACCTTATCCTTCAATAGACGTTCGATTTCAGGCTTGATAACCTCGCCTTCCAAAATTTTACGTCGCATTGTATAGACAACTTTTCGATGCTTGTTGATGACATTGTCATACTGCACGACATTCTTTCGAATATCGTAGTTATATCCCTCGACTCGCTTTTGCGCCGCTTCGAGCGTCTTTGTCACGGCCCTATTCTGAATCGCCTCGTCCTCGCTAACACCTAGACGTGTCATCAGCTTCGCTATTCTCTCTCCTTGGAAAATACGCATCAAGTCATCTTCTGTAGATACATAGAACTGTGTCTCGCCCGGATCACCCTGACGTCCACCACGACCACGCAACTGATTATCGATTCGCCTAGCTTCATGACGTTCGCTACCGATAACAACAAGACCACCTAGCTCACGCACACCTTCTCCCAACTTAATGTCGGTACCACGACCAGCGATGTTAGTAGCTAGAGTAATAGCACCTTTCTCGCCAGCTTTTTCAATGATGGCTGCTTCGCGCTCATTGTTTTTAGCATTCAATATCTCGTACTTTATGCCTTCTTTCTTGAGATAGGCTGCGATTAGCTCGTTTTTGGTAATTGACGCGCTACCTACTAGAACCGGCCTGCCGGCCTTGTGATGCTCTTTAATAGCATCCGCGACAGCCTTTAATTTGCCTTTTTCAGTCTTGAAAATCAGGTCATCTTTGTCGATACGAGCAATTGGTTTGTTCGACGGAATTACTACTACGTCCAAGCTATAAATCTGCTGGAATTCCTCTGCTTCCGTAAAGGCCGTACCCGTCATGCCAGAAAGCTTGTCATATAGACGGAAGTAATTCTGGAACGAAACCGTAGCCAAAGTCATACTTTCCTGCAATACCGGCACGCCCTCTTTGGCCTCGATTGCCTGGTGCAGTCCCTCGTTATAGCGACGACCTTGCATCAAACGACCAGTATGTTCGTCAACAATCACAACTTCACCACTGTTGGTTACGACGTAATCTTTGTCGCGATGAAATATAGTCTGGGCTTTTAGCGCTTGATCGAGGTGGTATACGGACTGCACGTATCCTGGAGTGTACAAATTCTTTATTCCCAACATTCGTTGTACTTTTTCTACGCCCTGATCGCTCAATGAAACAGTACGGCGCTTTTCGTCCAATACGTAATCATCTGGTACGAGTTTCGCAGCCACCTTTGCAAACTGATAGTAGTTGTCGGGATTCTCGGCGGCCGGGGCGCTAATGATCAGAGGTGTCCTGGCCTCGTCAATCAGGATACTGTCCACCTCGTCCACGATTGCAAAATGTAACTCTCGCTGACGGAGTTCTTCCATGTCATTGACCATGTTGTCACGCAGATAGTCAAAACCAAACTCATTGTTCGTGCCGTACGTTACGTCGGCCGCATATGCTTCTTTGCGTGTGCAAGGGCGGAGTCTGCGCATTCTCGGGTCATCGTGCTTTTCGTTGTTGTAATCTGGATCATACAAAAACGACGCGTCGTTTATAATCACGCCCGTTTGCAAACCTAGAAAATGATAGATTTCACCCATCCAGCCAGCGTCACGCTGTGCCAGATAATCGTTGACTGTAACTACGTGGACACCCTTGCCAGTTAGGGCATTTAGATATACAGGCAGAGTCGCCACCAGCGTTTTTCCCTCACCAGTCTTCATTTCGGCCACGTTACCCTCGTGAAGCGCCATGCCACCTATCAACTGTACGTCGAAGTGCCTCTGACCAAGCGTACGATCGCCCACCTCTCGTACCAACGCAAACGCATCGGGTAACAAGTCGTCTAGCTTGGTGTTCTTTTTTTCTAATCGCTTCTTCAAAACTTCCGTCTGTTTTTTCAGATCGGATTTTGACATCTTATGATACTTCTCGGCCAACGCATTAATTGCACCGACCTTTTTCTCCAAACCCTTTAGAATCCGCTTTTGCGGGTCCCCAAATACTTTCATTAAAAATGCTTGTCTACTAACCATAAATAGCCCTGCTCCTACTGTCTAGCCTGAAATAATCTGTCTATAGTATAGCGTGATTTTTCGTAAAAATACAGGTGTTTTTGACGACATTATTCGGATTTTCGCCTGCGCAGACTATTCAATATCTTTCCTGTCTTTTTTCTCCTGCGCAATACGGTTTTATACCGACGCAATCCGCTAGCGAGTTTTGCCTCTACTATGTCCACGGCAGCTAGTATATTCAATGTAGAATCTTTGGCGACCAGTGTTTTACCGGGTAATTTCAAGATTACTTCCGCCTCGTATTTATTGCCTCGCGCACGATTTACTTCTCGCAAAAAAACCTCGGCGCTAGCGCTCTCACGAGCATGCCTAGGTATATATTTTTCCAATTTACTAATTTTGCGTACGACGTACCTTTTTGTTGCGTCATCAGCGCTATATCGTTCGGTATTGATAGTAACCAGGCTAATCATGACAAACCACACGAATCTTCCGGATCTTTGGTAGCTACAAAACTAAGCCAACCTGTTTCATCCTCAAAATACTCATATTCTGAAAAGCCAGCGTCCAGCAGAATGTCACCTACCGTATCCTCGTGCCAGTAGCAAAAATATCGTGGCTCGCCCAACTTATGATCGGTCCAACGCTCACCCTCGCCTTTTACCAATGTAAAAGCAAATCTTCCACTGTAATCGAGCGCGTCGTGAACTTTTTGAACTGCCACCTTGAACTGCTCACGGTCTACGTGCAGCAGTACGGCGTTTGCCAATACTAAATCCTGTGTTTCCTCGATACCGTCTGTTAGTATGTTTAGTTTCCGCGTCGAAAGCCCACGCGCCTGTATCATTTCCAAAAAACCATCAGTAGCATCGCTGCACTGCACCTTATAGCCACGATCTGCCATGTATGAGGCGTCGCGTCCCGTGCCACTGCCAATTTCTAGTATTCGCGCATTAGTAGACAGCCAAGCCAAGGCTCTCTCAAGCCATATTTGAACATGCTCGGGTATATCACCTTCTGTGCGCTCTGCGTACTCCTGATAGAGTTTTTCGTACGTTTCTAAAGTTCTAGAATTCGAATCCGCAGGAATATTTTCAAGCTCGAATGGATTGTGTTTTGACACGCCAGGCTCCTTATATCACCTCTCGCCCGCCTAGATATTGTCTCAATACCTCTGGCACGCGCACATCACCTTCGGCAGTCTGAAAGTTTTCGATAATTCCTATAATAGGCCTCTGCGAGAATGCCGTCGCGTCATTCGTATGAGCAAGTTCGACATTGCCATTGCCCCTTCGCACCCTAGTTTTCATCGCTCGAGTTTGATAGTCGGTAATCAAATCGGCCGTATGTGTCTCTCGATATTGTTCCTGGGACGGCAACCAGACATCCAAATCAACGCCTTTCGCGTTAGGACGACCTATATCGGCCGTACACTTTTCCAAAACCCTGTATGGCAAGCCTAATTTTTGCATCAAATACTCTTGTATCGCGACCATGAACTTGTGCTCTTCTAGGGATTTATCAGCGGTCGTAAAGCTTTCCATCTCTAATTTATTGAACTGATGTAGGCGAAAAATGCCTTCGGTATCCTTGCCATACGTGCCCGCTTCTCGCCTAAAAGCTGTTGTATATCCAACCAACCTGACTGGGGTCTCGGCTTCTGGTAAAATCTCATCCATGTACATCGGCGCCATCGTGTGTTCCGCACTGGCGTTCAGCCATAAATCTTCGTCTTCTATTTTGTAGGTCTGCTCTTGCTTGTTTAGCCTACCGGTAGCCTCGAACACCTCAGTTTTTGCCACGGCCGGTGGCAAAACCATAGTGAAGGCCTTGTCACTAACGTCCAAGTCATTGTCCGCGGCAATCTGTCGTAAAGTGTCTGAATTTGTTAATGTCTCTATACCAAACTGCCACAAGGCAAACTCTAGCCTAGCCATATCGCCCTTTATATACACAAATCGCGAACCAGCAATTTTTACGGCTCGTGGCGTATCTAACCATCCTTTAGCCTCGGCGATCTGTGCATGATTTTTTGGTTCGAAGTCAAATTGAGGCTTTTCACCCACTTCACGTACTACTACGTTTTCGTCCTCGGTCGTACCAACAGGAACGTCCGGCAATGGCATATTCGGAATCTCTTTGAAAAGTTTCCAAAACATGACTTCAGAATTTTCCAGATAGCCTTCGCGCTCGGCCAACTCTACCTTTATCTGCTTGCCCTCGTCTATTAACGACTGATCGGGCTTACCGCCCTCGGCAACCGCGGATTTCATTTTGTCAGCGTTTTGATTCCGTTTTTCGCGCAGGTCATCTACTTGTTGTTGCAAAGTTCGTCGCTCTTCATCCAGTGCAACAATTTTATTCACATCAATATCGTACCCTTTGTTTCGGGCGTTTTCGGCAACAAAATCAGGTTGCTCGCGCAATAAGCGAATATCAATCATAGGGTCATTATAGCACGCAAATCGCCGTAAAGGCAGAGCCTCTACTCTGTTCTTAATGCTTCGATTGGATCTAGTTTGGCCGCTTTGCGGGATGGAAAATATCCAGCAACAACCGCTATTATCATCAGGCCAACAATCAGACTAACGATTGGAAGCGGTTCAAATACCAACAAATGGTTTCCCTCACCTAGATCCAATTGTTCTGTAATCCACGGGTTCAATGCGACACCCGATACCAACGCGATCATAGAACCAATCACGCCACCCAAAAATCCAATCCATGCCGCTTCGTATCTAAATAGCTTCGCCACGTCTTTGTTATGAGCACCCAGCGCCTTCATCAGACCTATCTGCTGAGTTCTTTCCAATACACTAATGTATTGCGTGTTGATAATGCCAAACACGCTAGCTATCAGTGCCAAGACGCCAAAACCAGCTACTATTCCCTGTAGTATGTTGACTATCGTGAATAGTAGGTTTTGCAAATCTTCCGCTGTCTGTGATGGGTAACCGTCCTTTTTTAATGCCTCTTTTACATCGACAGGATCATTGCCTTCGACGGCAAGAGCAGTCACCGCTATGTACTTTCTGTACTGATCGGTTCCTTCTGTAGTGTAATCAAACAAATCCTGAGCCTTGGCTGGCGATATTTGAATAGCAGAGGTGAACGATAATGAAGTTGAAGATTCTTTCGTGAGAGCCCGTACGGTCAAGGAGACCTGCTTTGATTCTGTTTCGGTAAGCGCACGAATCGCATCTACACCACCACCCGATAGCAATGCCTTTCTTATTTCTTCTTCCGTAGGTTGCCGGGTCGGCTTTGTAACGGTTAGTGTTATTTTCTTGCCAACTATGTCTGCTTTTTTCTGAATGACCTTACTTTTGACCAAAGTACCGGCAAAAGATTCTGGCATCACTAATTCATCATCATCAATTGAAACACCTAGTTCGGGCAAACTACCAGTCGAAGTCTCGTTACGTATCGTGGAATCATACTGTGACACGTCAGCTGTAAATTTTTTGTCGCTATCCTCTACAGAAAGGTATTCTATCGATAACTGATACCGCGGACGTACGTCTTCTATGTCATCACGGCTTTCTAGCTTTTCTATATCTTTCTGGGTTAACTGCTTTATCGTCGCCTGCCCACCCTGAATAGTAGTTGAATCAGGATCATATTCCTGCAAGCCACTCTGATTTTGTCCACCCTCAAATATTGTCTTGTCTTTGACTATGAACAACGCTTTAGGATTAACGTTTGATCCAATTAGTTTGTCGGCGTACTGGCGCGAACCCTCGCCGGCGGCAATAGCAATCGTCAAGGTGAACGCCCCTACCGCTATGGCCAAACTTGTTAATAATGTTCTAGCTTTCGCTTGTTTTAGACTGCGCCCCGCGCGTCGTATGATATATCGCCTTTTCATTTTTTTGCCACCTTCTTCTTTTTCAACGCGGATTCCTTCTTTGGCTTTTTCTCGTTGATAGAAACTATCCGGCCATCGCGGATCTGTATGTTTATATCACATCTACTTGCCAGGTCATCGTCGTGTGTGACTATTATCAACGTCACGCCCTTTTCCTTGTTGTACCTAAACAACAAGTTTTCGATAATTTCACCAGTGGACGAATCCAAGTTTCCAGTGGGCTCGTCAGCAAACAAAGTAGTTGGATTGTTTACTATAGCGCGTGCTATAGCTAGTCGCTGTTTTTGGCCTCCTGATAAATCCCGAGCTCTCGACTTCTTTTTGTCCAATAGCTCTACGGCTTCCAGGGCTTTTTCAATCTTTCGCCTATGTTCATTGGCGGGTACACCGGCAATTTCACACACCATGCCAACATTGTTATAACAAGTCTCGTTTGCTTCCACGAAAAAACTCTGAAAAATAAAACTCATTTTTCTAGAGCGAAATCTATCAACCTCTTTGGACTTCAATTTCAAAATATCCTGCCCATCGATTATCACTTCACCTGTCTGTGGTCGATCTAGTCCACTCATTGCGTGCATCAATGTACTCTTGCCGCTACCGCTCTTGCCGACGATAGCCACACTAGCACCGTCTGGTATCGAAAAATTGACGTCTGAAAGCGCCGTAAACACATTGTTTTTCTTTCCGTACGTTTTGGTAACGCCTCGGACTTCTATCATTTCCCCTCCAACTTTTACTTGTATTAGTATACCACTAATACGTTACGAAAACTTGCCGACATGGGATACGAACTTATCAATGTAGTTTTGTAACTTTTCCTTATACTCCGGCTTTACTTTGCTATTTTCTTCAAATTTAGAATCTGCCAAGTTGAAGTACAGTTCCGGCTGCCCCATCAGGTGCATTCCTAGATAGCCAACCGTGTGTCGCAATGTTGACTGCGCCACCGCAGTTCCATACGGGCTAATAGTAGCCCCGACGATTCCAGCCGGCTTCTCACGAAAAGTGTTTCCGGGATGGCTACACCAGTCTATGGCGTTCTTTAACACCCCGGGCACGCCGCGATTATACTCTGGCGTCACAAACAATACCGCGTCAGCGTCCTCCACAACGGACCTCATTTCACGTACCTCTTCCGGCAACTCTTTTATATCCTGGTTCAACAGTGGCACGTTGATGTTTACATACTCAAATTCGACATTATCGGGCGATAGCTCCTCTAGGCTTCGTGCGAGTTTTTTATTCAGCGAGTCTTCTCTTAGACTACCTACAAATACTGCTATTTTCATCTTTTCCTCCATTACTATACATAGTATAGCACATGTATTTTCGTCGTTCTCGTACATCATGATAGTACCTTCTTGACTTTTCATCAAGCTTATGCTAGTATAAAAACATAACGTAACAAAACAAAAATGTCAGAAAAACTAGCACCACCACAACCAGAAAATAAAATGACCGACGAAGAGGTCGCCGCTAAGTTTGGCGACATCGAGAGTAACTTTGATAACGACGCCACGGACCATCCCCTGGGTGACAATGAAACAAACATAGACACACCCAAATACAACGGCGAAGAAGGTGCCCTATTCGACGAAAGTGGCGTATTAAATCCTGACGCCATAGCGGAAGAAACCTCAGCCAAACCAGAAAAGACCACTAAACCACTCAGCGAATATACGGCCGACGAACTACGCGCCGCCCTAATAGACGCGGAAAAACGTGAAGGCAAGGAGTCACCCTACGAACTTGGCCAGGAAGTAATTATCCGTCGCCACGCCTACACAGCTAATGGCGAACGTGATCATACGAAATTAGGCGACCTAGAATCAGGATGGAAAATCGAGAACATAAACGAAGATGGCACCTACCTACTGGGCAAGGAAAATGGACGCCTCCATGACGGACGCGAAGGCCATGTGAAGCGTGACGGCGTAACCGCCCTTGAACTTCAAGAATGGCAAAACGCTTTTGATGAAATAGAGAAAGCAGAACCAGAAATAACGGTAGAGTCCGCTCCAGCCGAATATGACACTATGGTTGGTCGGGCTGGCAACCGCATCAGTAACGCCCTCGGCGAACGAATTGATAAATGGGAACGTATAGGCGGCGTAAAAGGTATCATGCGAAAACTTGGTCGCTTAGCCTACCGGAAGTCTGGCCTAAAAGCTAGCGTCAATGGAGTAAAGCGCGGCGCCGAAGCCGTTGGTAACGGCGTAGATCGAACAGTTTTGGCTGTCGACCGCGCCAAAACAGCAACCGGTAACAAGATTTCCGACACCCGCGAAAGCCTAAAGGAAAAACGCGAAGCACTAAAAAAGCGTAGCGACGAGGCCAAAAAGCGTCGCGAAATACGCGCACGTGCCTACCGAGTACGCAAAGAGCAACGAAAACAGGACCGCACGAGACGCGAACAAGAACGACGCGAAAAAGAAGTCATGGACTATGTGGAATCACAAAAGTCAGGCAAACACCGCAAAGAACGTAATATGGGTCGCGTAGGCGTACGATCACCTTTCTATATGAAAGAATCGAGAAAGTAGTTAGGGATAATGATATGACAGATGAATATGTAACTAAACAAATGCTAATTGACTTTGGTATTGAAGTTAGCGACGAGGATGCCGAGTCACTACTAACCCACCTGAACGAAAAGATTGAAGAAATGATAGGCGCCGAACTGACCGAGGCACTAACAGACACGGAACTAGACGAACTAATGGCCATCCAAGAGAACGGTACCGACGACGAAATCGGCGATTGGATTGCTAGCCACGTACTAGATTATGAACAAATAGTCAGCGACAACATCGACATAGCTATAGATGAGCTTGCCGACAAGGCGTACAGCATCAACCAAGCAGTTGCATTCGCATAAGGCATAAAGTTATATATCTTTATCAGCACCTACCCTTCTCCTTACCAATGCTCATATAAAGATTAGTCCCGGCAGTGTTGCCGGGACTGATCTTTGTTCATCTCGCTTATTTATTTATGCTAGTATACGCTCTTTATATCGTCTATCGCCTGGCCAACGGTGCGCAGAATAATCGAATTGTCGATGCCTCGCAATTCTCTTTTTAGATTAGTCAGATGCGAATATACTATGGTCATTTTATCCGCCATCTCCGCGTCTTGCATATTCAAAGGAATTGATCCCAGAGCCTCGTCCAGGCTTCTTTCTATATGACTCATCATTTCCTCGTGATTCAAGGGCATAGAGTTCGGATCCGGATCTATGTACTCTTTTACTATTCCTTCTAAGAGCTTAACCGCATTGAGTGCCCCTGGGTTAATCTCCCTTGTCTCTGCGGCGTCATATGCTGAATCAGCCGTAAAATGCCGTTTGCCATCGACTTGAATGATTGGTTGTGTTCGATCATGCATTGACGGATCCACGACTACATCCGCAACCGCACTGTGTCCCCTGCGTGCAATACGCGGCAGACGCGCGATTCTAGGTGAAGCTAGTTCGCCATTTGGATTTAATGCGGGCATCATGCCGGCAGGAAAGTCGGACTCCCAGCGAGGTACATTGCTGTTATGGCTTTGTATACGTTGTTTCAGTTCACGAGCCATAGGGTTCATGTTTTCAGGCAATCGCCGGCCAGGAACATTTCTTTCACTGTTCATACCTTCATTATAGCACAAGCTTTACACTTTGTAAAGTAAATGTTGATTTCAATACTACAGTACTTCACCGCTACGAATCAGCTCGTCATGATGGGATGCTATGCTTTTCGTGACAGGGTTAGGTCCGTCTATTTTTCGTCCGTCTATCTCTGATACGCTTGCCAGAAACGCTGACGTACCGCACACAAAAACCTCATCGGCAACATACAGCTCGGTCAAATCAACCGTACGCTCCAGTGTCGGAATGCCTAGTTTTGCCGCCTGATCTAATACCGCCTGCCTATTTATCCCCTCTAGTAGGTCGGTACTAGTGTCAGGGGTGATTAGTACGCCGTCACGTACTAAAAATATGTTAGCCGCCGCCAGCTCGCATACGTGACCCGCCTGATCCAAAAATATACAGTCATCATATCCAGCGTCCAGCGCGTCTTGATGCGCCAAGACGGAGTTTACATATGCCCCGTTTACCTTGGCGCGAGATGGAATACTATTGTCGGGAATTCTACGCCACTGACTGGTTTTTAGTCGTACGTCACTAGACTTGTGTATGGACACGGCCGTGTATACAAACGCGGAAAGTTGAGTGTGAACGCCTTTTGTTCTCGTGCCAGGAACCATCTCGTCTGCGTGTAGCGTTGCTCGTACAAAAACTGGTTCCGTGGGTTTATTGGTGTCTATCAGCTCTTTTACGATGGATGTAAACTTAGCAAAGTCTAAGTCAGCCGGCCAATCCAGCCCAATGATTTTCGCCGATGACCGTAGCCTTTTATAGTGTTTTTCCGGTCGAAAGACTCTGTATTTATCACCGTCTGGTACGACATAAAATACCGTGTAAACGCTCAGTCCGTACAATACCGCCGAACTAGCTATCGAAAGTTTGGCGTCCTGAAAAAACCCAACTTTCCCGTCGAAATATGCATATTTATGTATGTCTGCCACCTTATTCTCCTAATTTAATGTCCGAATAGATCGACTTGGTCGTCTCGTCGACCTCTCGTCGAAGCTGAGGAAACGGCACGCCTTCACGCGCGGTTATGCCTTCAAGACTCCAAAAGACTCGCTCGCTGTAACCCAAGCCACATGCCGGCGGCATACCATATTCTAGTGCCTCAACGTAATCGATATCCAACATCTGCGCCTCGTCATCACCTTGATCGCGCATAGCCTGTTGCTCCTTGAACCGATCAAGCTGATCAACAGGGTCGTTTAGTTCGCTAAACGCTTTGCACATCTCGCTACCACCAAATACCAGGTTAAACTGTTCAGTTAGGCGTGGATCCTTGGCGTTGACCTTGGCCAATGGCTGCATAAACACGGGTATGTCTACCAAAAATACCGGACCAGCCAATGTCTTGCGGTGTTTTTTCCATAACTTATCTAGGCTGCGAATGCGATTATCGACTTCTTCGACTTCTAGGTTGTTTTCCTTGAGTTTTGCTTGAATCTCGTCCATCGGAGAGTCAAAAACATCGATTCCATACTGCTCTTTTAGTACGTCAACGAAGCTAATGCGCGAAAAATGTTCGCCATCCGGACCAAAATCAACATTCTGGCCATTGGCTAACGTGAACTGACGCGTACCCCAAGTTTGGTCACATACATATCGAATCATGCGCTCGGTTAGTTCCATTCCCATTTCCCAGTCAGCATATGCCCAGTACCACTCCATGGCATTATGCTCGGGCAGGTGTTCTTCGGTGTAATTTTCGTTACGGAAGCGCGGTCCCAGATCAAATACTTTCTCAAAACCAGCGACCAGTAGTCTTTTCAACGGTAATTCGTGACTGATGCGCAAGTAGAAATCTTGGTCCAAAGCATCCATATGAGTGACAAAGGGATTCGCGTCAGCACCACCTGCCGTAGATTCCAGTACGGTGTTGTTTACCTCCACGAAATGCTCATCCTCTAAGAATCTGCGAGTTGCTTGCCAGAATTTGCTACGTCGAATAAATCGCTGCTTAACGTCTGTATTTACATTCATATCGACATAGCGTCTACGTAGGCGCTGTTCTTTGTCGGTTAACTCCGTTGGCATTGGACGCAAACTCTTCGTGAGTAAACGAAGTGTTCTGACTCCAACCGATATTTCACCAGTTTTTGTCTTGATTACTTCGCCCGTTGCCTCAATAAAATCACCAGTATCAAGTAGCGGTAACTGCTCCATGCCTACGACACTATTCGGCGCGTCTAGCCCGACTACGTCTGGCGCGTGCAGGAATAGCTGTACCTGACCTGTTTTGTCACGCACGACTATAAATGCCAGCTTGCCAAACTTACGCAATCCAGTCACACGTCCGGTAATAGTAACCGTTTGACCTTCCAGTTCATCGAATTTTTCTACTACATCGTTCGTGAAGTGCGTTCGGTTAGCCTTTGCCGGATACGGATTCACGCCAAGCTCTTTTAGCTGGGCCAATTTGCGCAGTCGTTCATCGCGGTAGTCCTGAAGTGTTGCCATACAGAAATATTGTACACTATCAGAGGTGTTTTTACACATTTTTTAACATAAGCGTATTGCTTTTGTATAACGTTTATGCTATTATATAGAAGAGTTGATTTAATCAAAAAATGAAAACAGAACACTCACCCATTCAAACCCCAGAAGAATCGACATCCGCCGCGACAATGAATGATGTCTATACTGCCGAGGCGGCCGAAGAGATAGCAAAAATAGAAGTAATGGATCTACGCGATGTAACACGCATGATAGACATATGCTCACATCGCATACTACACCCCCGCGAAGATGACACGGACGCCCATGTAGACTACTTTAAAGAGCAGCTGCAGCGGGCAGCTGAAGACCTAGCCGGTCACGTTTTGTCTAAAGAAGCGTGTGCAAGACTAGGAATTCACACTGAAATCCTAGATAATCAAAGTTTTAACCATCCTCCTATCCGTGAGGATGTTTTTAGATTAGCCCTCGCGTCTGAAATATTAGAAAACGACACCCTACGCGACGCGTACGAGACAGCCATCGATGAGCTACCCGATAACCTGCAGGTAGTAAAGCGTCGCGCCCAACGGGCCCTAAACCTAATAAAATCAGACCGAAGCGATAGCTTCTTGCATGCATATGAACAAATAGAACTGGCTGACACGAATAACGATACCGACGCTCTATCGTACGGAAACAGTCACGCAAACAGGTTTCTGGACTACGGAGATTTGGATCCAGACGTAGATTACAATGAACTAAGTATTAACGACGAGCGCTTGGAACGCCTTGTCACCCCCGTGCCAACGTCATTTGAGGGTAAGTATGGTATGCGCGATGAGCCTCGCGTGGAATTCTATACCCCTCCGATTAAAAAGAAACTAGCCGACAAAGCCATAGATGGCGCCAGCAAACACTAGCCTACTCTTACAATCTCGTACTTGATTTTGCCTTTTGGCGTAGTGATTTCGGCTGTGTCGCCAACTTTTTTGCCCATCAATGCCGAACCAATTGGTGATTGATCGCTGATTTTTCCGGCCATAGGATCAGCCTCTACGGGGCCAACTACGTGGTATACAACGGTCTTTTTACCGGTCTTTAGCTCTACTTCGCTTCCCAATTTTACCTTTGTACTCTTGGTCGCGCTAATAATCGTGGCATTCAACAGAATATCCTCGATCTCAGCTATTCGGCTTTCTACTAACCCCTGTTCCTCGCGAGCGGAGTCGTATTCGGCGTTTTCACTCAAATCACCGTATCCACGAGCATCC
Source organism: bacterium (assembly GCA_030429975.1). Classification (GTDB taxonomy): domain Bacteria; phylum Patescibacteriota; class Saccharimonadia; order Saccharimonadales; family Saccharimonadaceae; genus UBA2112. Next base: position 6,003 of record JAUIGB010000016.1, on the reverse strand, counting down.
GCAATCTTGTCGGCTATGGCGCCACGACGACTTTTCAGCTCTACCAATTCTTTTTCCAGCTCTTTTTTACCATCACTGGTAATTTGAAACATTTTCTTCATATATTTATCCTTTGTCGTTGATTTCAAAAAGTGCTGTATCTCAGCACTGCCCCTCCCTGTGTAACTAATGTCACAGTTTAGCAAACAGGTCGGAGCGTGTCAATTCGCTTGTTTCCCCTGTTTTTCGGGTAGTAAATTCGTATTTCTCGGACTCTATGAGCCTGTCGCTCACGGTAACTCGATAGGGTATACCCATCAGCTCGCTATCAGCAAACTTTTCACCCGGCCTAGCGTCACGATCATCATACAACACCTCAACACCTTTGCTTTTCAGCTCTTCATACAGCTCGTCTGCATGACGAACAGCTTCGTCACCGCCAATACGAACCAAGTACACTTTCGCAGGTGCTATTTCTTCCGGCCAGACCAGACCCTTGTCGTCACTAAACAGTTCGGCTACTACACCCATAAGCCTACTAACACCTATCCCATAGCAACCCATTATGATAGAGCGACGCTCTCCTTGTTCATTCGTGTAATACACGTCTAGGGCATCGGTATATTTAGACTCCAGATGGAACGTATTGCCTACTTCTACGCCTCTTTTTTCTACCAGATCATCCCTGTTCAATCCTAATTTTGCCAAGTTTTCATCGGTCATAATCTCTTCGTTTATGGCCACTTGTTTTGCTTCGTCAACGAATATCTTGTCCTCGCCTACATCACTCAGTGTCTGGAACTCATCGCTAAATCTAGTCGTGAATATGCCTCCATCGGCGTAGGTTCGGTATGTTCGATCACCTACTCCTAAACGATCGTAAACCCTGTGGTACGCCTCTATGGCTTTTTCGTACATCTGTTCATGTTCTTCCTGCGATCGAGCTAGGCTGTACATATCCTTCATCAAGAACTCGCGTCCACGTAGCAAACCACTCTTTGCTCGCAATTCGTTTCGAAACTTGTTTCCTATCTGATACACGTAGTACGGTAAATCCTTGTACGAGTTCACGTAGTTACCGCTAGCATCTACTATTGGTTCCTCGTGCGTCAGGCCAACGCCCAACTCTGTGCCATTCGCAAGCTTTGTCTTGAACCAGTTATCGACCTTTTTTTCATCCCAACGATCGGTTTTTTCCCAAATATCCCTAGGCTGCAAGGTGGTCATTAGTACTTCCTGACCACCAATATTGTTCATTTCCTCGCGAACAATGCCCTTTATGTTTTCTAAAACCTTTAGACCCAAGGGCATATACGCGTACACACCAGCCATTTCCTTATGGATGTAACCAGCCTGAATCAATAGCTGGGCATTGCGCGCCGTTTCATCAGCCGGCACATTTTTCGTGGTACGTGTAAATAATCGCGATAATCTCATCTGATCCTAAGCTCCAAGCACTGGGTTCATTAGTATGTAATATGCCACCCCATTTTTTAACATGTGCACAAGTATACTGGCCCATAGGCTTCCCGTGAGACTTCGTAATCCACACAGGAACATGCTAAGTATAAATACGTCTATAGCCACGTTCCACTGCAAATGAACTGCAGCAAAAGCCAAACTTGTAAATACAGCCGCTATCACAGCTGGCACATATGCTTTTAGTTTACCATATAGATAACCGCGAAAGAGAACCTCTTCTGCGACTGGAGCCACGACTACTAGGGTCAAAAACGCCAACATGACATCTAATCTAGGGCCATACAGGCTAAATCCTATTTCCTGTACTTCATCGGCCGGAAATTCTGGCAAAAGCGACGTGACTATACCCAAAGTGACCGCCGCCACTAGGATATACGCCAAAAAAGCTACCGGAGCCAATCCGATATCCGACCATGACATTAGCCGTGAGAGGCCCAGATCCGACAAGGTCGTCTTGTTGTTGCGATTCAACCAATACGGCACTCCCGCGGCTATTGCAAGCGCCAGTAAGTAAACTTTTGCCGAAATAATCGTTTGGTATGCAGCAGGAGAAAATGAATTTTCTAGCGATATATGTAGCCATTCCATGACCCACAAGACACCTGAAACAACAGCGATGCTGGCTATGAAAGAGAATAGTACCCACGCAGGAAATATAGCCAGGTACTTCCAGTGCCATTCGGGCTTTTTGACATCCTTATCACTACCCCGCCCCTTTTGTCGATTTGTAAGCTTTTTTAACCTAGTTAATGATTTTTCCAACGTCCGCCACCGTTACTAACACTATTAGGGCCATTAGTATCAAGAATCCAATCGCCTGTATCTTTTCTTCGCGCTCTCGCGTCAGCTTTTTACGCAATGCATAAAAAGCAGTCATAGTGAACCAACGGCCACCATCGAGGGCCGGGATTGGCAGTGCATTCATAACGGCCAAAGCGATTGATATAACAGCAATCAACATGACCAAGGAGGTCAATCCCGCCTGTTGAGCCGCAGGGAAAATAACTCCCAATATGCCTACCGGACCGGCAACGCTGTCGCCGGCGGCAGCTACCTCTTTGCCACCAGCCTCTCTCTGCTCTTCGTTACCAACTAACTGCAACGCTATGCCATTGGTGAGGTTGCCGACTATACCAGCAACGCCCTTCAGCGTTTCCCAGGTCATCTGTCCAGCCGTTGCAATGCCAACAATTGGAGCGGACCAAGTTGATCTAGTCATGGTTGGCTGTAATATACTAGCGCCAAATACGGTCTTCCCACTATCTCGCAAAGTAACTATAGCTTTGTCTTCTACTCCGTCGCGACTATATATCACTTCGACGGTTTCACCTTTGTACTGCTGAGTTAGCTCTATAAACGAGCTAGTCGTCTTGACCTCATGTCCGGCAAAACGCACAATATTGTCATGTGGCTTCAGCCCTGCCTTTTCGGCCGGAAAATCATTTGACAATGCACCTAGCTGCACAGGCTGATACAAGACCTTGGTATCGCCCTCCATATTGAACTGATTTGGAAGTATCTGTGGCAATCCAGTTATCGCCAAGACGCTTAGTAGGACAGCTGCAGTCAACCAGTTAATCGCGACGCCGGCGAGCAGGATTTTTGTCTTTACAAAATAACTAGCGGCGCCGTAGTCGCCCTTTTTATCGGCCTCGTCATATTCGCCCTGTAGCTTAACGAAGCCACCCAGCGGTAGCCAATTTATGCTAAAAAGAATTTTATTTTTCAATTTTTTAGCCCACGCTCGGGGCGGGAATCCTATACCAAACTCTTCGACTACAACGCCATTACGACGCGCAACGATAGCGTGCCCTAGCTCATGAACTACGACCAAAAAAGTCAGTGCTAATAGTCCTACGATTACCCCGAAAACGATTTCCATATTAGACTTTCAATATATCCTGTTCTTTTTCCTTGAATATCTCGTCTATTTTTACCTGATAATCAGCGACTAATTTATCGATAGCCTTTTCGACTGCTTTTTGATCGTCTTCGGAAAGTTCCTTCGCCTCTTTCTTGCGTTTTGCGTCCTGCAAAGCTTCTTGTCTAGCATTACGCAACCCTATCCTTGCCTGTTCTACCTTTTCGCCCAATTGTTTTACCAACTGACGTCGTCTCTCTTCTGTAAGCGCTGGCACAGGGACCCTTACGACGCGGCCGTCATCAGATGGGTTTAGACCCAGCGACTGGTCATCACGAATCGCGGCCGAGATATTAGCCAAGTTTGCTTGATCAAATGGCGTAACCTGTAACAGTTGCGCCTCTGGCGTCGTCACGTTAGCTACCTGATTCAGAGGCATAACCGTGCCATACGCCTCTACCTTAATATCATCCAACATGCTGGCCTGAGCACGTCCAGTTTGCACCTTACGTAATTCGCCCTGCAAATGCTCCAGAGCGCCTTCCATCTTTAATTCATAAGTATCCGTATCAAACATAAATCTTAATTAATATGATACCAGAAAAAAGCGCATAACTAAATCTGAAAAAGTCTTTGGTTCACATCGGGCAACGGCAAACCGGCGACCTTTAACGTAGCCCACATCGTAACCTGATTAGCCGACAGGATAGGCTTTCCTAACTCTTTCTCTAATTCAGCTATAACGTCAAACATGCGTAAATCAGTACAGCTAAAGAAAAGAGCTTCGGCGTCGTCGGTATTAATAGAATGTGCCATTTCACGAACGGTATCTGGACCAATCAACATGATGTCACCATCACTACCCAGATAGCCGGCCTTGGTAACCTTGTGTCCCGCCGCTTCCAGAAAAGTCGTTAGGCGTCTGGTTATAGATTCGTTATAGGGCGTGGCGATGGCAAGCTTTTTAATACCCATCGCGTGTAAAGCTTCTAGTAGTGCCCCTGAAGTAGTAACCGGTTTCTGAGCCCCAGCAGCAGACATAGCCGCGCACAGCAAGTGCTCGCCAGCATTGCCATTAATAAAACTACCCATGGTGCATGAATACGCTATAGAAGCTGGCCTAGCCATTAATAATTCTCTGACCGCAGGCACTACCACGCTTGCGTCACTCACGTTCTGTGCGTGCGCCTCGTCCACGGTCGTATGCTCGTTATAGGCGGTGCGTGCTATATGCAGATTGTAACCCTCTGGCATCCATCGCCAGCACTCTTCGTCCAGAGCGAAATCAAAAGGCACTACCATACCTATCCCAGCCCTAAACTCAGCATCGTACCTAGCTGGTAGTTGTATGTATTCCACCGCGTCTGCAGTGGTAGCGTCTGGTAGGATGTGGGGGTCTATTTCTTTATCCTCTAAATATTGGTGAGACTGACTATATTCTTCGGAGTTTTCGCCGTCAATAGTTTTTTTAACAAAAGCAAAACCACCCCATATATCAACAGGGGTGGTTTTGCTTATGTACCAAATATTTATTCAGTAACACCTAGTTCAATTCGCTTGAACTGGCTAATGCGAATATTTTCGCCATTTTGAGCAATCTGTTCTTTGATTCTCTCGTCGACCGTTTTGCCGTCGTCTAGAACGAACGCCTGCTCGGACAAGACTTGCTCGGCGAAGTGTTTCTTTAACTGTCCTTCGACGATCTTTTCCGCCATTTCAGCAGGTTTTTGCTTTAGCGAGTCACTCTCTAGTAACTCTTTCTTTTTGGATTCCATCACGTCAGTAGGTATGTCTTCCATGGTCGCGTATTGGGGAGCCATGGCAGCTATCTGCATCGCCATCTGATGCGCGAACTCCTTGAACTCCGGTAAGCGTGCGACGAAATCTGTTTCGCAGTTCACTTCGACCACTACGCCGATTCGTCCGCTATGGACATAACTTTCGATGATACCGGCACGAGTCTCGCGATCACCCTTCTTTTCAGCCTTGGTTAGACCCTTTTTACGCAGTGCCTCCAGAGCTTTGTCGAAATCACCTTCAACTTCTACTAACGCTTTTTTAGCGTCGGTCAGACCGATTCCGGTTAGTTCCTTTAGCTTTTTAATGTCTTCTACGCTAACTCCCATTTATGCCTCCTCCCCTTTCTTGCTCACACCCTCGGCTACAGCGGCGCCGAAGTAGTCTAGTAACAGTTGTGTTCCCTTGATAGCATCGTCATTACCAGGCACAACATATTGCACTGGCGATGGGTCTACGTTCGTATCACATACGCCAACGACTGGAATACCCAACACATTCGCTTCTTTTACGGCATTGTCATCGGCCAGTATATCCACCACGACAACCGCACCAGGTCGACCATTCAAATCTTTAATACCACCATATTTCATACTTAGCTCTTCAGCCTCTTCGCGGAACCTTTGAACCTCTAGCTTGTTGTATCTTTTTTCTAGATCACCATTTTCTAGACGTCGCTCGATGTCTTTTAGCTTTTTAATCTGCTGATTTACCGTGTTCGAGTTAGTAAGCATTCCGCCAATCCAACGCTCTGTCACGTATGGCTGGCCGGCCTTTTCAGCAACGGCCTTTACCGCTTCTTTGACCTGTTTTTTGGTGCCAACAAACAATACTTGATTGCCACTACTGGCAAGCTTAGTTATAAACGGTATCGCTTCGTTCAG
>JAUIGB010000015.1 GCA_030429975.1 bacterium | reverse complement strand
GTCACGCAATTCTGCTGGAATAGTCAGTCGACGTTTATCGTCGAGTTTGCGTTCGAAATAATCTACGCTGGACACCTTGCTTCCCTTCGGGTGGTATTATTTGATTTTTTAAGTGGTGGTTTTTGTGTTTTTTGCCACTGACTTCAGTTTACTACCCACAGCTACCCACTTCAACCCCCAATTTTGCTTTTTTCCGAAAATGTAGTGTTTTATCCACACATTTGTGGAAAACTATATCTTCAGCAATATATATAGGGCTGTGTCAAACAGCCCTACACAACTTTTACTAATTATTTAGTTCTTGAATAGAAAATCAGCGACTTGCTGGTCATACATGTCGGTTACTTGTAGCGTCACCCAACCCACTAGCACAAATAGGTTGAATAGGAGCGATACAATTAACAGCGCCATCACGAAATCTATACGATGCTGCGCGAACGACGAGATTTTACTCTTGGATACTTTTTTGGTTTTTTTAGTCTTTGCCATGACTTATTTCTATCATAATGCTTACGGTTTGTCGACATCTTCGTTCAGTTTCTGCACTACTTCATTCAAATTACTGTATCTAGTCACATTATCCGGTACCGTACCTTTTTGCGATAACAACTCGTGACCAGAGTCTAGAACCCAGTATCCGTGCGATGGTCGATCCGGATAGTCCAAAAAACTAACCGCCTTATCATCTATCATTATTACTCGCTCTGCCACTCCACCGCCTAGCTCTTTAGGGATATTAAATGTTCCATCTTGCTGTCGCCAACCGCTGATAAACCTGCCCTTTTCTTTGTGGTCCATAATTATGTGATGTACATGGTTAAATCCCGCGGCCGTTAGCTTCAACCTTTGCCATAGCGAATCACCGTATGTCAGGATTCCATATCGTTTGTTATTCTCATCCATCCATTCTAGTAACTCATTCGCGCCATCCAACTGATAGTTCAGTGCTCGCGATTCATGAATGAACATCTTTTCCATCCCCTGCCAATCATCCAGCCTATTCTCTGAACTCAAATGATCACGTACATACGTAGCCAGTAGGAATGTATCGCCTCGTTGTTTTACCTCTGCGTCAACTTTACGTATTTGATCACTAGAAATATGAAAATATTTATCGGCAATTTCGATAAATACTTCTATCAACTTGTCAGAATCGGCAAGCGTTCGGTCAAAGTCGATGATATAGAATTCAGTGTTTTCGTCCATCTAGTACGTCGATAAGTCTCATTAATGCGTTCGCTGTTGCCAAAGAGTCGTGTCTAATTAGTGTCCTGTGCGCCGCAATAGGATCAGAACTGTTGCTGTTTTTCCACGCCATTCCACTGACCATGTTCGTCCCGACGGCAGCAAAATGTGCCGAATCAAGCTTTGCCTGATCATAGTCAACAATCTTTTCACCTGCTTGTGCGTATTTTTCCAGCAAGCTATCAGCTGGTCGCTTCGTGTTGTATAGCACCGCGTCCAAAAACTCGCCACCAGCTAGGCGTTCAATCTCTGACGCATAGTCGTTAACATCAAAACCATCAGTCTGACCAGGCTTTGTCATCAGATTGCATACATATACCTTTTTGGCTTTTGTTGCTCGCAAGGCGTCACCGATACCAGGCACTATCAGAGCTGGAGCCAAGCTTCCATATAAGTTCCCTGGTGCTATAACAACCATGTCGGCATCCTTGATTGCCTTCAACGCCATCGGGTTTGGTTCAGCCTCAGGATCTAGCCAAAACTCTGGCCTCTCTCCATGAAACTCCTGGTTAGCAATTTCGAATTCTCCGTATACCTCGCTACCATCACCGCGCTTCATTACCAGTCGCACATTGGATAGAGTGATTGGTGCCACAAGGCCTCGCACGCCCAATACTTCGCTTGCCAGCTCTACCCCATTGGCGAAATCGCCTGTCATTTTTTCTAGTGCCGTCAAAAATAAATTTCCAAATGCATGCCCCTTTAGACTTCCCTCTTCGAAACGATAGTTGAATAGTTCGCGGACTTTTGGCGATTCGCTCAATGCTACCAAACACTGCCGAACGTCGCCCGGTGGTAGCGCACCCAACTCGTCGCGTAACACGCCAGTGCTACCGCCGTCATCTGCCATATTGACTAGGGCTGCTATTTGACTAGTGTGGTTTTTTAGCGCGCTCAACAGAGTAAAACTACCCGTTCCGCCACCTATTACGGTTATCTTTCGCTCGGTTCGTGCAAATGGTTCTTTCATACAATCAGTATAACATCGCATGTATTGGTATAATGATTTAAGTGATTTTATTATTACTTCGTATATTCTGGAGAATCCTCATATTCTTGCTTGGTGTCGGTGCCTTGATTTTTATTGTTCGCACCGTGTGGCCCAATAGCGACAACCAAGCAGCGATTCTTGGTGCGTTGATATTCACGTACGGGCTCATGGCCTATCTAGTCATACCAAATCTGATGCGTTTGTTCCATGTATTTTCCAAACCAGATCATATCCCCCTGTATGTCACGACTGGAGACGGCTGGCCATCCGATCCCGTAAATATTGCAATTCTATCCAAAGACAAAAAACACCTAATAAAAGCAATGCGCAAAGCCGGTTGGTATATGGCCGACAAAACGACATTTAAAAATAGCCTACGCGAGGCGTGGTCTATTATATTCAACCAACCCTATCCAAATGCACCCGTAAGTACCTTATACCTGTTTAACAGAGCCCACGATATTGCGTTTCAAATTCCCACCAATCAACGACAAAGCGCTAGGACTCGTCATCATGTACGATTTTGGAAACTGAAAGCACCACGAAAAGATCATGCAGACAGAGGCCATTTTGATTTTTGGAGCAGTAGACTACTGGACTGGCTCCATCGAAAAAACGAAATATGGATCGGGGCGTCAACGTATGATTTTAAACCCATCGACATTAGGTGGAGGACTGGTAGCATTACGCACGGCGTTCACCACGAAGCAGACAAGGAGCGCGACTACATCATAAAAACGCTAAAAGATACCGGAAGCGTTAGTCGCGTCAATACCACCGAGCCACATGGAAAATTCAAATTCCGCGGACAATCATTTCGTACCGTCTTTACTACCGATGGTAGTATAAAGGTAGTAAAACTAAAGTAACTTATCTCAAGAGAGCATCGGGTAACTTGGAAAATACACCGCGCAACCCGTCAACTATGGGTTTGTTACCTATTAACACAGAGGAATCCGTAAATTTCGCCTCGTTACCATCCAGAGTCTCAATCAGACCACCAGCCTCTTTCACGATCACAAAAGCCGCTGCGTTATCCCACGGCTTTAGTCCATTGTGATGATATGCATCCACCCTTCCACATGCAACCCATGCATGAATTAGCACACCACTTCCAGGACAACTAGTCCATGGCATATGTCCAGTATTCTCATAAATTGCTAGATGACGCTCCAGGTTACGTTTCATCCCTTCATCGTCATAGCTATTGCTAGTAGCGACATTAGAACCTTCGATATCCGAGTGATCGCTGACATGTATAGGCTCTCCGTTTCTAAATGCCCCGTTACCCTCGCTCGCTTCGTATATCTCACCCCGGTATGGATCGTATATGACGCCTGCAACTGATTCGCCGTTTTCTATATAGCCGATTGAGATTGCAGACTCCTTCATATCACGCTTGAAATTATACGTTCCATCAATTGGGTCCAGGACAAATCCCGTGAAATTCGCATCGAACAACCGTTGTCGATCCTTCTCGCTGTCTTCTTCGGACAATATGACAACATCGGGAAAGTTCTTTGTCAGCTCCTCTTTTAATATATTTTGCGCCTTTATATCAGAGACGGTAACGAAATCTTTCCTATTTGACTTATCGGTATGATCGCGTTCATCTGAACTTTTCATAAACTCACCTGCAGCCAGGGCCGCATCTTTCATAGATTCAAGCATTTGCCCCCTCCCTTTGATCTCTGGATTATTTTGACTCATGTCATCGGCTATTCGTTCATTATTCATAATGTATTAATTCTAACTTACATCCCCACTTAGCCAAAATATAATTTCACACCCACTACACCACCGACGGCAAAACTATGATTATCAGACTCAACTAAAGTGTCCCCTCTGCCCCGTTGTTATACAACAATGTTATTTTTTGGTATTATATAACTTTTTATATAATAAATTATATAATACTTTTATACTTCAACGTCTTCACCAAAATGTAGTTTTAGTCGCGAACGTATACTACCCTCATGTCGACCAAACTTTCCGCTCATCGTCTTTACCGACTCCCCGTTTTGAAAATCTTGCTTTAGCTCGGCATCATCAGATTTATTCCACGGCATATAGGCGTTGGGATGTTCCTCGCGCATTTTTGCTAACTTATCCGCCCATGCGCCACCAGCCTTCTTTTCGACAGGTTTTTCCTTGCGTTTTTTTGCATTCTCGCGCAGATGCTCCAGGCGCTTGGCATCATCGGCTGTCTTTCTGCGCAAAAACTCATCAATCAATTTCGCGTCCTCGCTGACACGCAGAGCCATATTGTTTATCCCGGCTAGATATAGACTTTCCAGATTTTTTACGCGACTTAGCGCCACGTATCCCATACCCTCTACAAATGCTTTGCTCAAATCCATCCGGGCAGCGTCCAAAGTCATTCCCTGTGATTTGTGAACCGTAATGGCCCAAGCCAATCGCAAAGGAATCTGTACGATGCTCGCCCGTTTTTTGTCACCGTCCCGTAATTCCCATGTGTCCGGCATCATAGTAATCGTTTTTCCATTACGAAACTTTACCATTGGATAATTGGTCAAAACATCAAAGCCCACTACCTCACCCAGGCTACCGTTAAAGTATTTTTTGTCTGGCGAGTTTTTTACCGCCATCACGAAAGCCCCATCCTTTAACCTCAGTTCAGCTGGCGCTAGCACCGATCGTTGCAAATTCTCAACATAGTTGTTGCCCCCTGTCGTTGACTGAGTATATTTGTATTCGTCTCCAGAAAGTTCATCCAGTTTTTTCAGGTTAATTTTATCAACGTCAATATTCACGGTATGTAGCTGAGTAATCTCGCCCTCCGGTGGTTTGGCGTCTGCTCTCGCTAGCAGTGCTTCAGCATGATGCCTGCGGACATCACCAGCCCTCATGGCATTCAATATCTCTAGCAATTTATCGTCGTCATCCTGACGATGTTGCTCCTGCAGATAACATATCACCGGATCCAAATCTTGCCACGCATTACTGTTTACCACGAAACCGCCAGCTCGCGAGTCGTTGCGATTGATTGGCGGCAACTGAAAAAAGTCGCCAGACATTATTACTTGTATTCCGCCGAATGGTTCATCGGGATTCTCGCGAACCAATCTACATGCAGTGTCGACCATATCCAAACGATAATCGTGCAGCATACTAATCTCGTCTATCACCAAGACATCGGTTTTTTCGATTATATCCCGCCTGCCCTTGCTGATATGATCCGCGAATCCTGTAGGCAGTTCATCCGACACTCCTATGCCCGCCCATGAATGTATAGTGGTACCGCCCAAATGAGTCGCCGCCAGGCCAGTCGTTGCCGTCACCGACACATGCCTACCCTCGGATTTCGCAATCCTTATGAACTGATTTAATAAATGTGTCTTGCCCGCGCCAGCAGGACCAGTCAAAAGCACGCTCTCGCCAGCTAGCATAATCTCTAATGCAAGTCCCTGATTCATTCATATTATTCTACCATCATTCGATACTCATTTCTCACTCGCAACCACCCGAGAGCTATTGCGTCAGCAGTAAAGATTGCTTATGCTTAGTACTATGAACAAGTTCTCAAAGGCATTCACGTTGGTAGAAGTATTGGCAGTTGTCGTTATACTTGTCATCATAGCCACGATAGTCACGACCGTTTGGATACATGTCGACTCTGCTTCACGTGACCAAGCACGAGAGGCGGAAACCGATCTATGGATTAACACATTTGAAACATACAGAAGCAACTTTGCGATATGGCCAGCCATGCCCGTAAATTCCGCGACCCCTACGACTATGTGTCTAGGTAATTTTAGCTCCTATAGCAATAAATGTGGTCAATACGGTTCATCTACCGCGACTCGGTATATCAACGCATCTGGATCCGCCTACAATAACATGCTTTCAGCGGTGGATAGAATTGGTTTTGTACCAGTGAACACCACCGAGCCTACAAACAACTCTTTGGTAGGTCCATTGTTGTACGTAACCCAAAACAGCAACTCCGCGCCAATCACGGTCACTGGACGCTTCTTCCATTTCTTTAATCGTGAATGTCCCGACGGCTGGACCGAATACTTTACTTCGCCAGGCTCACCTGCCCTACCATCATCAATATCGCAAATACTTACAGGTACTGGCGCTCATGCCTGCGCAAAGACAGAACAGTTCACGTACTCACCCACCTAGTTAGTAGTTGGTGGCACTGGCGGGTTTTGATTTGTATCTGGATACGTCGGTGGTGTTGGCGGTTGGTTATTGGGTGGTACATGGGGGCCTTGGCCCCTATTTTTTTTCTTTTTGGCAACCAGAACCAGAACAGTGCCAATAGCCAATATCAGAATAACAGACCCGCCTATTAATATAGGCATCATGTTCTGCTGACCATTTCCATCCGACTGCTCCTCGACTTCTGGATAAATAATCATATTGTCTCCGTCTATTTTAGCCGTCGCGAAAATCCAATCATCTATATAGCGAGAGTTGCCCCATGAACGACTGCCATAACCCCATCCATGCACGCCACCCGAGCTATCTGGACAGCTTCTGCCGTCCGGTTCATCGATAGCCGTTGCAGTCAACTCGAAACTAGTATCGTTCCAGCATAGACGCGATATAGGAGCATTCTCGCCATTAAGGCGCGTTACTTCTATGCCATCCCTGCCCTCTACGTCCACGGCTACGAAATGTATCTCGGCGACTTTAGAAATATCAACCTCAATTCCTATCGTTTGATTTGGAAAGATTATTTGCCCCTGTCTATTCACGCCTTGAAAATTAACCCTTTGCAATCCGGTTGAAAGCTCCTTCATTTGCTCGTAAAGGGTTACGTCATTTTGACCATCAAAACCACCATCATTATCAACGTCTATCTTTATTTGGTATTGTCCAATAAAGTTGCGCAGATAAAAAGTAATGTCTCCAGATAACTGATCACTAGAATCATCAGGTACGAAATGTAGCTCGCTTATACTTGGCTTCTTGATTCGAGGCTTTACCCAGTCTGTGGTCTCATCCCAGCCGACAGATTCCGTTGGCAAACTTCCCGACGGCTCTTCGAAGAATAATTTATAGGTGTTGCCACAAACGCCGAGGGCCGGCGACAACTCTTCATTATTATTCACCTCTACGCTCTGGTATGCAGAGACGCACTCATCACCGGTTCTTATACCTATAGAATCCGCGGAAAGTATCGATATTTGACCGTCATAATTATAGTTTTTTGCCCTGTATATATAACCGTCTTCACTGACATAATAGGTTGTAAAATCACCTGCGAAGTTGTTTGGGGGCTGACGAAACGCATAACGGTCCGTCCATATACGCCCGCTCTGCTCTCCGTCAGCATCAACTACTGTTATCTTCCACGTATGGAGATTTTTTGTCCATAATACATCTGGCGATGCCTCTTTATGAGCCCGACCACCCTTGCTTACCTCAAATTCTATTTGCCATATGCCAGAGATCTCCGAACTTTGTGGTGCAAAACTACAGCCACTACCGACGCTTGTGCTTGCTTTAATGGTGCATTTTTTCTGAACAAATCCCGGACCGTCTAGTGTGACCGTAATGTCACCAGTTGGAAAATTAGGTTGCGTATATTGAGCGCGTAAAAACTCCGCGCTGATCTTCTCACCCGCTTTCACATAGGCAAAAAAAGTATTGTCACCGCTAATAAAATGGTTTGGATCAGAAGAAAGCGCATGTGCAGACTGCCCAGCAAAAATAACCGCTAACGCTGCAACTAATGCTGACAATACCAACCTGCGCATATATTACTAGCATAACCGTTATCAGATAAAAATGAAAGCTAATCTAGGGGTACGTTTATTGGACTCTCGTTTGGAAAATTTATATCGTCAAACATTTCCAGCCTAGAGATGGCTACTTTATACAAATGATGTTTGTTTTTTCCTGCAACTATTCGATTATACAAACCTTCAGTTGCGCCACCGTATTTTTGAGTATAATCATCTATCACTCTTTTTTGCTCGTCACGTTCAAGGACCTCGCTTGCCTCTCCCTCAAACTGCAATCCAACTACAGGCAAGTCCTGCTTTGTCACAATCGCGCCGCCAACTAGATTATTTTTGTCTATGTCGATACTGTGCCTGCGAGTTTTCTCGCTCAGCCAATATACACTCTTTAAATCGTCGGATGCCACGTAGTACAAGCTATTCACGCGCGGCTGATTGTCATGCAGTGTACCTAATTGCATGACCCTGCCCTCTTTCATGTATTGTCCGGCAAGTTCACGGAACTTATTCATCTTCGACTCTTTTTGCTGAATTTAAACGCATTCTACGCGCCTTATTAGCCCACTCATCGGCCATTTCATTGCCCTCGTCACCCTCGTGTCCACGTACCCATACCAGCTCGGCATCAGAATTTTCATACAACGGATAAACATCTTGAACTATATCTAGATTCTTTATCTCGCCACCTTTTTTGCGCCAGCCCTTGGCCTCCCAGCCACTAGCCCATTTCGTAATGACATTTATCCAAAACTCGCTATCAGTATATATCCGGCAAGGTTGACCGGCGGAATCATCCAACGCGGCTTTTATCGCCAATCCTTCCATCCGAATATTCGTCGTTTCGGTTGCGGGTTCTCCACCCACAATATGAGGCTCGTTATCCCTTATAACAGCGAACCCCCCAGGACCAGGGTTTGGACTCGCGCTACCGTCTGTATAGTAAGTTATCACTCGCCTTATACTATACGAATATTAGACCTACTTCAACTTTGCTTAGCCCCATAAAACGGTGTCTCGCCCAAATCTATTTTTTCCGTGGCAAGCACCGTTTTACCATTCTCCATTCTTTCTACCTCTTTGCTGTACGAAATCCAGTCCATTTTTTTCGCGATACCCTCTTCAATCAATCTTCCCCTTTCGTACGCTCTGGTTTCTTCTGGTGCGCTATTTATACCGCCATCAACTTCAGTATCCGGTATGTGATAGGCTCTGAATTTTGAGTTCCTCAACTTGCCAACAGGTGATTTGTTCAAAAGGTCGCGAATAGAATACTTGTTCGCTTTTTCCTCTGTTGCGCTGATCACAACGCCGAAGCTTTTATCTATCTCTGCGCCGTGTATATTCATCTCGCCAGGTTCTCTTGGCTCGAAACCATTTCTTGCCAGACTTTTTTGTAGATATTCTAGCTTTACGAACGTATCGTTATGCATAAACCTGCCACCATTAGCCCTGGTATTAGCATAGTCACGCCACATATCCAATATTCTATCTTTATAAGAGATACCCTCCACTCTCTCTAGATCTTCGATGTACATTTGCTGTATCTCATTCGTACTATACATATGAGTATCTTCGTCGCCATTAATACGAAACTCGTACTTCCGCCTACCATCAATATCAAAAGACGCACCATAAGCTATGTCACAAGCCGCCCTGCTTGCTTTAACTAATGGAATCGGCTCTATAACACGCAATTTATTTTGCGCGAAACCTTCGCATATCAAAGCGTATGTTCCCACACTCATCTCCATCGTCCATTCAGAAACAGGTGAATCTTCACCAGTAAATTGAATCCTCCTGTATTTATTCGCCGCTGCCAACGCCTCATTCGTATACCTAAACATGGGTCTATTTTTTGTTGTACCCATACCGATATCTTCGCTTAGACAGTGTATACGCTCCCCCAAACTGTATCGATATTTAGTGTTACCATCATTGTCATAGCCATTTGGCCTGACCGACCCGCTACCTAGCATATCTCTAGACGTAGCGTTGTGAACGTTCATGCTCATTGCCAATTGCTCCAATTGATTGCCAGAACAGTTTTCCAGCAACATAGAATAGTTCAAATGGCGCGACCAAAAATTCCCATCCATATCACTTAATCCACGTATTAAGGACGCGGCCTTTACTCTGGGGTTATCGGCTATAAACTTGCGTAAGCATTCTGCCACTATCAACTCGCCGATCAATTCATGCAATACCGTCTGTCTAGGTTCTATGGTCTCTGGTGTACAGTATTCGGGATGACTACCAAGGTCGATATAAAATCGCGCGCCATTTCTCAGCATGACGGCGTTGCCGTGCGTTCTGTCCGGCACGTACTTGATAATGTCTCGCAAATACTCGTTGATTAATACCGCTGGTCCAGGCGTCTGAACTTGATGGTCGAATATTTGCGGCTCTTTCCTACCGTGCATCCATACCAAAGTAGAGAACTCCATTTCGGTTCCCATCACTTGTTGCTGTATGCGTGGTTCTTTATTCAAACTCGGAGACGTCTATTCTCCACCCTTTTGTATGTATGCCTTTACGAAATCCTCTGCGTTCTCTTCCAATACGTCATCTATTTCGTCTAATAAGTCATCGGCGTCTTCGACTAGCTTATCTCGTCGCTCAGACCCTTCGGTATCCTTGAGTGCTTGTCCGCCCAAATCAGATACGACCTCGTCATTCTCGACTGATGTTTCATGATTCTTTGGTACTTGTTCTTGTCCCATATGCCCCCTTAATGAAATGTGGCTATATTTTACCACGAAATGTATATATAGGCAAAAATGTTAATCTGCTACTTATCGTTTTTTGGCTTACGATATTTGTGCGTATATCTTGTACTGTGCGGGCAATGGACCGGTCCTATCGGCCTTATACGTTCCGGGAAACTCTTTGGACAAATTGGCAACTCCAGTGTTTTCCTAACCAGCACTTCTACAGGTTTTCGGAACATCCTGGCCCTCCAGTTATCCATTTCACCCCTTCTGGGCAACAACATGCTTAATACGTCTGCCCTATTCGCCGACAATACATCCTTGAACAGTTGCCCGCCAACCATCAAAAACTCATCGTGAGGAACGTCCATTTCGGATAACGCGCACTGAATCATCTTGGGATTTGGCTTTAGATAACTACTGGAGTTATCTTCACCCGCTATGTCCGACGGCGTTATGACCGTCATGCCTAGGTCCTTTCCGAAAATTTGGTTTAAATCTTCGGCTCGCGACCCTTGCTCATTACTAATTACGAACAAATCTAGACCGACTTTTGACAACTCGCTCAAGGTCTCGTGAACCGTTTCTGGCACCTCACAATCCTGATATGACATCAGAGTACCATCGTCAAAGCCTATCCCGTCGACCCTTTCTAGTAACCCCTCGCTGTAGAACAAATCTGGACTCAACTGTTCTACCTCACGCGCTACATATGTGGGTCGTAGCTCGTCTAGAAATTTTTCCATCAGTTTCATTATGCTCCTGCGACTAGCGTGTTTCAACCCATTTTTTATATTTAATTTTGGTCTATCGATTCCAACTTAAATTGCAGTGTTTTGTAAAGATAATAGGCATCTTCGCCTTTGTATAATTTAAAAGTATACTGCTTATCTTGATACTTACAATCAAACAAAAAATCCTCATGACCACTGTAAAAACCGCCCACGCCCAGCGCCCCATTCACGCTCATTTGTTGCAGTACTGTCATCTCTTCAATCAACCAGCCCAATCTGACTACATCGTCACGCAGTTTATCTACCACGGTCTGTTCGTTGTCCATATATCGCGCAATTTGATCAAAGTCCAACCGTTCATTCATAATGCAATACTCTACTAGGCACTCGACCATGACCTTCTATCGTCAACTTGTCATCATATACATTAGCGACAGCGAACGCATTCGTTTCTTCGCTCAACATCCCCTCGATAGTGACATACGGCACGCCATTCCTGCGACCAAAATTTCCACCATGCTGATGGCCGTTTATATATGCCTTCACGTTGTCATATGAATCTATTAGCTCCATGATTTCTTTGTCATTCAAGGCGTTCAACACATGAGGAGGAAATACCGGGTGGTGCGAAAACAAAAACGCCTTTTGGTCGTGTCTTTGGGCATCGGTCAGCTCATCGTCCAGCCAGTCCATTTGCCGATCGCTCAATCCACCATTCCATTCATACGCCTGGATCCTGCCTGCTCTTCTATAACTTTCTACGGTTTCATACCCTATTTTTCGCTCGATAGAACCAACGGGATGTTCCAACGGACCTAGCTCGTTCGTGTCCAACACGACAAATCGGTTGTTGTTCGCGACGAATGAATAATACTTATCAGGCATCCCATATTTTTCGATAACGTCGTCGGGATTGGTTCCCGGAATCCAAAACTCATGATTGCCCAACGCGTGCTTCACCGCCACCTTTGACATTGCAGTTATCGCGTTTAGTTCATCGGCGTCACTCAATTTTTCGTCGGAAAAATCACCCAGATGAAAAATAAAATCCAGCTCGCGCTGGTTAAACTCTTCTATTGCCTGTCGTAATTTTTCTGGTGATTTGCGATAGCAGTTTCTGAATGTGATATCCGATCCTGCTATTCTTCCCCGAAAGTCATCCTTGTCGGCATACTGACAGTCAGCCATGATTCCAAACGATACTTCTGGGCTCTTCACGTTCCGATTATACCAGATTCCGTTACTATTTGCTCTACCGGTTTTCGCCTATAAAGCCTTTGCCAAAAAGTCTTTGGCACGTCGAACCTCATGATACCCACGACAAGCGACGAAAACGTAATCAAATCAGCCACGGCGCCCATATACGAACCATTCAACAGATTGTAGGATAGCCAGAAAGGAGTCACGGACAAAGATATCAATCTAATATACTTTGGATCCGTTTGCCACAGGGCCAAACTAGCAAGTATCATGGCGGTGAATGCCATGATACTTGTCCAATCTTTCCAGGTCAAAATCATAGCCACGGCATAGGCGGCTATCATGCCTCCAAATATCCATTGATAGCTACGGAACTTTTCGAATACATAACATCGGACAGCACCTAATATCAACAGACCAGACGCCGTTCCGGCGCCCATGGACATATAATATGCCGACCATGTTAGGCACGACACAATACTCAGCCGAATGATTTTCTTACGGTCTTTTGCCTGAAAAATAGCGACCAATAAAAAAATACCTACCAGTCCTAACAGTTGACCAACAAGCATTCTTTGCCCTCCGGATTGTCCCGCAAATGTGCGAGTTACGTCGTAATAATAGCACCTCGATTATGCTTTTGCATATAGGTTTTTTAACTATTTTTCTTTTAGATAATTCTCGGGCACGACGTTATCTTTAACGAGCCTTGCTTCTGTAGTAAAAAGCGCACCAAAGTCACTTGAATTTCCGATGTTCCTCTTTTGTCCGTTCGCGTTTAGTGGGCTTAGACTACTGAAGTTATGAGTGCTGGCAATAACAGCACTAACCCAGCTAATCGCGAAGGGCACCGCCATGCCGGCACGAAAATACTCCCTATTCTCGTCAGGTCCTATTTGATATTGTTTTTTCGCCAATTCAAATAATCTATCATAGTTCCGGTTTATATGCGGGTATCTCTCTATCGTCTGCCATACCCTGTGCCCAAATTCGCGCATACGATGCAAATTGTTCTCTTCTTGCATTTGCCACAAATCCTCGGACAAATCTACGGAATGCCTAGGTAGATACCCGGCATCATTATCAAAGGACATCGTCATCATATAGCCCTTTGTTGCGTAGTTAAAAAACTTTTTCTTTTCCTGCGTGTTAACCGTACGATCCCATGACCAACACAATGTTTTTGCCGCGTTGTGGGTTTTTGCCCTAGAGTTTCCCGCTACGATTCTAGGTTGAACGGCATACGTTTGTTCTACGTACCTATGAAAGTGTGCGTCTTTCGTGGCTTCCATTTTTACGAACCATTCGTCAGCCCTAGACTCAGCCTCTTCGTCAATACAAAACCCCTCCGGATAACTACAATCACCCGGTAGGCTAGGAACTCTGTCGCCTCGATACATCATATATATCCCTATTCTATCAAGGGTAATGGATTTGCGGGCCAAGATAATGTACTGTCTAGCGAAATCATTCCCAAATCTTTCATAATTTTTAATTCATTTAGTTGCCTAATCGCTAGGTCTAAATCTTCCTCTGTGAAGTACCTAGCAGGAATCCTTGAATCGTTTAGCTCCTCCCCAACCTTTTCCGTATGAAGCGTAAATCCATTGTCCTTGTTCTGTCGCAAAACCGCCATGATTATACGTAAGTCTTTACCTGCCCGATAAGATTGTATGACATACAGCTGTGCCTCGCTGTCGTATATCTCAACTGATCCCATAGCGTCCAAATAACGCTTGGTAAATCCAGACCGATCTAGCTCATCACGGTAGTTTATGCGAATAGCATCCAGCAGGTCCGCCGACGCCTTTCTATCTATGTCCGACCAGTTGTACTGATTAATTATGTTCTCTGGCTCCATATCTGGTCTCTCGCTCATAGCTTAATCCGCGTTATCCATTTTTGGTAATTTTTCGTCATCCAGAGCCAATACCACAGACTCATGAAAATGAACGCCCGCTTCACGCATTTCCTCTAAATTAACACGCGGCCCGTACGTCTGCCCCGCGTATGGAAACAGCGACGCTAGGTTTGGATGTTCGTTAGCCGTCCGCCAAACTGCCAGCTGATGTAGCGCGTCATTACTCGCAGGATATTCGGCGAACCGAGCCAGCGCCCGAGTCACGCGTTCATACCTATCCTTAGCATAATCTATCTGATCACCTGTTTTGCCTGATAAAATCTCGTCTAATGTCTCGACGCGCAACTCGTCGCCCCTACTGTGCAAAGGAACACTAAATGACCTACCTGCATCTTCGCTCCAATCATACTTTTTTACCACATCGGAATTTCGATTGAGCTCGTGATGGTACACGTTTACGAAACTATTATCGACCACCAGTACTTCCGCCCGTGCGAACTGTGACTTCTCGTGACTTGCCCACACGTGAACCAAACCCTTTTTTGTCAGTTCTCCATACAAATAATCACGCCTCGGTCCGATACCGCCCATATACCTGGCGTCCGCGTTTGCGATTCCCTGCACCGTTGGCTCGAAATCCGCACCCGATAAACTATACCTATCGATTAATAGTTGCAGATTCTCGGTTGGTGTACGTCTTTCTATTTGGCCCATACTATTTGTTATATGTCCGTACTAATTTTTTGCACAGGCTACTGGCGGATATCCTGTCCGCCGCTACGCCAATAACATCCCTGCCATAGCCTTCTAGCCTATTGGCAGATGCCAGCATGTACGGCAAAGCCATGCCGGCACGAAACAACGCATCCCTGTCCGGCGTGTCTATTTCGTATATCTCGCTACCTATGTCGCACAACTCGGACATCACGCTAAACACTCGACGATGACGCTTCATGCATCCCCAGGCACTCTCGCCAAAAGGCAATGGATCAGATTCTGGCATATATGCCATCCGTGTTAGCTCGGTCGAAAAATCTCGCGATATTGGCGGCAAAAATCTCGACTCCTGGCTCATTAATTCAGCTAATTGATATCCTATCAGGGCACACTTGTTATATGTGTGCTTTATCACTACCCCTTGATCCCAAACCTTGCACAAGTCTTTTGCGGCCTTGTCCGTTTCCTGCGCACTTGTTACTACTTGGTTATTCAAAAATATTGCCGCATTCAGTCTCCAAGCTACTTTGTCAGCCGCGCCATCGATGTCATCATAGCCTATCTCGTCACCGTCACGAGGATCCAAATCAGCCAAAAAAGACTTGGCAGCCTGAAATTCACGCGCCCCGATATCGCCTATAGGAAATTGTTTCGTTCGCCTAGTCGGAGGTACCTTGTCAGGACTATTCATATAGACCACCGTTCATGTAGTTACATTACCATATTTACTAGTTTATGTCCATTATGTAACCCCTGTGACCGTTCACTGTGCTGTTGCTAAATATTAAATATTGTTGTAAAATATATTCAGTTTTATTGTAAACGGTATCCCCGAATCGAACCTTAGGAGCGAATGGTGACAATCATTCAATTAACCACACTGCCAGGCGCGGTCATTCAACGACTCGAATCCACGGAAGAAGTATCGTTCAGCGCGGTGGCCCGCGTACTGACGAGCACGTTGCCGAACATATTGAGCATGAATCATGACCAACTAGGCCTTCTTCATTCCGAAGAGGAACAGTATGACGTCGAGCACCGTACCTCTGGTTTTTCCAAAAACCCAGCAGACATGCGTGTTCTCGCGTTTCTACGCGAAGCCCGTCCCGACGACGAGACGCGCAACAAGATCGATCACAAATGGCACGAAATCCTAGAAGACTGGTTCTATGACAACGGGTACGAAGTACCCGATATCATCGACATCAAACTGGTCTATGGGTGTTAAAGCCCGCCGCGAAGTTGAGCCCGCTCCTTTGTGGCGGGCTCTCTTTGTGATATACATATTACAGATGCACAACCCCGAGAGACCAGGCAGAGGCAACGAGAGCGATTACGATCACGACTCTCTGATTGCTATTCAAGCTATGAGCCGTATTCAATCTATTATTGAAACCGCTTCACAGGATCCGGACTCAAATATAACTGTCATCGACTGGCAATCGTCATTGCGACCGGATGTGGATGGCATGAATGAAGGCATGCACTCACTCGCATTCGACGAAATGAACAAACTACACCTAGGTTATCTAGAAAATATTGAATCACCGAATGCCCTGGCAACGTCCACTGACGATGAGTTATCTCTACTGCTCGACGGTCATTATGAGATTCCAAAGATAGTATCCGGATCCGCCTCGTTCTACGAATATCTAAACGACGACCTAAAGGGTGTCGAGCTGACGTTTACCGAGATCGAGATAGAAAATGTTGGCAAAACTCAATCGGTTATGGCGATAGTCGACGAAGGCGAACGGTCAAAAACATACTCGTTAATCTGTGACGTAGACGGAGAGGTATGGGGAATGATTCACCTTAAATCCCACGCGGACAGTATAGAGGAAGAGCGCAAATTCGAAGAGATTATCAGACCCCTACCCCCCTCGCAAAAAAGCAATATGATTAAGGTCCTGGCGTGTGCCATCCCGCCCGAAGATGTTGATATTCTACTAGAATCCATAGAAATGGCTTCGGCCGAAGAGGTTGATCCAGACACCCTTGCCAGTACTATACAAACTGCCCGCGAGACATACGATA
Source organism: bacterium (assembly GCA_030429975.1). GTDB lineage: Bacteria > Patescibacteriota > Saccharimonadia > Saccharimonadales > Saccharimonadaceae > UBA2112. The sequence continues at coordinate 4,596 of JAUIGB010000015.1, read as the reverse complement.
GCGAACTAGAAAAATTCTTACACGACTTCAATAACCAGCATTTCTCTATGACAACTGACGAGCTACGCAACTTGCACGCCATACTAGACCAAAAACAATACGGCTAGTTCAGTATTCCGTTGCTTCTTTTCGCGTTACAAAGTCAGCTATTTTGCTTATTGCGTCTGCCACTATCACGGGACCATTTTCCAGCAAGAACAGCGCCCTACCTGCAGGTGGATTCACTATAGACAAGACCGTCTTTGCTATTTTTATATTCCTATCAAACTCACTTTGTTCGGGTGTTCTGTCTTCGCGTGGCTCATCGTCACGTATAGAGTCTGCTACCTTTTGGATGATTACCTCGCCCGCAAACTCCAAACCCTTATGCCACATGGTGCTTTACGCCTTTTTCTGTTTTGGATTTTCCGGCACGACAAACCATAGCACGATATAAGGCAATAGCCCCGGCAACCCACCAGGAATTAACAATAACACCGCGACCAAACGCACTATCACAGGGTCGATACTAAAGTATTCGGCGATACCGCCACACACGCCCGCTATCATGCGGTCTTTTTTTGATCTAAATAATCTCTTTGGCTGTTTGCTCATGGCTTTATTATATCCCTATTTATCCAATCTGGCGCGCAAAATATCACGTAAATCCATCAATTCCATGTCCGACATAACAGCATCTTCGGCACGTTCTTTTATCATCTCAAAAGACCCCCTCGCCTGCAGACTTCGACGGCGCAATTCATCAACGCACTCTTTTGCCTCGTCAGCATTGTCAAAAGATCTCGTCAACTCTACCTGTATATGCTCTAGCAATGATTCCAAGCCATCCTCTGGCACCGCACCGTGCGATACATATTCCAGTAATAAACTTGCCCTGACGGAAAGCTGTTCATGAATGCGCGCGTAAAAACCATCATCCGGAAACTCCATGCCCTGTATCGCCGTGGTCTCGCCATTCTCGTCGACAAACACGTCGTATAGTCTCAATACGCCATCATCTATCCAGCTCGTACTACCATACCTCGATACGCCACCGTCTATAGATTCTGCGGTTACTACAGTATAAAAAGGGTCGCTATTAAAGACCGCGTCATGTGGCCATGCAGTGTCCACTTTTACGGATACAACACACGGCTCGTCATTTGGGTTACTTCGGCTAGACAACCAATACCGCTGCAAGGCACTCATCACGCTTCTGTGGTCTTTTTCGAATCTTTTCTTTTCTTTTTGATATATACCTTCTGGCAATCCTAGATTTGGCAAACCGGTATCGTAATGTATCTTGCCGGAATCAGCCAGTATAATTTCATGCATTGCGTCCACGGCCTCATTGGCCGTAGCGCGACGCAATTCTTTCTCCAAATCACCGCTCGGAATTTCTGTCATACTTATATTATAACATAAATATACTATAATTACTAGTATTACACGTCTCGATTTGACATATGATAATGTTTATGCTAATATGAGTAAAATGGTAACTGAAAAATTTGAAATAAACAAGCCAACCGAAAACACAGAAACCCCTGCAATAGAAGATTATGAACACGACGATACAGTTCTGAACGAGTCCATGCTTCGTAAAATTGGCTCAAAAATTCTAAATATTTTTCCCACTACTGGCGGACTATACCTTCTAGGTGACACAATCAAGGACATGCCTATCAACACTCCAGCGGGTGCCGCACTACTGTTAGGATCCGCAGCCGGTGCTACGGCCATAAACTACGGCGGAGATGCCATCAAAAGCAGACTAGAAAAAAGACGTAAAAAGAAAACCGACAACAACCTAGAAGCCAACTACGATATAGCCTAATCGTCTATTGGCGATCGCAACAAGAACCTGCCCTCGTATGGTGCGGGTACGTGGCTTTTCCTGTGTATTGTCGGGTCTGGCATGCGAATAATTTTTCCTTCCAACAGCTCATCTGCCGAATATAGCCATGCGTCACCCTTTTTCAGCGATCTATCAACTGCCAACTGCCCGCGCCGTGACATCATATGATTTTGCAAATCCATTTCGTTGGCCGGAAAATAATCAAACAACACGTCACCACAAATAATCTCTGGTGGCAACGACGATGCACCCAAATCAAACGGCAAGATACCCTTGTAGTCATGGTCAAAATGCCATTTACTCTCATTTTCATCTGGGTCAGCCTGGCGCAGATGCACGTTTTCTACCCAAGTATGCGCATTCTCCCAAAAGATTTGACTATCGACATCGCTCTGTCCAATCAAGCGAGCGCCAAATCTTATCAGATGACCCCTAGCTTTCTCGTGCTTGAACACACGGTACTTGCGCGAATCATCTAGCAGTCGTACGTATTCATTGGCAAATGCCTGTGCCTCTTGGGCATCAAACTCACCTACTATGTATGGATTGCGAACGCTATGTACGAACTCCGTCATTATCGCTCCAATACTCCATGGTTTGCCAATGCACTCAACGCTATCTGCCTAGACGCTCCCGTCAAATGATGATCTCCATTTTCGATATCAATAAACTTCGCGCCGGGTATTTCGTCGGTATCGACGACACGCACCACTTCGTCCTTCATACCCCTGACAATATATAGCTCGGCAGATGGACTACGTGCTATTAATCGGCACCTGTCCAGAGTGTCAAAACCGTCTACCTCATCTAAATAATCGTTTTCTACGACATATCTTTTACTGCCAGTCGCGTCACGTGGAATATACCAAGTTCCATCATCGCCCACAGGACCTCCACCCCATCCATGAATCATCTTTTCTACGCCCAGTCTGTTACCCTTCCATGGCGGTATATTGATCAAAGCGATTCGCTCGGTTCTGGCTATATGTTCCTCGTCCATAGACACGACCACCCTTGATCCGCCACACTTGCCAATGACCGTTATCTCGCCGTCTAGGCTATCCATATACGCCTGAAGTATACCTACGTGCTCGCCTATTGAGCGAACCACCCTGTTACCATCTGCGTTTTGCTCGTAAAAAGGAAGTATATGGACATCATAATTACCTCCGTATTTACGGTCATGCAATCCTTCTAGTTCGGTATATAGACCCTTCGCGTCTTTACCCTCGGCAAAGCCCGGATACGTTATTAAATGTCTCTCTTTCATTATTCGCATATTGTACAATAATTTTACTCACTTCGATAGACTTGTAGTACATGTAAACATATGTGAAAACATAGTTTTTTAAAATGTCGAACCCGCCACGTTGACGTGCTAGTTCGTCATTGTTGAAATATTCTGTATTTTACTATATAGTAATGCTATGTTTTACGTGAGTATGGAGCGTCGAAGTTTGTCGTCTGCTTTTGATAGCTTTGTTGAGTCCACGGACAAGGCACTGCGCAACCCTCTGGTCGCCACAAAGCTGGGCAGCCTGACATCAGAACTACTGCGAATAAACCAAACGGTCTTTTTGCCTAATCTAAAAGACGGTGCTTTTCACATACCTAGCAGTCAAAAAAATTCAGACAACGTGGCTCTCGTACCCCTGACAAACCAGCAAGCCGATCAAACGGACGTCGTTATGGCGCCAATGACCGATGACAGACAAGTACGATATTTTACGCCCGAACAATCTACTCAATCAATAACATACGGCCTAAACATGACCTTATCCGAGATAGATTCGTTTTTCGATGCCGTTCCAGCTCCAGAAGCATCCGGTGAAACGTCAGATAGCAACAACCCCCCTCCAAAACAGTACATAAACGCCGAATACAGGCCTAACACGCTCGCAAAAACCTCAACGACAGTCCATAGGTACAAAGGCGTCAAAGACCCAGGCTTCAGGGAATATAGCGTCAGTCGGCCTCTGATTACAGTCCGACGCTCAATACTCTCCGAAGGCGACGCCATTTGTGGTTCGTTGGTTGCACACGAGTACGTACATGCTTTAGATGCCGTCACGGATGGACCCATGTACTTGACCCAAAAACATGATGTAGCCAGCGAATCACGCGGCTATCATATTACTGCTGTGGTTCTACGGGCGTTTGGCATAGACACGCCCATGGCTAGGTCTTTTATAGAATTAGACGACTTCCGAGCAAGTCAGGTCAGCGATGCTAGATACCCATTCCTGCCAAATCAACCCACTACCGACAGACTTATTAGCGACGGCCGAGTCGCATCCTAGTAATCGTTAAGCTGATCATTGGACGCGAGCACCCGTCGCCATGTGCATACCGAGGGCACGACTACATCGAGCCTTTTATTTTTTCTTTCAAAACCGCGAGATTATCCTTAATAGGCTGTTCGCCGTCGAGCACCACGTCGGCTTTTCGTTCAAAATGTTCTCTGTGTGGCGCATATTCAGGAAAGGTAACTTCCTCGTACCATGCACGATTCTCGTCACTACCATCCCTTTGCATACGCCTTTCTAGCCCTACTCTATCGGGAATATCCAAATATTTGAACAGCAATCTAGCTCAACGCGACGGCCAAAAACAGCACCGCTAGTACCGTGACTATTGGCGTCATCGTGTAGCGTTCGTGTTTGCTACGTGATATACCATTCATCACAACACCTACGAACAAATAACCCGCAATCACCCACATCGCCAAATCTACTACACCATCGTTGAGTATATCTATA
>JAUIGB010000014.1 GCA_030429975.1 bacterium | reverse complement strand
GGCTTTATCCAGCGCGACTATCGCAAAAAGCGCATACAATATTATCGATATGACGCTACCTATACGTAACTTCGCAGGCAACACACCCTTGTGCTGACCACCCCAGGCATATCTACCCAACGGCACACCTAGCGCCAATGTCAATTGAAAAATACCCAACCCGGCCAAAATTATCGTTGCCACAATCGCTAGCGTTATAGTCATATGTTTATTCTAGCAGACAACTTAGCTCTCGCCGGCTACACGCGAAAACGCTGTCATAATTTGAGCTATTTCAGTGTTGGAGACTGAAATCACCAGTATCCTCTGATACACTACTAGTACATGACTAGAGATGAATATAAGAGGATTGCGGGATACAGACTAAGAATTAGTGAGGCATGGGAAGCCTCATATATTTGCGAATATGAAATAAAGTTCCCTAGATATAATTTTTTCATCATCCAATTCTGGTTACTACATTATTCTATAGAGATGTGCTATAAGGCATTGTTACTAGAAGCTGGTATCAAACAATTTGAAGGCCATAGCTTGGTCAATCTTCATAACAGGCTGATTAAAGAAAAGCCTGCGATAAAAAAGATTGTAAATTTCGAAAAAATACAAGAGCTTGACAAGTTCGGCAAAAAAAGAGGCGGAATTAGATATCCAGAGGAATTTCCAACCGAATGGCAACATACAAACAATATTTGGCATGACCTAGAGCCTTTCAAATCATACACCTTAATACAGACATACAGGCACAGTGATGACCTACTTCGATAGCTAGCCTATCTATCGAATCTATCGATGAATACTCTTACTTCTTCATCAATACTCTCCATGTATTTTCCTTTCAAGTTTCTTATTATCGCCAGCTCTAGACTACTGATATTTTCTTCATCGAAACCGTGATCTTGACGAAGCTTATCTAAAAATGCACTCCACACTTCCTTGCAGTCAACATCTAACCTATTCTTATCATATTGGTTATCCTTTGCCATGAAGTATTGATTAATCTCATCTTGTGTCATTTCAATTTCAAATTTTTCATGTAACACTTCCGCAATATTCGCTGGAATCACTACGAAAAAATACTCTACATTCCTATATGGCGTATTTACGTCGGGTATGTCACTAAATTGCGTATAGTTTCCATCATCTCTATCCTTTAGCGTCCACGCATTGAAAGAGTCGCTTTCCGTAATAGCACCTATCACCGCATTCCACACTTCCCGCCTTTTACCTAGCTGGCTCTTACCGCCTTGATTTTTCAAGCCCGACTTAAAGAGAAGATGCTTTTTATCACTATCTACTAGTATCTGATAGATGTCCTCATCAGCTAACCCTTTCTTGTTGCTTCTTGGGGTTTCGCTTTCAACAAAAATTACCCGCTTCACTAGATAATCCAAGTCAAACTCTGCGCCTATATCTTGTAGCAATTTTACCCTGTCACTCAGTTTCTCAACTTTCTCTATCTCAACAGTACCAACATTATCCTTGGTAACCCTAAACACATTTTCGCCGTAGCTCTTTATTAGATCCGTAGAATGCGTAGCGATTATGCATGTTGCAGACACTCCGTCAAATACATCACTAAATTTGTTTGCCACCAATTGAATCATTCTTGGATGCATGCCCAAGTCAGGTTCATCCAACAGCAGCACTCTTTTAGATTTTGACTCCGACCAACTTTTTAGCAATGCCAGCAGGGCTATAGCCTGTTTTTGACCGGCACTAGCCTGTGAAAGAGGGAAGCTCCTGCCCCCCGATGATAGTTGGAACAATATTCTGCCGGTATCCCTAAAATGCTTCTCATCAAAAGTTAAATTGGTAGATTCTAACACTGAATCGAGAAAATCTACCTGATCCTTGATCATAGGTAGCATACTGGCTATCTTTGTACTTAAGATGTGTTGGTTCAAGGGGGTTGTTATGAATTCATTTAAATTAACGCTTGATGTCGTCTTCCTTTCGCCCACAACCCGGGTTGAAACCACACGTGCATAATCTGACTGAGTATTCAGAAAAGACACCTCGCCAGCATTAATATTATCAAGACGCGCAAAATACCGGCTTAAGTGCGCAAAAACATGTGTATCTACATGTCCCGGCCATTCACGCTCATCACCCTCATCGTTTATAAACTCACGTATGTTATTCCTAGTCCACCCAGAAACGTATGCTCCGATTTCCAGTCTTCTTTTAAACTTGCCGTTTGGAAAGAAACTGTTTTCAAATTCATCAAAATCAATCTGCGACACATGCTCGTTAGCACTAAGTGATTTTATTGCTGCACGCAAATATTTTATATCTTCTTTGGATAGTTCTATCTCTATAAATAGTTCTCCGTAGTCACCCGATACGGCCTGCGCATCATGTGGCTGGATTTGACCCACAGCCTTTCCAAGAAGTATATCTATTGCTTCTAGTACCGTAGTTTTACCAGTACCATTTCTACCCGACAGGATGATTACATTTCCAAGCTTCTCAAAATCCTGATCAAATCGAACCCCCCTGAAGTCTTTTATTGTTAGTTTCAGTATTCTCATTTTTCGATATCAATGATATTGACACGTTTTTGTTCAGTCGTATCTCTATCCCGAATAGTAACGGTTCCGTCTTCGAGCGTATCGAAATCTATTACCACACAATACGGTGTGCCGATTTCGTCCTGGCGGCGGTAGCGTTTGCCTATGTTGCCGTTATCGTCCCACATGACGTTGCCGTGCTTTTTCTTGAGCATTTGGTACACTTCGCGGGCTTTTTCTACCAGTTCTGGCTTGTTTTTTAGCAACGGTGATACGCAGTATTTTACCGGCGCTAGGTGTTCTGGAAATTTCATAACTATGCGCTTTTCACCGTTTACTTCGTCCTCGGTGTACGCCGCGGACATTACGGCCATCAGTGCGCGCTCGACACCAAACGAAGGCTCGATGACATGCGGGACGAAACGATCGTTCGTGCCCTTAATCGTGTACTCCATCGATTTGCCACTGTTGTTCTGGATGTTCATCAGGTCAAAGTCCGTACGATACGCCAGACCCAGCAATTCTTCCTTGCCTATCGGAAAGTCGTATTCGATGTCGATTGTTCGTTTGCTATAGTGTGCACGGTCTTCCTCTGGCACCTCTAACTCGTGAATCTTGTCGGCGGGCAATCCCAGTGAACCTAGGAATGATTTGATATCTGCTAGCAAGCTATCAAACGATTCCTGCCATTTATCTGGATGGACAAAGTATTCGATTTCCATTTGTTCGAACTCGCGGCTGCGGAATACGAAATCCCGTGGGCTGATTTCGTTTCGAAACGCCTTGCCCTGCTGAGCAATACCAAACGGCAAATCCGGATAAAAACTATCGACGACATTCTTGAAATTCGTAAATATACCCTGCGCCGTTTCTGGGCGAAGATAGCTTGTGGCAGGATTTATACCCCTGGCTCCAGCTCTTATCTCTCCAGTTCCATCTGCAATATATGTATTCGCCCCCATTTCAATTTTTATACTTCCATGTTCCATAAAACTTACTGTTGGTTTTTCTTCCGCTGGACCAATCAATGTCTCAAACATCATATTAAAAGTACGCGATTTACTGAGGGGGTTTCCATCCGGACTTTTTATTCCATGTTCGGCAATTGTAACGTCCATCTGCTCCATCGACATTCCGTCTGGATTTACGCCGTTGTCTTTCAGAATATGGTCGGTACGGAATCGACGATGATTAACCGTGTCTTCACATAGTGGATCAACAAACGTATCCACGTGACCACTCGCCTGCCACACCTTCTGATTCATCAAGATAGCCGCGTCAACACCGTACATATCCTCACGATCCTCGACGAAAGTCTTCCACCACAGATCCATGATATTGCGCTTCAGCGCGACGCCTAATGGACCGTAATCCCACGTACCAGACAGACCGCCATAAACATCCGACCCGTTATAAATAAACCCTCGGCGCTTGGCCAAGCTAACAATATTTTCCATTTCCTGATTTTTCTCTGACATATTATCTGTAATTATAGCACGTAACAGATGTAAAGCAGAATCAAAAAACAGTTATTCTGTTGTTTAACTGGGCTTTTTGTTGCTATGTGCCGCGTCTGTGATATGACCGCCCGAGAATCTCTTTGGTTCTTTCTCTGCCGATACGAGAAAGAACTGACCTGGTCCGCCGGCTGGCGGATGGGTCATTCCAGAACAAATAAAAATTGCAAAATATACCATTTTGCCTTACTATCATCCAGACGTTTTACGAATGGAGTAACATTGCTGAAACGAGCACGCCAGCGCCGAATGGCGAAACTAACTGGCAACTACATCTGGAATCCGATACCCGACGTTTTCTTGCTGGCATTCGAACTAGCAAAAGATGCCGGCCGACGAATACTGGCACCCATCCGAGTGTTCCGTGGAAGGAGCTGACATGGTCATGAGACCCGACGCCAAGTTGGATCGTAGAATCGAAAGGTTCGCCGAGACACAGCAACGTGTCACCTACGCGCGACTGATCATCACCGACGTCCTACGTCCCGCGATCAACGTCGTCGACACCGCAGTGGCAAAGGTCATGCGCGCCAGACGCCGTGCCGGCCAGCGCCCGCTGTCACGCATCGTCAGGAAAATCAGCGAATAGAAAGGAACGGCCATGCCATTTTTCCATTTACTGGTTCAGGTCTTTACGTGGCCCGCCAGCGCCATGCGCTTCGCCAGGAACATCTTCCGCGAGAACGTGCGCGGCCTACCCGCTAGACTACGCATGAAGCGCCAGTTGAACGAATGGGAGGACCTGTTCGCCGAATGTGACGGAGAGCCCACCGCAGACCAACTGTTTCAGGCAGCCAATGCCGAACAGCAGTTCGGTCAGGACCCACTGATGCGAATCGTCAACACGGCGATACGAACTCAGCACCGGGCGCAACGCGTTCACAAGGTTCTGACGTCGCGATTCGAATTCAAACGATTCATCGGCCACCCGATGTGACACCCCATTTCGAGTAGATGCACCCCGCGTCCTCGGCGTGGGGTGTATCTATTTACAAGGATGCGTGACGTCGAGCGACATCTAGACAATCCGGCAGATACTCGCCCATTCCACCTACTTGCAGAATCGTATTCAAATCCTTTGCCCCTACCAGTCGCAATATCTTTATGTGTTCGGCCGTTATGTACCCAGCCTCGTCGGCTACCAGGCCTTTTTCTGTCGTGTCATAGCGATATTTTTTATCACTATCCAGCCTGGAACCACTAGTATCGCGCTGGGTATTCAAATCGTCGCCCAACATACTGGCGATACGTACATAAAACCACGTTTGCACCAGTTCTATCGGCACGCTCGTCACGTCTAGCGCCGCCAATACTTCCGCCACTATGTCGTACCACTCTGGTTCGTCCAAGCTACTACTTGCCTTGGCCACCTGTGCCAATACCTCGTATGCAAAGTTCATGCGGTCATAATCATCCAAAATATGTCGATAAAAACTCACCATTCGCGCTGAAGTCAGCACGCCCAGATCTCCCTTGCCCTGCCCCAGCACCACATCACAAACCGCGAAAAGCTCTATCCCACCCGCCAGTTTTGACTTTTCTTTGCGTACGCCACGCGCCATAACGCTAAATCGTCCACTCGGCGTCAATAAATCCAACACCCTATCGGCCTCGCCGTAATTAGTTCGACGCAATACAATTGCCCTAGTTCGCGTAGAGTTCATATTGACATCCTTTTCATACGCTCGCGGTCACGCTCCTGACGGCATGAACTACGTCGCTAGGTCTCATAGTCACGCTGTTGATAATCCTATGCACGCCATATGGCTCCAACTCTTCCAGACTTAGTTCATCTATACTGGTACAGACTATGACCGGTATATCAGCAGTGTCACTATAACTCTGCAATTCATGAAGCAAATTCAACGCGCCCGGGCCATTCAATAAAAGGCTCATTATTATAGCCACTGGCGAGTCTTCTTCCACGCGGTCGATCGCATCATACGCATGCGACGCGCGCGTAACTTTGAATCCTTGCGACTCCAGCTGTCGCTGATAGTGATCGCCCAGCCATGGCTCGCTTTCAATGACCAATACAGTAGCACTCATAGCAGACTTGTTTGCCTAGATACGTTCAGATCAATATAAAAGGTCGCGCCGTCACGATGTCGCACTATTCCCACGACACTGTTCATCCTTTCCGCCAAACGTCGAACGGCCATCAAACTAACACCGCTGGCATGAGGACGATTGCTTAGCGGCGCGCGTGCTCGCCTAGATACACGGTCTTCTAGCTTGTTCCATATATCCGTTGGCACCGCGGGACCACGATCGCGAATGCCTATGCGCACGATATCGCCATAACCAGTTATAGCCATGGATATAGGATGTTCGTCAGAACCATAATGCAGAGCATTGTCGCCAAAAGCCAATAATATCCTTTGCAAAACATTTCTATTCGCGACCGTCAGTGGTACGCGACTGCGCGATTGCAATGTGATTTTTTGCCCGTGCGCCGTGAACATCGGTGACAATTCATGAACTACTTCTCTGCACACGGTCATAGGATTAACCGGCTCTAGTGGCAACATTTGTTGGCTAGAGGAAATCATGCTCAGACTAGTTACCATTCGTAGTGCCCTCTCGCTGGTCAAGGTCATCTGTTCACCTAGTAGTTTTTGTTGCTCGGGGTCTAACCCATTTTCACTGGCAGACAACCCTAATTGGCGCAGTAGGACTAGTGGAGAAATGAGCTCTTGGGCGGCGCTGGCAGGTAGAATAGACTCGTCAAATAAGCGACTAGAAATACCCCCGATATTACGTTCTCCCTCCACACTCATCGTTATATCCAGTTTATCACGCACGCATTACAAAAAATGCTGTAAAAAAGTGCGATTACCCCTGTAAAGCTAGTGGTTATTCGTTGTAATCAAGAGTAGATACAATCGACTGAAAATCTGTTTTGAAAGTATCTAGTACATCGGTTTGAACCGTGATGGTCAACGATCGACATCGATACAAAACGGCGTCGCCACGAATATTCTTGCTAAAGTTGCCTGTCAGCCGCACACCCTGATGTCCTTGCGAACTAGATGAACTTTGCTTTAGATCACCCTTTGCGATTAGGTTGTCGTACCTCTTTAATACGTCGTCAAAATCACGTGCTTCGATAGTTACGCGCAGAGCGAATTGTTCGGAATTATGAATTGGCGGGACATAGTCGGGATTCAAATAAGCCTGGAAATCACCACCATTCGTGATTCTCTCTGACCAGTGCGCGCTCCAGGTTTTTGGATATTGGAATCGCAATCCACAATAGTCATCTGGGGCACGAAATGTCTTGGTAGGTTCTTTCTCGCGTTGCGCGAAATCTTCTTCGTCCTTTTCGGCCTGTTCCTGAGCTGCCTCTATGCGCGCGATTCGTAGTTTTTGATCCACATCATCTTGCGCCTCGGTATACGCGACAAAAGCCCAGATGCTGAAAACGCCTAGACCCAAAACTAATACGCTCAACCCAATAACGGCGAAAAGCATGCCCGAAATGGCACCGCGTTCACTACTGCGTGTATTCTTCATACCCACCATTATACTTGTGCTTATCTGTGCTGTAAAGTACCGGGCGCTACTTTGTATAGGTAAAAGCTTTTGTCTTTTTTTTGCTCTTTTACGCCCGGAACTTGAAAGCCAAAACTTATAAAATAGAGTATTTTGTTATGACGAGTCGCTGTCTGTTCGACCTTTTTGTACATTTTTTTGATGTCACGCGAATCTCCAAAAGTATAAATAACCGTCGTTTCTGGCGGTAGCGTAACCATCCAAAAATCAGCCAGCCGTACAGATACTAACGAACTTCGTGACAACATCCTCGAAATTATCACCAGCACGGGGTTTAACTCGTACCCTATCGCCCGTGCCCCGCGCCGTGCCGCCGCGCGTAGCACCACACCATCACCACTACCGATATCTACGAGTACATCGTTTTTGTCTAGTTGGTATAGTTTTTTGAACGCATTATCTATCAGCTTGCGCCTAGTCGGGACATACGGCGCGCCACGAACCACGACCAGTCCAAAAATAAGTAGTAGCGCGAACCCTATCCAAACAAGAGTCATCATTTGTCACTGGCAAACGACTTTTTTACCTGCTGTACGTCGTTTGATATTTCACTCAGATCTTTTTCGATTTCGTTTGCTAGTTTTGCAGCCTGTTTTAGCTTTTCGGTCGCTTGCTCTAACTGAAAATCGTCACCATCGAACCATGCCACTAGTTTGTCTAGTTCTTCTATTTTTTCCTGAATCGTCGGATTACTTTTTGTCATACTCTATAGCCAGCGTAATACAAAGCCTGCATTTAATCCAGATGTATGCGCGAGCAATAATTTTTTATGGACGACAAAACATAGTCTATAACTATGTTGCGAAATTCACGGAAGATTATGGCCGCTCAGACGATGGAGGAGATGTAGGTTTTTGTGTTTCGATGGCTATCACCTTTGCCTTTATTATAGCCTGCGCCGTTTCTAGTTCAAATGTCTGGCCTGGCGATAATTCGCCGCGCACCAGTGCATACCCTCTTTCTAGTACCTTTGCTGGATCCAGCTGTGACAACACATGTCGCATATGTATCAAGTGTTCCCGGTATCTGTGGTACTCGTATTCCACTTTTTCCACTGCGTCCTCTACTGTGCCATCGATTCGCGCCTTTAGTCCGTCGATTGTATTGATAACTCGGGGCACGCATGCACCTACCTGTAGCCGCATGCTCCGTATGACGTCGTGCCTGTCCGGAACTAATATTTGCGCGGCATTGCTAGGAGTTGCGGCCCGAACGTCAGCCGCCAAATCACATAATGACGTATCGACCTCGTGACCGATTCCCGTCAATACCGGCGTTCTGCTAGACGCCACCGCCCTTACTAGCTTTTCGTCGTTAAAGGCAGATAGGTCATCGGCGCTACCTCCGCCCCTAATTAATACAATTACATCCGCCAACTCTTCTTGAGTATTAAAATAGTTCAGTGCCCTAATAATCTGGTCGGGGGCCGCCTCTCCCTGCACCTGCACGGATGCTACGTCGACGGATAACCCGCCCCATCTGTCGTTTAGGATCTTTATAAAGTCAGCGTACCCTGCGGCCTGGTTACTACTGATAACGGCGACTCTTTGTGGTATTTTCGGCAATATTCTTTTTCTATCAGTAGCGAATAGACCTTCGTGTTCAAGTTTTTTACGCAACAGCTCGAAACTCTTTTTTATACTTCCCTCGCCACTAGGACGAATAGCCTTTACGGTCAGACTGAACTTGCCCCACTGGGTCAATTTTGGCGTAGCGGTTACCACCACTTTCATGCCATCTTCTATGGGCACTCGTAGCTGAAAAACCATCATAAAACACCCGATACTACCGCCGTCGTCTTTTATATCAAAAAATACGAACTTGCCCTGATTTATCTTGAAGCTCGCGACCTCTCCCTCTACCTCGATGAGGGGGTACGCATATTCTAGCGTCTGGTTAGTTGAGGCTATAAAATCACTGACGCTGAGGCGGGGGTGCATTGCTATCTCCTCCGTGAGTGGCTAGTGCATGTTGATAGAATATATATCCAAATGCAATCGTGCCCAGTAGTATTATTACCCTTGCCAGCAATATACCAGCGATTGCCACGCCACCTGCTATACCAGCAAAAGCTAGGAATGTAACCATGACAGCCTCGTACGCTCCAGCACCACCAGGGGTTAGCACAAAGAACCCTACGAGTGTAGCCACGCCGTATGCAATCAATACAGGTGCGGGGTTAAATACCTCACCTAACGCCCAAAAGGCAATCATGAACATACCTGCATCACCTAACGTGTATACTATTCCCCACAAAAAAGGCTTCTTTAATAATCTTTTATCGGCACGTAGTTCTAGGAAATCACGATGCATGTCATCTAGAAATGTTTGAATGGTTGATTCGTTCAGTAGTTTGCGCCTCTTACCAAACGTGACTCGTCTGATTACCATATTCAACAGCCTATAAATCCAAGACGAAAACTTATCTATGCGATGTTTGCTGCTCAATAAATACACGCCGGAAAGAATTGTGATCGTCATCAGTCCGAACAGCATCGCGCTAGCTAGGATAATCCAACGATTTAGCGTGCCGTCTAGGGTAACTAGGAACAGGGACAGAAGCAACAGCACCCCAAAGGCAAAGAATCCAGACGCATGACGAACAACCTGTGCCATAGTGGCTCGTCCAGGAGGAACATTCAAATAACCAAGCCTCCATGTCAGATAGGATACGCCACTTACGCCACCGCTTGGCAAAATATGATTTACGAAGTTACCTTCTAGGGCAATACGAATTAGCTCTTGTCTTTTCGTGTTTAGTATTTGGCCCTTGCCCTTTAGATAAGAGAAGATCATTTCACCTGCAGAGGTATCATCAACAATAAAATCCATAGATTAACCTGTGATAATAGTTCCCACGCATGCAATAATTCATGCCGTGACAAAAACAGAATGCCCACCAGCAGTATTACTGTAACAAGACTGAGCCAAGCCCTAAATGACATACATACTAGTATACCGTATATATCGTTTCGTTTAACGTATTCGCAAAGATTATCCCATCTATAATATACTTATAGTATGCAGTTTATAGCCATGCTCGGACGACAACCCGCAATTGGAATAGCCGAACTCGAAAGAGTTCATGGTGACGTTCATTGGTTTGGTCACGATTCAGCTATCGTAAACTGCGAATCATTCGATATAGAAAGACTGGGCGGAACTATAAAAGCCGGCATAGTCGTCAGTGAACTAACCGGTTCTGATTGGCGAAAAACAAGCATGGAACTGGTGCGAACGTATGCGCGCAAGTGGCAGGGATCATCAGGAAAGATTACTGTCGGAATTAGCGCGTATGGCTTTACGATAACTGTCCAGGAGGTAAAAAGAACTGGTCATATTCTAAAATCAAAACTCAAAGAATCAGGGGTAAGCCTACGCGTCGTACCCAACGAACACACCGCTATCAGCAGTGCTTCTTCGCACCACAACAAACTAGGCCTATCGCCAAACAAGGTAGAATTGATAATTGTAAGGGGTCATAACGGCAAGGTAGTAATCGCCGAAAGCACTGGTTCGCAAAACATTACTGCCCTAGCCCGCCGAGACCAAGCTCGTCCCGCCCGTGATGCTTTCGTCGGTATGCTACCGCCTAAACTGGCGCAAATAGTTATAAATCTAGCGGTGGGCAGCAAGGAAAAGCCATTGAATCTATTGGATCCATTCTGCGGAACGGGCGTTCTATTGCAGGAGTCGGTACTGATGGGATATGACGTAATAGGGACCGATCTGTCGGAAAAAATGGTTAGTTACAGCAATAAAAATCTAGAATGGCTACAAGGTCATCATAATATAAAAACCAAATGGAAATTATTTGCCGGCGACGCTACCGACACCAAATGGCCAGACAGAATAGACGCTGTCGCTACGGAAGCATACTTAGGTCAGCCGTTCAGCGCCCCGCCAAGCAACAAGAAATTAGCCGAGGTGAGGAATACGTGCGATACCGTTATAGGTAAGTTCCTGCAGAATATTGCAGGCCAGATAGAATCTGGCACGCCACTATGTATCGCAGTCCCTGCATGGAACAATGGCAATGACCGTTTCACTCACCTACATATCGTGAAAAAACTAGATGGTTACGGATACAAGCAAATTGCATTCAAAAATGTTAGCGCCAGAGACCTACTATACTACCGTCCAGGCCAGGTCGTCGCCCGTGAACTCTTAGTGTTCGAAAAGCAATAAAAAAAAGACCCCTTATGGGTCCGATTCAAACATGGGTTTTGGCGAGCCAGCGACAAACGTCACTGACCCGCCTCTCCCCTATTCATTGTTGGTGCGCCTGGATATCACCGCCTGAAGTCGCACGATTCACGATTGGCCAACTGATTGGCCATGTCTTCGACAAGGCGGTCCAGCGGAAACTGTCCGTTCTCGCCGAAGTTATCAGGATCGGCTAATTGCATCCAGTACAACCGAGTCTCTTCGGTATACCGCTCTGCAATCAAGTCCCTCTCCCAGTCGGGCAGATAGTCAGGACGACCAGCCTCGATCTCTCGCTCGGTATCGCACACGGTAGTCCAGAAGGCCTCGTGCTTCCCCTCGAGCGAGTTCGCCGATTCGACGTCGTCGTGCAAACGCTCCACGTAACCCGTTATCAGGGACTGCGGTTGGCCAGCGATAGTACTCGCGCACCCGACGACCGTCAACAACGCGGCACACGCCGTGGCAACGGCTACGGATGGCCGTATTCGCGACATTGGCATATCCTTCCTTTGCTAATTTCAGTTAGGACAACGTGGCTGCGGGTTCGGGTCTAGTGCCCGATCCAGTTCGTTCTGAGCAAACTCGTTGAAATCATACGGCATCTTTCCGTCGTAGATGAGGTTCATCAGAACGTCACTCGCCGCTACCGGAAAATAGTCCCAGAACACACCACCGTCAAAGGCGGTTAGCGGTTCGCCGTTTTCCGACCAGATTTCACAAGTCGTTCCCCAGAACGCATCGTGTCGCTCTGCTGGGGTCTGCGCGTTGTTCAAGGAAGAATGCAAACGATTCATGTATGCGTCCACTTGAAACTCGCGAGTAAACCGGTAGCCCAATACGGTTTCATCCGGATTCTGAGCCTGATGATCATTGATGACGGTCAGATCCTCCGACAGAACGTCCGTCGATGATCGCGAGACAGCTTTCGAGTCATTGTTCATCGAGAACAGGGACACGATAACCACCACGCATACGGCCGCGACCACGGCGGCCACGACCTTGCCATTGTTTGATGCCCTAACGTCAAACGCGATCAAACGCTTCAACATTAATACCACTCCCTCCATGTCAATCGGTAGCATAATGTTAGGTATATTCTAGTATTTTTGCCGTATTTTGTCAATGTAACGAAAGGCTCTGTCAGGGGTTGACGAATGCAGAATAATCAGTTACAATGGTTTAGATTTTTGATAATAATTAAGGAGTTACCAAGTGTCACACGTCAAAGCTGGCGGTTCCAGTAAAAACGTCAAAGATAGCCCCGGTCAACGACTGGGCGTCAAACGATTCGGCGGCCAAAAAGTTCGTGCCGGTGAAGTGTTGGTACGCCAAACAGGCGCTACTAAAGTTGCTGGTAATGGTACATATATGAGCCGTAACTTCACTATTCACGCCGCAGTTGACGGAGTTGTAAACTTCGCCCGCGTAAAGAAAAGCCGATTTACTGGTAAATCAGTTGCTCGCACTAGAGTCGAAGTTCAATAGTTTGATGATATATAAAAAATGGCCCGTTAGGGCCGTTTTTTATTCCATGTTCAAATGATGTTTCACGCGGTCCACTACATCGCCTATGACGACTTGTGATTTGACCAAATAATCATCAACACCTAGTGATTCGGCGCGCTCTTTATCCTTTGGTTGGCTAAGCGCGGTCAGCATAACTACCTTGATGTTGGTTGTCTCTGGCGTATTGCGCAGTATATCCAATACATCAAAGCCGCTAATCTTTGGCATCATGGCATCTAACAATATAAGATCCGGCTGGAACTCTTTCGCGGCCGCTAAAGCCTGTTCGCCATCATTTACTTCACGTAGATTGAAGCCTTCTAACTCTAGACGAGACCTATATACCGACGCCAAGGCGACGTCGTCTTCAACTAAAAGAATTTTTGCGCCTTTTGGCTCTTCTGTCACAGGAGTAGCCGGCGCTTGTGCCTCGCTCGGTTTTTCATCTGCAGGTGGCGTTTGCGAAGTAACCGGAGGAGCAACGGTTTCTGCCGCGGTCGATTCTGGAGCTACATCTGTAGATGTAGGTTGATTATTTGTTTGTTCTGTTGATTCATCTTGCATATGCTTATACTACTACACGGTTAAAATTTCGTCTACTTTTTTAGGTAGTTTATAGCCCTGTCTAGCTGTGGGTCACGACCGGCGTTGGCATCCTCTGCAGTGAAGTCAACCTCTATCTTTGGCTTTATGCCATCCTTGTCTATATTTTTACCGTTGGGCGTATACCATTTAGCAATAGTAACCTTTAGTACGGCTCCGCCTTGCAGATTTATCAATTGCTGAACGCTACCCTTCCCAAATGTCTTTTTGCCTATCAGCGTCGCTACTTCGTAATCGCTCAATGCTCCAGCGACTATCTCACTAGCGCTAGCACTAGATTCGTTAATTAGCACTGTCGTTGGAATACCGTTTAATATTGCATCAGAATCCGTACGTAATTCGTCCTTTACCCTGTCGCCCGTCTTTTCTACTACCACGACCTTGTTATTCAACCAAATTCCTGCGATTTCGCGCGCCGAATCCAATAGTCCACCGCCATTTCCGCGCATATCCAGTACAACGCCTTTTACGCCTGCTGACACGAACTGTTTGGCAGCCTTCCTGGCATCATCCACGACTTTTTCGTCAAACCGATTCAGTGTCAAAATACCTATTCCATCACGAATTTCACTATCGACACCCGGAGCAATTATTTCTGCCCGCGTGATAGAGAACTCCTTTGACTCTAGACCTCGAAGAACTGTTATCTTTACTGTCGTACCTATTTTTCCGCGTATCATACTGACGACGTCGTTTAGTGTCAGTCCACCAACAGCAACGTCATTCACCGCCACGATCGTATCACCAGGACGCAGACCTGATTTTCCAGCAGGCGTTCCGTCCAAGGTTCGTATGACCGTAGGTTTAAAATCACGACCACCTATCTCTGCGCCAATTCCGCCACCTATATCGCCCGTCAAATCCTTATTAAAAGCCTCCGCTTCTTCACGATCCAGATACATTGTATACTCATCACCGGCGGCTGCTACCAAACCTCTGCTGGCGCCGTTTATCAAATCTTGGGTATCTATTTCGCCATCAAAATTAGCCTTTAGTAGTCTATATGTCTGTTGTACGCTATCAAAGTCCAATGTACCGGTAAGTGGCTTGACACCAAAAACAGGTGCAACTAGATTAACTATGCTGTCATTGCGCATACCTCCGGCATATCCAACAATAACGGCACACGCCAAAACTAGCACGAATGTGCTAGGCGTGAAGCTCCATTTTTTTTGCTTACCCTCTTCTGTCACTTCATATAATTATAGCGTTTTTGCTTAGAAATAGATATACGTATCGTAGGTGCTAGCGTTTACCTGCATTTCGCTGTAATGACCCCAGCCTGAACCACCGGCGTTGAAGTAATTATACTGACTAACGTTTATCGTTCCATCTCCATTAACCTTTTCAACCCACACGACGTGACCGTACTGACCTGCGGATATGACACCAACGGAGTTTTCAGCGGGCGTACTACCCGTGGTAAATCCAGCGGCACTAGCACTAGCTGGCCACATATTCGCGTTACCCCAATAGTAAGGGAACTGACCGGTGCGCTGACCAACTTTCCATGCCGTATAGCTAACACACTGACGGCAACCGTATCCTAGCGGATCGCTGCCATCGCCATTCACGCCACCATGCGACCAAGCCCATGCGTCTACCCAGCAACCAGACTCCCAAGGGTAGCCACCCTTATTTGGATCTCCTGGCAATATGTTGGCCAAGCCACCTGCGGCCTGTAGTGCGGCCTCAATTGCTTCCTGCTGTTCTTTTTGTAGTTTCAACTTCTGACGCTCGCGTTCACCTACCAGCTTGTTGTATGCAGACTCTTGCCCCCGAGTTTCATTCACCAGGGCTAGACGTTCGTTTTCCTTGGCAACCAACGCGTCACGTGCGAATTCCTGTTCGGCGATTACACGCTCGACGTCTTTCTTTTGTTGCTCTAGTTCCGCTTTGACTCGCTTGATAGTAGCAATGGCAATAACTAAATTGTCACGTATGCTGTTTTGGTACGTCTCTTTATCTACATACTCGGCTATGCTCTGACTGCTCGCAAGCATTTCTAGTGGCGTAATATCGCCTGAAAGATATAACTCAGCTATTGTCTCGCCTAACACGTCCTGAGTGTCTAAGATCTTTTGCTCATTCTCGGCTATTCGTACCTCTAGGCGTTTATGTTCAGCTTCTTTTAGATCTATTCTCTTCTGAATTACCTTTTTCTGGTTATTTAGCGCGTCGATTTCTTTTTGTAATGAATCTGCCTTATCATTGAGTTTTTTTGCTTCCTTTTGATATTGCGCGATTTCTTTTTCTATCGCGGCGATTTGATCATCAAACTGATCGGCGTATGAAACGTCAACGAGCGCAAAAGGCAAAGTCGCCACTAGCGCGATACTGGCCGTGGCGATCATGATGTTTTTTGCGGCTTTTTTGTATTTTTGGACCGGTATGGTGGACAGTCGTTTCATCTATATGCTCATTATAGCATAAGCATGTTGATTTGTCTAGAGATGTAATGTTTTAGAAATATATATAGGTATCATAGGTAGAAGCCGATACACTCATCTTGCTGTAGTGGCCCCAACCCGGACCACCAGCATTAAAATAGTTGTATTGGCTGATTATAATATTCCCGTTTGGATTGACCTTTTCGACCCACACCACATGCCCGTATTGTCCGGCAGATATGACACCAACCGAATTCTCACGAGGCGTTGTACCTGTACTATACCCTGCAGCTCGCGCACTAGCTGGCCACATATTCGCGTTACCCCAATAGTAAGGGAACTGACCGGTGCGCTGACCAACTTTCCATGCCGTATAGCTAACGCACTGTCGGCAACCGTATCCTAGCGGATCGCTACCGTCGCCATTCACGCCACCATGCGACCAAGCCCATGCGTCTACCCAGCAACCAGACTCCCAAGGGTAGCCACCCTTTGACGGATCGGAGATAAAACTAAAACCACCCGACGCCAGAAGCCTTGCCTCTATAGCGGCCTGTTGAGCTTTTTGAACTGCGAGCTTGTCTTTTTCTCTTTTATTAACAAGTTTCTTGTATTCAGCCTCTTCTCCTCTGGTTTTTGCTACGAGGTATGCCCTTTCTTGCTCCTTCTTCGCCAGTTCATCACGTGCCAACTCTTGCTCGGCCAACAAAAGTGTGACTTCTTTTTTTTGCCCCTCAAGTTCTTTCTTTAATCGTTTCGTCGATTCTATAGTGGTAACTATCGTATCTTTTATAGTGCTGTAGTATGCCTCCTGATCCAAATAGTCCGCTACACTATTGCTACTAGCCAACATTTCTAGTGAAGTTATATCGCCAGATAGGTATAGTTCGGCTATCGCTTCTCCTAAAACGTCTTGATTATCGGCGATTTTATCTTTATTCTCTTTTATGTCATTGGCTAGACGATCATGCTTAGCCTGATTTAAATCAATTCTTTTTTGTATAATTCTCTTTTGGCCATTAAGGGCATCGACCTCTTTCTGCAGAGAGTTCGCTTTACTGTTGAGTTTATTAGCCTCTGCCTGATACTGATCTATTTCGGCTTGCAGCTGTGCAATTCTTTGATCAAACTCATCGGCGAACACGTTCTGAGTCGGCGCAAACGGTACACTAAAGCTCATGATTGCTGCCAACGCCAATAAACCTACGCGATTATAATACTTACGAAATAGCGTGGCAGAACGGTTCATACCATCTATATTAGTATACTTTTCATAGCAACGTCAATATTCTTATGCTTATTTATTTTTGTGGTATCAAATCCTAAGATACTTTCTAGTTGCAAGTAGTGACGATACTACCCCGATTACCGCTCCAACTAGTATCATCGCCAGTAGTATCAGACCGAGATAGGCCGTTACTAGATCCACCGTTCCACTGATAGTTACCCATTCGTTGATTCTATCTTTGAGTGCATAGAGCGCACCGACCCCCAGGCCTGTTGCTATCAGAGCGGCAATAAATCCATAAACTATTGCCTCAACCACGAAAGGCCCTCTGATGAAACTGCGGTCCGCACCTATCAGCTTCATCATCTGAATTTCTTCTTTTCGATTAAATATCGCCATACGTATCGTATTAAACACTATCAATGCCGAAATTATCATGAACACAACGCTTGCTACCAATCCGCCGCGTTCCGCGAATTCTACCCATCGCCCTATAGTCTCTATTGCCGTTCGCCTATCACCTTGGAATGAAGGTTCACGATCGGGGTCTTTGTTCTCTTGGTATAATTCGTTATTTTTAACAAAATTGTTCAACTCGGTCGGATCATTTATGTCTACAATTTTTATTCGGAATATTCCCGGTAATTTATTGGTTGCTTCGTTAAGCGCATCTAGTGTCTGTATGTCACCTTTGTTTTGCTTGGCAAACTCCTCCCGACCCTGCTCGGGACTTATATACATAACGCTCGTTACCGTTGGCAATTTGCTGATTGCATCCTTGATAGCCGCGGCCTGATCGGCAGTAGTGTCGGTATCAACATATATAGACATGTCGACTTTGTCCTTGATTTCGTTAACGGTATCTATCAGCACCTGACGGGCCACGAGGGTCATAAACATGATCAGTAGAGTTATTGTCATAACCGCAGTAGCGGCGACGGTCAGCCACATGTTTCGACTAAAGTTATTGACTCCATATCGACACATCCGCACAAAGGTCAACCAGCGACGACGCGTCTTGCGACCCTGCGTTAATGCCTTTGGCTCTTGGTTCTTCTTTTTACCCATTACTGCCTATAACTCCCCTGCGCCTGATCGCTGGTAATCTTGCCGTGCTCCAGCGTGATCACTCGCCTTTTCAGCTTGTTCACTATTTCAACGTTATGGGTAGTGAGCAAAACAGTCGTACCATACTTGTTGATCTTTTCTAGCAATCGAACAATATCCCAGCTGTGTTTTGGATCTAAGTTTCCAGTAGGCTCATCGGCAATCAAGATCTTTGGCTGTCGCACGACCGCCCTAGCTATTGCAACTCGTTGACGTTCACCGCCCGACAACTGGTGTGGAAACTGTTTTTCCTTACCCGTCAGACCCACGAGCTCTATGACCTTGGGTACTGTATTTCTAATCTCTTTGCTAGTCATCCCGGCTATTTCTAGCGCGAAGGCTATGTTTTCGTAAACAGTTCGTTGTGGTAACAATTTGAAGTCCTGAAAAACCACGCCAATTTTGCGACGAAGTAATGGAATATGCTTATCCTTCAACTGATCGTAATCGATACCACCGATGACTATCTTGCCACTTGTGGGTTTTTCCTCACGAGTCAGTAACTTCAAAAGCGTTGACTTACCCGCCCCGCTCGTACCGACAATTATCACGAATTCTTTGGGCTCTACATGCAAACTAATCCGGTTTAGTGCCGGTTTATCGTCGCGCCCATATGATTTAGTTACCCTATCTAACAGAATCATTCTATACATTATTATAGCATAATTACTGTAGTAAACTTTAGCTTTTTACAGTTGCTTTACGGTGTTTATTTCGTGAGAAATTATTTTATCGTTTTTATCCAAGGTAAAGTTCGCTACTACCTTGTCGCCCGCTAAAACTTGTGGCAGCCAAAACGGGTCATCTGGCCACATATCCTTGTATGGCACGGAGTCGATATCAAACCACTTTGGCCGCATCTCCTCGCTTTCGGTTGGCTTACCCTCCCATTTCGTGCACGAATACACGTGAACATGCATGACGGTAGGCTGTCCTTTAAAGTACTCGTTAAATTTTATGTCCGCGCTTTTTTCATAATGTACCGGAGTTACGCCTATTTCCTCCCTAGATTCGCGAACTAATGCCCGATCCAGAGTTTCGTCCTTTTCTATCTTGCCGCCAACGCCGTTCCAGCGATTAACACCAAATCCGCGCTTTTTCATGGCTAACAGAACCTGACCATCGCGGCGCAGAAACACCAGTGTCAATGTTAATTTATTCACCCAACTGGCTTTCCAGGTACGCTTCTATAAAGCCGTTTATTTTACCGTCCAAAACAGATTGCGGATCTTTCTCTTCATATTTTGTCCTGGTATCCTTTACCAAGGTATACGGATGTAGTACATAATTGCGTATCTGGCTACCCCAATTAGCCGATTCACCAGCGCGCAAATCGGCGATCGATTCCGCGTGCTGTTCAATCTGTAATTGCGCTAGTTTGGATCGCAATATTTTCATTGCTGTTTCTTTGTTTTGTAATTGCGACCGTTCGTTCTGTATAGCAACAACTATTCCGGTGGGCTCGTGCGTTACGCGCACCGCGCTATCAGTCGTGTTAACCGACTGCCCACCATGTCCACCGGCACGATACACGTCTATCTTTAAATCTTTTTCATCTATCTGCACCTCGTCGGGGGTATCAATTTGAGGCAAAATCTCCACCAGCGCAAAGCTAGTTTGACGCAAGTTATCGCTATTGAACGGGCTCAGTCTCACTAGCCTGTGAACGCCATTCTCGCTACGTAATTTTCCATAAGCATATGGACCGCTAATCTCGATGACCACTGTCTTTATGCCAGCCTCCTCGCCCGTTGAGCGCTCGTGCACGGTAGTTTGCATGTCAGAGTTTTCCGCCCAGCGCAAATACATTCTTTCCAGCATTTCCGCGAAATCTTGCGCATCCGTGCCACCCACACCTGCGCTAATACGCATGATTGCGCCTAGGTTGTCATACTTTCCGTTAAACAATAGTTCTTTTTTTCGTTCAGCCAGTTCTTTTTCCATGG
This sequence comes from bacterium, assembly GCA_030429975.1. Lineage (GTDB taxonomy): Bacteria > Patescibacteriota > Saccharimonadia > Saccharimonadales > Saccharimonadaceae > UBA2112. The sequence continues at coordinate 1,825 of JAUIGB010000014.1, read as the reverse complement.
CACTAATCTGTCCATCAAACTCACTTGCCAAGCTATCGTCACCCAAATCCATTAACTCTTTTAAGTCTTCTACTTGGGCTTTTAGAGTCTGCCACGGCTGAACTGTCGCCGAAAGCGCCGCCTGTTGTTTGCTCTTGGCCTGTGCGTCGGATGGATTATTCCAAACCTCGGGCACTGCCAACTCTTCGTCCAGAGCAGCTAGTTGTTTAGCCTTGTCGTCAATTGACAGCTGTTCATACGCAGCCGCAACATCACTCGCAAGGGCCTGGATTCTTTTTTCCAGAGGTTGCATAGATACGATTATACATTACTGGCCCGTGTTACACTGTATCTATGACCAAAATTGGAGTATTCGATTCAGGTAGAGGTGGCAAATCCGTAGCCGACAGGCTAACAAAACTCTTTCCAAAAGTAGAGATAGTTCTAGTGGATGACAGCGAAAACATGCCTTATGGCTCTGGACGACCATCCGAGATTTTCACGAAGACTGACCACGCCATTCAGCCGCTATTAGAAGCCGAATGCGACGCTATCGTGATCGCATGCAATACCGCTACGACAAACGCTATCGTAGATCTTCGCAAAAAATATCCGTCCACTAACTTCGTGGGGATAGAGCCTATGATAAAACCTGCCTCAAAAATGACACGTACAGGCGTAGTAGCGGTACTCGCGACACCAAGCACGCTCAAAAGCCACCGATATCAAAGGTTGAAACGACAATGGGCGTCTAGGCTAACTGTTGTAGAGCCAGATTGTAGCCAGTGGGCAAGATTAATAGAAATTGGCGAATCCAAGAGAATCGATGTTCATTCCGCCATACGAGAAGTAAAACGCTGGGAGGTGGACGTAATTGTTCTGGGTTGCACTCATTATCATCACATCAAAGGCCGAATAGAAAAAGAAGCCGGGCCACATGTGCGAGTGCTGGAACCTTCTGATGCTATTGGAGCTAGGCTAGATTCTATACTGCGCCTAAATTCTGTACTGCCTGAATAAACTGATCCCCTCGATCAGAATAACTTTGATACATATCAAAGCTCGCGCATGCGGGGCTCAAGATAACTACGTCGCCCTCTTCCGCGGTATTGGCAACGGATTTTACAATGTCCGGCATAGTTACAGAAGGACCGAGGTTAGTATATCTAGCAAACATTACGTCTTTTAGAGCCTGCTCTATGCGAGGAGCCTCGGCGCCAACTAGGAACACTCTTCGGATATCCGTACTCTCTTTCAGCCTTTTTGCTAGTTTACTAAAGTCAGCCCCCTTGCTAGAGCCACCTAGTATCAAAAGTTTTGGCACGTCAAATGCGTCAATAGCAGCGATCGTACTGCCCGGCGTAGTACCGATACTGTCATCAAAATACTGAACGTTATTCACCGTTCCCACTAGTTTCAATCTGTGTGGCAAGCCCTCAAAAGTTTCTATACCTCTCTCCATGTCAAATCCGTCCTGAACCCACTTCCAAACAGCCGATATAGCAGCGCAAGCATTGTCGCGATTGTGTTTTCCGGCGATCCTGAGCGCCGCGACAGAGAACAGTTCACTGTCGTCATACATAAACCTTCCGTTTTCGACGTGAGCATGCGATGGATCCTGATATGGAACCTTATTGGTACTGGGCGACACTTTGCTCACCCATTCCGAATAGGCATTGTCCCCTTTGTAAACTATAATGTCGTCGGATTTCTGGTATTCGCTCTCGTGCTGGGTCGACAGCACGATCGAGGTCACGCCCACCGGCTTGCCATCCTCGTAGCGCACCGAGATCTGCGATTTCGCGTCCGGGCGCAGGGTCGGCTCGGTGCCGTCCTTGCGCACCTG
>JAUIGB010000037.1 GCA_030429975.1 bacterium | reverse complement strand
GGTGTTTTTGTTGATATCATTAATTAGCACGATAGCGTGTGTTCGAGGGGATATAGCTCAGTTGATTAGAGCGCTGCCATGGCATGGCAGAGGTCCAGGGTTTGAGTCCCTGTATCTCCACCAATTTTGATTACAGGGTAAGCGATGGAAAAAGAAAAAACAGTTGCCAAAAAAGGATTTATCAACAATATAATCGAAATCGCCGGTTGGCTTGGAGTTTTACTGATTCTCGGCGGTTACTGGCTGCTGGCAATCGACACTATCCATAGTCGTTCATGGGAGTACCATGTGATGATATTGGTCGGTTCAACCTTTGTTGGCATCGTTTCATGGCGAAAACGTAACTATCAACCCGTAGCTCTCAATATTGTTTTTGTACTATTGGCAATAGTCGCTCTAACTCGGTTATACTTGCAATAATCGTCCTAGGTTGCTTTAATAAGGAGGTTCAGAAGCATACAGAATACATGTTCCTCTTTGAGTACAACGGTACGTCTGCATTGGTCGATCTGACAATTGACAAAAGTAATTAAAGAGAAGCATATATTCATGGCATCACAGAATCTATTCATTGGTAGTCTAGCATTCGCTACGACTGACGATGGCCTGCGTGATCATTTCGCGCAAATCGGTCCTGTTGCTAGTGCTCGTGTCATTACTGACCGCGAGACTGGCCGCAGCCGAGGTTTTGGCTTTGTTGAATTCGAAAACGATGAAGACAACCAAAAAGCTATCGATGAGCTAAACGGCAAAGAATTGGACGGTCGTCCAATCAATGTCAGCCTAGCACGTCCAAAAGAAGATAAATAATAGTTAACATGTTAACTATTAGGCCCCTCCTCCATGGAGGGGCTCTTCTTTTATTGACTATATTCGGAAAATAAACCATACTATGCTCATTCCTGTAGGTGGCGCCATGGAGGCGCTTTTTCAAAAGGAGTTCCTAACATGACTAGCACTGGCAATGTGACCGTGCAGACTGACGTCGTCATTGTCGGTACCGGATTTTCCGGACTGGGAATGTCGAGGAGACTGTGCGAGATGGATATCGACCACGTCGTACTCACGAAAGAAAGCGAAGTCGGCGGTACATGGTTTCTCAACACCTACCCCGGCCTATGCTGTGACATCCCGATTCCGTTGTACTGCTATCGCGACGTTCCGTTCTTGGACGCCAAGCGGCTGTTCCCGACGGGACCCGAGATCAATCGATACCTGATCAACTTTTCGTACGAGTACGGAGTGCGTGATCATATTCGGTTCAACAGCGAGATCGACGAAGCTCACTGGAGTGACGAAGATCATTGTTGGCACGTATTCACGACCGACGGCACCGAGTACGTCGCGCCCGTCGCCATTTCTGGCGCAGGTGCATTGCATATTCCCAAGCATCTAGAAATCGATGGGATAGAGACGTTCCACGGTGACGTTATGCACACGGCCGAATGGGATCACAGCGTCCAGCTGGCGGGCAAGCGTGTAGCTGTCGTCGGCACGGGTGCGAGCTCAATCCAGGTCGTTCCCGAATTGGTTGGCGACATTAACGTAGCCGAACTGAAGCTGTTTCAGCGAACGCCTCCGTGGGTATTGCCCATCGGAAACCCGAGCTACAAGAGTAGGGGTAAGCTGAAGCACTACGCCTATCGACTGTACTGGTATCTATACCAGGAAGCACTGGGCGTGGCGCTTACCAAGCAAACGTGGATTCTTCCCTTCCTCCAGCGTTGGGGGATTCAGAACATCCATCGTGCCATCAAGGATCCGGTTTTGCGCGAAAAGCTAACACCCAAATACCCCATCGGTGGCAAGCGGATTGGCAAAAGCAAGAAGTATTACCTCGCGATCGCCGACAATCGAACCACGCTGGTAACGGATTCAATCAACAGAATCTGCCCGGCCGGTATCGTGACCATTGATGAGAATGGCGTCGAAACCCTTCACGAAGTTGACGTTATCATCGAGGGCACTGGGTTCGAGGTTGTTGAATCGTACAGACACCTGCGTCTGTTCGGTATCAACGGTGAAGACCTGGTCGCGAAAATGGACCGCGTGGGACTAAAGGCCTACAAGGGCACGATGTTCCCCGGTGTTCCCAACTTCTTCATTCTGCTGGGACCAAACACCGGCCTAGGCCACAACTCGGTGATACTGATGATCGAGGCCCAGATAGAATGGGTCACGAAGGTTCTCCGGATGCGAGACAGAATGAAAGGCGTTGACGCGTTGATGCCCAATCATGACGTTTCAGAGAAGCACAACGCCGAACTGCAGGCAGCGTTCGAAGGCACCGTCTGGACCAAAGTCAAAAACTGGTATCAGGATCCACGGTTTGGGACGATCCCAACACTATGGCCTTGGCTGGTCGGTAAATTCCGCAAGCAGATGAAACACGTACGGCGCGAGGATTTTGATTTCATAATCTCGCGTTGATTCTGCGACAATTGAAAGGAAACTATCTACAGGATGGCCCGGGTTGTAACCCGGGCCATTCAAATTCTTAAATCTGCTTAATTAAATATTGGCAACGGAGACCGGACCCAGTCCCAACCTAATCCCAATACATCGTTCAAAATTCCATAGGCGTTCAATAACCACAGCGTGATGACTACTACGGCTGCCGTAAGTAGCCAAAATATAGACTGTATCACCTTGTTCTGACCATGTAGCCACTTCTCCCATGCATCGTATTTGGACTTTGCGAATTGCAACAATCGTCTGGCCCATTCATACTGCGTAGACAGAATAGCCAATCCAGCGAATACCGTCGCCCATCCAGGGCCAGGATATGGAATCATGATTATGCCAGCAAACAACACTACAAAACCAACGGTCGAGATGGATACCTTTTTTATTTTTCGTTTCATCCCTACAAGTATAACAATTATCCATTCAAAACGCCCGTTGTAGTTTTGCAACATTTGGGATAAAATGTCACATCAAGAGTTATCATGTCTGAACTAAACGAAAAATTTGACAAGGTGTGGACTGGCGTAGGCACGTTTCGCGTGGCACGCGAAATTGGTATGATTAGCCTAAAAGCAGACGCCGTGGATGTCGTCATACCATCGGAACAGCTTTGTTGCGCCGAATCATATGGTTGTCCTCATGATCGCGAAAAGATTATGCAGTATTACAAAGAAGCCCTAGAGTCCGAGGGACTATCTTATGACGAAGAACTGGAGTGGCAAGAGCTCAATTTTGCCTTGCGCAAGATTCACCTAACACCCAATCAGGTGCAAATAGATTTGCCTTGTGACAATTACCAGATAGACATCGACATGTCTAAATTCCTAGACTAGGAATCAATTTTTTCGAAACGCGGAATTGTTTTTCCATCATGCACTACCTCGTCAACGAACATTTCGTATGGCCTTGAAAAGTATTCTACATTCGAATCATACAGCGGCTTGTAAACCACCACTGGATCAAGCGTTTCGGTATGAACCGCCACTCCGATAACCTCGTATTCGTTGCCCTTATAGTGCCTATATATTCCAACTTCAATTGTAGGAGGATCCGGAATATCGCTCATTATTTCGTTCTACGCCTCAGGGTGAGAGCGCCCAATAGTAACGCACCGACGGTAAACGCAAACACGACGCCAAGATCGCGCCAAGCTTCTCCTGTTATATCTACCTCGCTCACTACAGTCTGCAAAGCATCAACTGCGTATGTCAAAGGTAGAAAGTACGCCATGACCTCCAAGGCATCCGGCATTCGCTCAAGTGGCAATAATAGCCCACACAGCAGAAACTGTGGGAATATTAATGCCGGCATGAATTGGATTGCTTGAAACTCGGTACGCGCAAAGGCGCTCACGAATATTCCCAACGCCGTACCGAGCAAAGCATCGGCCACTGCCATAACAAGCAAGAACCAAACTGGACCACTTATCTCTAGACCGAGACCATAGAGCAGAACTGTACCCGCGATAATCGCTTGAACCACGGCCAGTAAGCCAAACGCCAACATATAGCCGAGTACCATGTCTAGCTTTCCTATAGGTAACGCCATCAGTCTCTCAAGCGTACCGCCAGTTCTTTCACGTAGGGTAGTTATACTCGTTATCAAAAACATTATTACAAATGGAAATATTCCAAGTAGCGCAGGAGCAATTAGATTAAAAACATCCAGGTTGTCATCGTACATCCATCGTAAAAGTGACAGCAGAATAACAGGCACTAGAAAGATCATCGCTACGGTTCGATGATCGTGTGACAACTGGCGCAGAATGCGCAACATGGTCGCTATCGTGGCATGAAAATGAAACATCATTTCTTGCTCGCCTTTCGCTTTTCGGCGCGCTCGGAAGCCTTGATGACGGCGATAAACGCCTCTCCAACCGTTCGTTTTTTAGTGACTTCCAATAATTTCCTTTGGGTGTTTCGCCAGACGAACTTGCCTTCTCGTAGCAATAATAGATTTTTACAACGCGCAGCC
>JAUIGB010000036.1 GCA_030429975.1 bacterium | reverse complement strand
GGCAACATCAGAAGCGTTAAAGCCATCGATACCGTCTATTAGTCTAAAGTCTGTTGCCTTTACCTCGGCATGAACTATATCCGTCGACTCGGCTTCGTATTTTATCCTTGCTTGGGTTTCTGACACTAGTTTATCGACGTCTGGTTTTTTGTCACCCAGCGTTACTACTAGATTTTGCATGGTGTCTATTTTTTGAAACCTAGTAGGCTCTAGTTCGTAAAGTTTGTTAGTAACAATCGACAAGAATTCTTTTTCTGTTGCTCCAGATGGTATATCCGATTGTTTGATATCAGCCTCTTTGGCAAGTAGATTTAACAGTGTCGAATTGCCTGCGACGGCATATACAAACGCGTTATATATAGCAATATCCTGCGCATCTACGGAAACCACGTGTCCATTAGTTGCTATATGTCCGTCTTGGCTCACAAAGAAACCAGAACCAGAACTCGACGAACACGAATCCCTCAGTAGTGCTTCGTCGTCAAACTCTATATTCGTGCAATACACGTTGTATACCCGAACGACCGCCGGACTGTACAATGCCGCTATCCTTTCGGAAATGCTGGCTGATTGCTGGGCGGATTGGGCAGATGCCGTTCGCGCCATGAAAATCGTATCGATTACAGAGTCGCTAAACGATTTAGCCACAACTCGATCTTTGTTAATCTCTGCAGTTTGTGGATGAAAACTGATTGATTTGATTAGGTCTTCATACTGTTTGTGAGTTCCGGGCAGATCAACGAAACCTTCATTGACTATGATTATGAAAGGATGGCCCTCTATGTTCCCTGCATATGCGCTATAGCTTGTTTGTAGGTTCTTTAACACGCCAGCCGATTTCTCTGCCTTCCACACAAATTTTTCAAACGGCTCGTCTCCAATTTTCGCCTTTTCCGTCATAACAAACTGGACCTTAGAGTTATCCAGACCTATACTCTTCAGGGCCAATTCTTTTAGCCCTTCCGTGCCTAGCAATCCGTCAATTTCCGTATGATAATTTATCGTGATCGCCGATTGGTCGGCTACGTTCTGCTGTGAAAGAGGCGTAAACTGAACTTTCGAATAGGCACGCGGCTTTAATAGCTCGCCTTTTTGGTATATTTTGCCAGACTTGCCATCAACTGCATTTGCATACAGCACGTCAGTATTAAAAGTCACGCTAAATCCATTGGTCGAACTGATCGTTGCCTTGAAATCCTGATTTGTCGAGATAATGTCAGCAATGAAATTACGGCTACCCGCAAGCCCGGAAAGCAAAGTGTCACGATATGCAACCAACAGAACCAACAACACAACCAGGCCGACCAGTGACGATACGACTAGTCCGACATGTCGTTTGCGAAATGGCTTGTGGTGATGGTGGCGCAAAACAACGCGCTTGTGATGCGACGCATGTTTACGAGTCTTCTTCTGTTGTTCTACCACTAGTGTTATTTTACTATACCGCTAGTGTTTTTTGTAGTATTATTGCTCCCAGGTAAATTCCGAATGGCCAAAGTGCCCCCATTTGGCTGTTTCTTCGTAAACGGGACGCTTTAGGTCTAGCAGTTTGATTATGCCATTTGGCGACAGGTCATAGCCTTCGACACGCTCTTCCCGACCGTCAACGACCACCGTTGCCTCCAGTGGCTGGTCATGTCCAATGGCATACGCTAGGTATACGTGGACCTCATTGGCCTTTTCTTTTTTGAGATAATCAACGGCCACTCGACGCGCCGCATATGCTGCCGATCTATCGACCTTGCTAGGGTCTTTTCCACTAAACGCGCCTCCGCCAATTGGAATTCGAGGTCCATAATTATCAACTATCAACTTGCGTCCAGTCAAACCGGCGTCAGCATCAAATCCACCCTGTTTCCAGTCGCCTGCAGGATTAATATGTAGTTCTAGGTTGTCTGATTTTTTCGCTAGTTTTTCATCATCCAACCAGGCCTCGACTCGTCGCTTTAATTTCTCTTTTGGCGCATGTTGGAAGCTCGCGACCACCGAGACAATCACACCATCGGCTAGAGTCACTTGCGTCTTGCCATCATATTCCCATTTTTCGTAAATGTATTGGTTCAGCCTACGAGACAACACGACTTCCAGCGGTAATAGCTCTTCTGTTTCACTGGTAGCATAGCCAACCATAATACCTTGGTCTCCTGCTCCGCCCGTGTCCACGCCTTGTGATATCTCGGGACTTTGCGCGAATATATGCTCGATCACTTCCACTTCGTTCCCTGCTATGCGTCGTACGATTTTAACGACGTCAATATCCACGGCTTTCGACGTGACTTCGCCGGTTACAAACACGGTGCCATGACCACCTGCGACGTCAATCGCTACACGCGCATGTGGATCCTGCGCCAAATGAGCGTCTAAAATCGCGTCAGAGATTTGGTCACAAATCTTGTCAGGGTGTTTTGGACTGACCGATTCAGCTGTTTTATATTTTGACATTTAAAAAACTCCTTTCACGTATCTCTTCGGCCACGGAGAGATAAAGGAGTTGATTCATTATCTTTCCAATCAGGCTAGAAGGGGCACCGAATTTAACCGGTTGCCGGCAGGTCGTAGAGCTAGTTCTCTCGCTGCACTCTGGATACGCTATTTATTAATGTGTGTTTGAATTATAGCACAACAACTATTGTGCATTAGGTGGAATTTCAACAGATTTTAGCGCCTCGATCTTTTTTACCAGATTTACGATATCTTCCCAATCCGTACCAGTAGAAAGTACGGTTAGCGCATAGGCACCTTTGTTGGTGCTGTATATAATGCCACCGTCATTGTGCACGTCACCATCTTCGCCAATCACATGTGCCTCCGAACCACTTGATACACCTCTTGGGAATCCATCACTATCCAGGTTTGAGCGCATTGTGCTGAGTATTTTTTGGCCACCCTCTTTCCTAGCAATTTGATTTTTGTAAAGTCCGATAAATAACTTGTTTAAATCATTAGCCGACGTTACCGTATCCTCGCCTGCATATACGGTATTTTTTAGACCCAATTCATTCGCGCGACTAGTAAGGGTTTTGTATCCATAAAAATTATAAAATCCTATTCGGCAACCATAATCAAACTCCTGAATCATTAACTTGAAACATTCGGTAGCATTCGTATCACCAGAGATTTCATCAACGGGTCGAGAATTACCTGCATATTGTTCCATAATGTCCGTGTAAGCCAAGAATGCTGAATGTATACCAGCAGCCGGCATCTGAGCGTTTCCTCTGTATGAAGCACTGCGTGGATTGCGCACTCCACTTAGCTCCTGGAACGCCATCGCATATGTACCTTCGTTGTCTTGGTCATACTGCGCCAACAACGCGGAAAAACCTACACTCGTTGGGGTGTATTTACGTGTATAATCCGTCGTCGGACCAACCACCTTGGTTGCACCAACAGCTGTATCAGTCTTGGCGTTTATATAATCGACTACCGACTTAGCCGCGCGAGGCATGTCTACCACGCGACCATTTTTGCCATTTACGCGCGATGTTTCTTTGAAATCAACAGTTGTCACCTTGCTAACACCTGGTTCAATTATTAACTTTGAGGCGATTCCCTGATTCAAATATTTCTCCATGCGCTCCTCGTTCACCACAAAGAGTAAGCGAGCGAATTCACTAGCTACGTTGTCTATCCGATCTTCTGGCACGTCCGCCACAAAGTCTAGCCAGCCCAGCACAACCCGACCCGGAATAGTATCCGTCTCGTTATCAACTTTTATCGGCATAGGTACGGCCATACGACTGTTCAATTTTGCTGCCAGTTCTCGCGCTATCTCATCCGTCACGGGCGCCGGTGTTTCGTCTATGTCGATACGAACGCTATTTTCTATATCACCGTCTGGCTTCACTTCTCCCAGGGCTCGCTGTAGTTCCGTTAGGTTACACCTACCGCCCGCGATTGATGGCACGAGTTGCAATTTACTGTCTACCAGTTTTAAGGTAGCGTTTTGATAGGGAATGCTGCAGTCCTCGCCGACCTGGCTGGTCGTATATCCCGCGATTTTGTTTCTGTCATAGACATATTCTATTTCTCCGGTGCTGGATAGCCCCTGTACCCACCATATCGATGTCGGAACAAACCGTAAAAAGAATGGGTAAGTAATGGTCGATAGCCTATTCTCGTTGTCGACCCCTATGCCGACGTCTTGCATTTTTGGCTCCTTAAAAGCCGCCTCATTTTTGCCAAAATATATCTTTAGAGGTAGTTGTCCGTACAGACCGTCAAGTTTGTCGGCCGCCTCTTCATAGCGCATTCCGCCCAATGGCACGCCATCTACCACGACGCCTGGAGTTAAACGACTACTGGGATAGACTATTTGAAATATAACCTGGCCCAAAACGAGCAGGGCTATAAATATAGCCAACAATAATTTCCAATGCCTTTTAATCCAGTGTTCGGCCAGCAAAGAACCGCCCGCAGTCGGACCTGTAGGTAGAGTGGGGCCATTCGTAGGAGGACCAGGTGGTTGCGGCGTT
>JAUIGB010000035.1 GCA_030429975.1 bacterium | reverse complement strand
GGGGTCATTGTTCCAATGATTTGACCATCAGCAGTGTCGGAAAAGAAGGTTTTCATATACCATTTCCAGCCTTTTTATATAAATCGTCATCATTAAAAAAAGGCACCTCTTTAGCCGGCGGAACATATATACCAGGATGCCCCTCTATGAGCTCAAATAATGTGCTGGTCGCGGCCTTGGGCGCTCCGATACATATAAAATCTAACTTCTTTGACAAAACTATCCTCCGTTACGAACAATACCATTTAACCATACCCAAACATATTTAAAAGGTAGCGGCCAAGCTTTCGTGTGTTTTCGAACTACGATAACGGTTGCGATATTACTGAGTATCATGGTTAATGATGTACCAATAGCGGCACCTACAACACCAAGAATAGGTACTAGAGCTATTCCTAGAGCAATATTAATTATGAGCGACGTGCCAACTATCATCGCCAGAATCTTTTCCTTGCCGGTCATGGCTAAGATATAGTTCGTCGAACCAACAGATACGTTTATTAACTGTCCAATGATAAGAATGATGAGTGCGGTTGATCCTGCTTTGAATTCATTGCCGAACAAACCAAGAAGTTCGTTGCTGAATACGGCTATGATGGTAAAAAGCGGGATACCAAGAGCCATACCCAGTGCACTTATTTTACTGATCATTATCCTTAATTGTTTATGCCTGCCCGAGCTGTACAGTTCGGAAATTTTCGTAGACGCTATTACATTGATTGCGGCAAGGATCAGGCTCATAAGCATAGATATTTTTAGTGCGATATTGAAGACGGCAACGGAGGTATTATCGGACACGGCGCCAATAATTAATACACTCACTTGACCGTTCATTTGTGTGGCGAACGTTACGAACAGGAGGGGTGCGGCTACCATCATCAGGCGTTTTTTGTTAAAAGAAACGACGTTTTTGTGCTTGGGCATGAATCGTTTTATGAGCAACGCGCCGACTATTGCTATGGCATAGAGCCCCACAACGAAGCCTACCGCTAGCCCATTAAGGCCAAAGATAGCACCGGCGGTTAATATTGCAACTATGGCAAATGCATACATGCCGGCACGTTCTACCGATAATGCCGCGCGCGTATGTTTCATGGCTCGCAGAGTACCACTAAATATATACATTAGAGAAAAGGGAGGAACGGCGAACGCAAATACCTGCAGATAGTAAGTCAGTTCTGACGAGTTAAAGATCTCGCTAGCAAGCCACGGTGCCGCCAAGAATAGAGCGATAGACAGCGGTATTGTTAATGCCAAAGAAAGCTGTACGGCCGAACGGCGCACTCCACTGGCTTCTGCCGGGTTTTTTCTTAATAAGTGGGGTATAAAACGAACCGCGGCCTGATCAAGGCCTAATCGACCTAACAGTGCTAGAGCCATTAATACAGATAGAGATAAATAGAATATACCCGCACCGTGAGCGCCATAATTATTAGTGAGCAACAAGTCAAACGCGAACTGAAGTGCCGTTGCGCCACACAACATCATCACTGCCCAAAATGCGTGTTTTATTATTTCGGCGAAGTTTTTGTCACCCGTTTTAACGAGCTTGCTAACGCGACTACGCATTATATTAATCTTGTCATTACCTAATCATGTTATCATTCTGGAGCGTTTCTAGGTAGCTATTACCCCATATGATACGCACGGCGTGATATAATCAAACCAACGAATATAACTGCGAGAAAAGGGAGATATATGTCTAATAGTGCGACTGCGCATGGGGGAAAACTGGTAAATTTATTGGTCGGTGAAAAGCGGGCCAAGGAGCTGAAAAAAGAGAGTGCAAAGTTGAAGAGTTGGGACCTAACGCCCCGTCAGGTTTGTGACACAGAGCTTATTTTAAACGGTGGTTTTTCACCACTAGAGGGCTTTTTGAACCAGGCTGATTACGAGTCTGTTTGCAAAGACATGCGACTAGGCGACAGTACCTTGTGGCCCATCCCCGTAACGTTGGATGTAGACGAAGAGTTTGCGAAAGGTTTAAAAAGGGGCGAGAGGGTTGCGCTACGTGATCAAGAGGGCGTGGTGCTGGCTATTTTGACCGTTGGGGACGTGTGGCAGCCTGACAAATCCGTTGAGGCTGAGCAAGTATTTGGCGCTGACGACAAAGCACATCCCGCGGTTTCGTATCTGCATGATATCGCAGGCAGTCACTATGTGGGCGGTACGCTGGAAGGTCTAGAGCTGCCTAGTTATTATGATTTTAACGACCTGCGTAATACCCCGCAGGAACTACGAGCCTATTTCGAAAAAATGGGATGGACACAAATCGTAGCATTTCAGACGCGCAACCCCATGCATCGCAATCACGTGGAGGCAGTGTTTCGCGCGGCCAAAGAATCGGAGGCAAATGTATTGATTCATCCGGTTGTTGGTATGACCAAGCCCGGCGATGTCGATCACTATACACGGGTTCGCGTATACAAAGAAGTGGTCAAGAAGTTTCCGCCATCTACCGCGGCGATCTCGCTATTACCACTTGCGATGCGCATGGCTGGTCCACGTGAAGCAGTCTGGCATATGATTATCCGCAAAAACTACGGCATGACGCATTTTATCGTTGGTCGTGATCACGCTGGTCCTGGCAAAAACTCCGCAGGCGAAGATTTCTATGATCCATTCGCAGCAATTGAACTGGCAAAAAAACACGCGGATGAAATTGGCATTACAGTAGTCGGCGTTGGCTTTTTGGTTTATGTCAAAAATCTAGATAAATACCTAGAGATTAGCGAGACAACTGACGACATGGAGGTCATGAAGTTTTCTGGTACAGAACTGCGCGCGCGACTAGCGGATGGGCGAGAGCTACCCGAATGGTTTACCTATCCCGAAGTGGCCGCCGAGTTACGACGCACTTACAAACCCCGTGACAAGCAAGGCTTCACTGTTTTGTTTACAGGTCTATCAGGCAGTGGTAAATCAACCATAGCGAACGCGCTGATGGTGAAGTTAATGGAACAGGGTGGCCGTACGGTGACTATGTTGGATGGTGATGTAGTTCGCAAACATTTGTCTAGCGAACTAGGATTTAGCAAGGAACATCGCAATCTGAACGTTTCACGTATAGGTTATGTCGCGTCCGAAATTTCCAAACATGGTGGTATAGCAATTTGCGCGCCGATTGCCCCATACGATAGTGTCCGCAAGCAGGTCCGAGAGATGGTTGCTGGTAATGGTGGAGCGTTTGTGTTGGTCCATGTGGCAACTCCACTGGAAGTGTGCGAAGAGCGCGATCGGAAGGGTCTATATGCCGCTGCGCGCGCAGGGAAAATAAAAGAATTCACAGGTGTATCTGATCCGTACGAAGAACCAAACGACGCGGAAGTAATATTAGAAACAACCAAGCATTCTCCCGAAGAGCTGGCTAATCAGGTATTACTACACTTAGAAAACGAAGGTTTGTTGGCGAATCCGGAATGAGCGATAAAAAAGAACTGCTAGACAAAGTTATCGATATCGCCAAGCTTGCTGGTGATGCGATTATGGATGTATACGAGTCTGATGACTTTGACGTCGAGACGAAACACGACGACAACTTCACGTCGCCACTGACACGAGCCGACAAGGCCGCGCATAATGTAATCGTCACTGAACTAGGCAAAATCAGTGATTATTACGTACTGTCCGAAGAAGGCGAAAGCCATATACCCGATACCAATCCATATTGGCTGGTTGACCCACTAGATGGCACTAAAGAGTTTGTGAAACGTAACGGGGAATTCACGGTCAACATAGCGCTAGTTATAGGGGATAGGCCTGTACTGGGTGTTGTGTACGCTCCAGCGCTAGATGTTTATTATTGTGGAGATGTAGAGTCTGGAGTCGCCTACAAAATAGTTAAGGGCGAACGAATAGACATCAAGGCAGAGTCAAGGTCGAATATTCCAAAAATAGTCGTCAGTCGTTCGCATAAGGATGAAAAAACCCAAAAGTTACTAGACGCCATAGGTGAACACGAAGAGGTCGCCATGGGTTCATCGCTAAAGCTATGCCTGGTCGCGGAAGGCGAGGCGGCACTGTACCCAAGATTGGGACCTACGTCACTGTGTGATACAGGAGCTGCGGACGCGGTTGTTACTGCTGCGGGAGGAAAGGTGACTCAGCTAAACGGCAAAGAGTTGTCGTACAAACCAGACCAAGAGATCCTAAACCCTAACTTTGTAGTAAGTGCCATCAATAGCCCCGTCTGGCAAGAGCATTTAGCCTAGGATTCCAAAATACCAGGCTAACAATATTGTTAGAACGAGAGTCGTTACTATATTTAGCACGATACCCATGCGCATAAAGTCGCTAAATTTATATCCACCAGCGCTGTATACCATGGTGTTTGTTTGGTAACCTAGCGGGCTAATAAATGACATAGATGCCGTGATGGCTATGGCTATTGCGAACATGCGTGGATCACCTCCGCTTTGTACTGCAGTGGCAATTGCAATCGGGAATATTAGCGAGGCGGCGGCGACGTTGGTAATAATCTCGGTAAGGATGGTTGTTGCTATTATTA
>JAUIGB010000013.1 GCA_030429975.1 bacterium | reverse complement strand
CTCAAGATACCAATAATGATTATTGGAACACCCCACCATACAGCTTCTATGCGTACGTCGCTATCGTGATTTGGAGTATATTTGGCCTTCGTGTTCGACTCGCGATACCGCCATGCAAAAGCGCCCAGCATTATAAACACCGGAATAACTACAATCGCGCTCAGCCACAATGTCAGCACAATAAGGTCATACTCTGCCTGCGCCACTGCGCCTTTTGGATTTAGAACGGCTATATTAGCGTCTTTTAGCATTATTGTCATCGCAACAGTGGCGACACCAAAAATAAGCGTTACACCGCCTGCAATTAACCATGGCACAACTGACCTACCCTTTTTCCTCGACATGCTTGTGCTTTTAATATACCATGTTGTTCACTTGTCCCACAAATGTTATGCGTATTGATTTTTTTGCCATTTTATGCTATTATATATACAATCTACAATAATGTCTTTGTAGTTCGTTCTATACAGTGAAAGGTGGTGAATTATGGAGTCCACTACTTTGGTCGCGTTGAATCTCTTGATTTGGACGTTGGTTTTCGGTTCGTTCGTTTACTTCAACGTGATGCGCGCGCGAAACCATACTCGATCACGAGCAAATTCGTCCATGCCAGAGCGTCGGCGTCTATACGTCATGTACGGCAAAACGTACTGCGCGGCGATATCGATCGTCGCAGCCGTGGCATTTTTGCCGGTTGCGCTGACAGACGACTACTCGGTCTTGCCAACATATGTCACGATTCCGCTCGCGATATTGGCAGGCATCGGATTCATCGTGACTGCGATGCTGCCAAAGACCGAGTTCAAACAACGCCGAACCCTCTGGAGGGGACTGGCGAGGTTCATCTGGGCCGGAATCGGGATACTGTTCATCGTCTCGGCCGTCTTGGCAATTTTTCACTAGAACCCAGCCCCGCTCCCGCAAGGTACTATCGCCTCGCCGGACGCGGGGCTTTAGTATTGGTGCTTGTGTTTGTAGTTACCTTTATAACAGAGTAAACTAGTACAAATAAAGCGGAGAGTTCATGGCGAAAAGCGCAGAAGGCGTAAAATCACCAACAGACATACACGCCATCTATAACAGACACGTGTCCGAAAAAGACGCCCAAAGAACACTGGAAATAATACCCGCGGAATCTGTCGTTTATGTTGAAGCTATGAATCTGGAAGTTTTGCCAGAAAACGACATACGCGTATTGTCTATATACCTAGGCCGCTATCTTCGATCAACCGGCAAAGACCGAGATTATAAAAGAGCAAAAAAAGAAATAGTTGACTTATATAGGAACGATGACGCCGTCTATGAGGATAAGGATTTTTCGTACGAGGACAGTATCTTTAGCGGATTGTTAAAAAAAGACTGCCAAATCATACCCGCTGACTACAGTCATAGAATAGACCTGGACAACCAAGAAGATTTCGACACGGTGACGTCATTTCTGTATAACCTATACAATTTCGAACTACTCATGGGCAGAGGTTTACTGGAATACGATAATGGCAAAAAATACTTTGACCATCTAGCGGATTTGGTCGACAGTCGATGGCAAGCCGTGGAAATACGTGAAGAAAGCGCCGTGGATATAATCACTCAAGATATGCAGGACCACGACTCAAATGCGTTCGTCATATATGGGGCATCGCATAGGGACTCATTAACGGCCAGGTTACGTCAGCAAGGTTTTAGTGTCTCGCCCAATGATATTAGCAACGCTGAAGGACTATATGTTCATGCGCCATACGAAGAGTTTCAGGCGAACATGATGCGCACAATAGCGTCCACCGCGTTCATGGCGACGACGTGGCAGATTGCCGATATAGAGGAAAAGACAGAAGCAGCCGAAGAAGCCGATCCGCCATTAAGCGACATGTACAATGCCCTAGAGAAGCTCAATGGAGACGAAAAGTCCACTCTGGACTTTTGTACCAGGTGCTTATCTATACAAAATGGAATAGTTGAGAGCTACAGTGAATCGTTGCGACAATATTGGAAATTAGTAGATAATACTATTGAGGGTTAGACGTCATGACGCTAGAGAGAACAACACACAAAGGACTAAAAATTTTCGTTGATAGTTTATCAACGGAAAACTCACGCATAACGGCTCGCGTGGGTGTTGGGAGTTTGCATGAAACGGAAAAGAACGCAGGTCTATCACACGTGTTAGAACATTGCGTACACATAGGAACAAAGTTATTTAAAGACGAAGAAGCACAATTAAACTTCACGGGTATAAATGCCCTTGAATACAACGCGAATACGTCCTACGAAGATACTAGTTACTTTGGTATCGGACCTTATGTCGAGCCGAACATACAAAGGCTTGGAGAGATGCTATTTCGAGCAACACTACCAAAGAAAGCCTTAAAGAATGAACTGAAACTTATCAACCAAGAAGCTAGAGAAAACCGCGAAAAAATGAACAGTATCCACGAAACAGCGTCAACGTATGCGCTCTTTGACAAACCATTTGGTCGCGATATTATTGGCTATGCGGATAAATTAGAATTTTCTAGAACGGAAATCCTAGAGTTTTATAAAAAACACTATGTGTCGTCAAACATGGCAATCATCGCCGTTGGCAATGTGCGCATGGAGGAATTAATTGAACATATAGATAACTATTTTGACTTATCCGACCTGGCAGCCCCTGTCACTGAAGTGAAACATCCGGGACCACCAAAGGCTACAATGTCCGGTCTAGAGTTAAGAGCTGTTGATAATGCCGAGGTGCGCGTAGCGACCCCTCTGGATCCAGCATTTGTCGAAAGGTTTCGAGACAATAAGATATTGTTCGAGACCGTAACGCAAGCAATGAGTAATTATTGCTTCAAAAGATTTAGGGGTGATACTGGACTAGCCTACGATGCTGGCGTGGATTTTTACGACTCAAACTCCCCACTAGCCTGGTCTATAGGTGCAAATGCCGAAGTAGCTCCATCGAATACAAGAAAGGCAGGAAAAATGTTACTAGAGGCCTTAAGTCGACCCGGGGCTGATTACACCGATTCATCAATCGCGTCTGCCATTGGAAATACAAAGAGCTGGGTGCTAGAAAGTATGGACTCAAAGGATACTCGTACGGGTTTTTATGCCCAGGCTTTGGATCAACACACTGAACCAACGGATTTAAAGATAATCGCGCAGACCGCCCATAGCCTAACAATCGAACAAGTTAGAAATGGAATCGATGAGGTCGTTGAATATATATCGAAGAATCCACCAATTACGCATGTCACAGGACCAACAAAAGCCGTCAAACATGCAGATCGTATTTTTACGACCGATAGAATTGCCTAGTCACTAAACCCTCATGCTTGCGCCCCTATCTCGACGAGGCTACACTGGTTCTAATGGAAAAGTCACAAGGCTGCCCACTGGGACATTCCTCAGCATCCGAGGAAGGCGTAGTCATGTCGACCAATTGGGACTACTTACGGGTCATGAAAATGAATGAGATGGCTCCAGCGCCAAACATGGCGCCTGTCACCAAACTAGACGCCACTATTGAAAGTCAGCGCTTTGCTCCTTGGTTTTGGCCGGACGAACAGCTATCCGACGTTTTAGACTTTAGAAAATCAGCATTTCTGGACGATACGTGTCGAGTTTTAGACACGGGCGATGACGACCCCGTTGTTCGGGCCGCGTCACAACAGCTATTATTCCTGCAGGCAAATTACCTGGCAAAGTACTTCCCCGATAAATATCGCATCGAGACGCAACGAAAATTTGGCAAGGTTATTATAAACACCGTAACCGATGACCAATTCAGCGTGAGGCCTGAGGGCGATGATTGGCACCCGCTAGCTATCAGCGGCCTACTGGGTCAAGAGGACATATGCGTCGTCAAACGCGACGAAGAAGGTAAGCACGTATTGCGCGCGGGATTCTTAGCAACGCCAACAAACTGGAATCTGTCTGACTTTGTTGGTGCCGACATGGACAGAATACACCATAACGTAGATGGCTATCACGAACCCGCAGGGACTAATAGGTACAGACTAAAAGACACGGTTGATAAATTTCTGGATCACCTTCACGAGTATCCCAGTGGTATAACTTGGCGAGGTAATCAGTTCGTTGAGTACACGCCAAACATAGCACTAGAACCTAGTCTAGAACGCAACCTTCGGCCCAAAAAGATTGCTCGCGATATAGGCAGTCGGTTATTCCTGCGGAGTGAACGCGAAACTCTGACCCGCCTACCCGCGCCATATGACGATTTCACGATTTTTACTATCAAGCCACATGTATTTCGCATGGAAGACGTACGTCGCGAGCGAGGCGATGACTTCGTACGGGCACTCGCGACCAACTCCGTACTTCGCTCCACCCTAAAATCAACCGAGAATCGAAAAATAAACTTGCAGAGCATGCTGGAACAATACCTATTGGAAAAGGAGGATTAAATGTATATTTCTGTAGATATGGGGGGAACAAACACTCGGGTAGCGGGCATACGAAGTCTAGAGTCAATCGATTATGTTCATGAACCAATCAGACGGCGCAACACTATGAACTATGAAAACGATTTAGATTTTATCGTGGAATCTGCGCGAAAAATTGCTGGTCGCGAAGCAATCAAAGCCGTAGGAATTGGCACTCCTGGAACGCCGAACCCGGACAGAACACGCATAGCATCGGCAATCCATTTGCCATTCTGGAATGATCAGCCTCTTACCGAACCAATATCCGAATCTCTGGACTGTCCTGTATTTTTCGAAAATGACGCCGTCACAGCAGGGCTCGGCGAAGCCTACTACGGTAATCAACGGTCCGATTTTCATTATCTGATATGGGGAACCGGGATGGGTGGCGCATCTATTGAACGTGACGAAGACGGTAAGGTATCTTATGTCGAAAAACTCAATTGGCGCGAACATTTTTACGAATGGGGAGTCGACTGTTGCGGTGCTGGGATAGAAAAAAAGTATGGACGCGTCCCCGAAACATTATCGGAAGAAGAATGGCACAGAGTGCGCGTTAAATTCGATGCGCACTTGTTGAAGTACGTCGAAAACTTTGGACCAGACGCGATGGTATTTGGTGGTGGTCTGGCCGACAAACATAGGGATTACGTGGAATCATTTGCCCGACTCGCACAAATAGACGTCAGTGTTAGTGACTTCGGTAACGATAGCGGTATCGTTGGAAGCTTTGGACTCATAAGGTACGAGATTGACCGACCTCAAGATGCCCCTAGATATGATACGCTAGCCGACGTCGAAAAATAGATGATAGAATAGATGTTAATACCATAAACTGCTGGAGGCTGTATGTCAGACAAGGAAAAACTATGTTATTTTGCTCATCATGTAACTGATTATGGAACCGAGCGCGAACAAAGATCATTAGACCTTCTGGAGGAAAATGGTTTTACTGTTGAAAACCCAAACACGCCGGAAAACGAAGTGGCATATCAGGCACTGAAAGAGCGGGGCGAAAACCCGATGGCCCACTTCGAAGCTGTCGTTCGTAAATGTGGCGCGCTTGCATTTCAACGATTCGAGAGTGGCTTTATCGGCGCGGGCGTGGGTAAAGAAATCAGAACAGCAGCCTTAGATAGCAAGCCAATATTCGAAGTTTTGGAAGATGCATTAGTTCCAGTTGACGGAATATCGATTGCAGATACTGCCTTGTCGGTAGATGATACACGTGCACACCTAAAGGAAATTCGAGAAGCAAGAGCAACGGAATAATATGGAGCAATACGACTATAATATTCCAATTTACGATCGTAACCTTGCATTTACCGATCTAGAGACTACGGGACCAGAATGGTGGAAACACGAAGTGCTAGAGTTTGGTGCTGTCATAACCACGCCTGACCTACACGTATTACACGAAATCGACGCAAAAGTTCGCCCTGAACACATAGAAAACGCCGATGCCTTTGCGCTAGAATATAACGGCTATTCTGACGAGGCGTGGCAAGACGCCGTTGATCTACATGACGTATTAGAAGAATATTGCGATCATTCATCAAATGCCGTGCTGGCTGGACACAATCCACAGTTTGACAAAACTTTCATCGAAAAAGCATTGATAGATCGCGAGATGCCTATGCACCAGCTGGACTCACACAGTGTCGATACATATACTATGGGCCACTTGGTTCTGCGATATTCCAACATTAAAAAAATGAACATGGATAATATATCTAAAGCGATCGGAATCATGCCAGAACCCATGCCTCACCGTGCGATTAACGGCGCCAGGCAAGCACTAAAAATCTACGCCACCATGATGCACATCAAACAGTCGCTAAATTAAATTACCCTCGCGTTAACCTTGTCACAAACGTCCGCAGTCAATTGAGTTATAACGTCAGCAACTTCATCGCCAGTTAAAGTTCTTTCATGAGACGTCAAGCGTATACGAAGAGTAACGTTCTTTTTATCGCTACCTTCCGGCTGATAAATACCTACGGGTTTTATAGACGTTTCTAAATCACTTTTTTCTAGATTCACGGAAACAGCTTCCTCTATGTCTCCATACGGTACGGCCTTTTCAACCTGAAATGTTATATCTCTGTCGGTGTATGGATATTTACTTAATGGCTTGTATGACCCGCTAGCTGTTTCTAGTGCGTTAATTAATTGCGATATATCTATCTCAAACCCAGACGAAATATCTGGTAGCTTAAAAGCTCCTCTGACACTAGTACGAAACTCGCCTACGATACCTATAGTAATATCGCCAACAACGATTCCAGCGCTACGCTTTGGTTCCATAAAGGCTCCGCCTGTAAGCGCACGATACTTAAACTTTAGATTTAGCTGGTCAGCCAGATATTCTACGATTGCTTTTGCCTCGTAAAAACCGCCGTCCGCCATTGCCAGCGACAGGAACTCGTCTTCTAGCGGAACGCCCTGATCATCCGTGCCAGCGTTTATATCATGGCCTTTGCCTATTTCAAAAATCGCGAACTTGTCATACCCTGCGCGCGCATTCATATGAATTTTGTCCATCAAACTTGGCAATACCGACAGTCGCAAATAATGCAGGTCTGGACTTAGCGCGTTCGATAGCTGATAGCAGGCATCTATGCGCTGGTTTGATCTTTCTAGAATATTTTTATGTACAAAGCTATACGTCATGACTTCGTTTGCACCAGCACGGGACAATATATCCCGCAAACTTGTCTTTAGCTCGCGCTCTGGCAACACTACGGCAGGCGCGATTCCACGCGCTGGCAACTCTTGTGGCAATTTATCAAATCCGTATAGACGCCCCACTTCTTCGACGATGTCCTCTGCAATCTCGATATCAGTCCGCCAGTACGGCGCGACGTAGTTCAAATCATCATGAGAAAACTCTACATTCTCTAACAAAACTTTGATTTCTTTGTTCGAAAGCTTTAATCCTAGGCGGTGATTGATAAAATCATCATCTATAGATAGTGGCGCGTGTACCGTACGTTCACTAAATGTCTGCAGGTTCATTTCGTCTATTACATCGCTGGCAGGCTCGCCGCCGGCAACAATAACAACCGATTTGAACAAGTCCTGCATGACACGGTCATTTTGTAGCGGAGATTGACCCTTTGTAAATCGCGTCACTGCGTCGGTAAACAAACCATGGTGCATACTTGTCCGGCGAATAGTATACATGTCGAAATTAGCACATTCTAATATGATGTTTTTTGTTTCGGCACTAACCTCTGTTTCACTACCGCCCATTACGCCACCCAGGCCGATAGGTTTTTTGCCATCGGTTATCACAATGTCGCTGTCATTTAATTCCTCGATTTTACCGTTTAGCAGTGCAACGGTTTCGCCCTTTTTCGCCATACGTATGCCTAGCTTGCCAGTCGACACCTTATCATAGTCATAGGCATGCACCGGTTGTGCCGTCATCAGCATTATATAATTTGTCACGTCAACTATATTATTTATCGGTTTGCCACCCAGTCGAACCAGTTCGCACTGTAACCACAATGGACTACTCTTTACGGTTACGTCGCGAACTGCCATCGCCATGAACCGCGATACTTGATCCGGCACGTCATTGACCACTTCTAGTTGAAGCCCGTTTCCTTTTTCGAACACGGGATCGTCCAAATATTTGGACGGTGTTTTGAATGCCTTACCTAAAATTCCTGCGAT
This sequence comes from bacterium, assembly GCA_030429975.1. Lineage (GTDB taxonomy): Bacteria > Patescibacteriota > Saccharimonadia > Saccharimonadales > Saccharimonadaceae > UBA2112. Next base: position 18,600 of record JAUIGB010000013.1, on the reverse strand, counting down.
TTCGCGCGCTACGCCCAGCTGACCAAAGCAATCAGGTCGATGCGTAAACATCTTGTTTTCGATATCTATCACCGTATCGTCTAGACCAAAGACTTTCGCAAAACTAGCACCGGCCTCTATTTTGCCATCACCTTGCGTTACTTCGTCGGGGCCCATTTCTAATATCCCATCGTGCCCATCACCAATTGCTAACTCGTCAGGCGCCGCCAACATGCCATTGCTGGTCACGCCACGAATATCGCGTACAGCCAAGCGAAATGGCTCGTCATCATCAAAAGTAGCTGGAACTACTGATTCTGGCGGTAGCCAAACAGCCCACATGTCAGCATGTACGTTTGGCGCGCCACAGACAACCTGAATCAAATCCCCAGTACCTGCGTCAATCTTGCACACGCTCAATTTGTCGGCATCACCATGCTTTTCGCATTCGACTACTCGAACGATTTTGGCATCTTTATACTTGCCGGCCAAATCGATAACCTCTTCGACGCCACCCAGTTGTTCGTTTATATGGCGAATTAGTTCGTCAACGGGCGGTAGTTCGAAATCGACTAATTGACTAATTGCATTCAGGCTAACTTTCATCTAAAACTGCCTCAAAAAATCTAGTTTTGCCGACTGAAAATATCGTACGTCTTCGATACCGTGCTTCATCATGATCAACCGTTCAATACCAACACCCCAGGCGAACCCCGTATAGACGGTCGGATCAATATCGGCCATTTTTAATACGTTCGGATGTATCATGCCGCAACCCAAAATCTCTATCCAGCCAGAATGCGAACAAACGCCACATCCTTCACCATCACAAAACGGACAACTCATCGAAAACTCGAACGAGGGCTCGGTAAAAGGAAAATAAAACGGATTAACCCGTACATCCAATGACTTTTTATAATAACTCTCCAAAAACGTCTTTAATGTTGCAACTAACATTCCAGCATGAATACCTTTGTCGACATATATTCCCTCGCATTGATAAAAAGTATGTTCGTGTCGCGGATCCAGGTCTTCGTTTCTAAATACTCTATCTATACTAGCCGCAGCAATAGGCTGTCCAGATTCTAATTGTGGTTTTAGTTGGCGCAGTATGCGGTTCTGCATAGTACTGGTATGCGCAGGTGCGATCAATGGCTCGCCATCCTTGTCCTTTTGTACGGTCATAAAGGTATCGAAATCATCGCGCGCAGGGTGTCCTGCTGGAAAGTTTAGCGACTCGAACATATGATATTGATCGTCCAGTTCTCGTGACTCGAAAACCGTAAAGCCCATTCGCCCCAAAATATCGCTCATCGTCTGAATTTCGCGTGAGATTGGGTGTATGGATCCATTTTCCGCTGGTAGTAGCGACGGCGAATCAGAGTTTATATCCATCGGTGCCGTCACGTCGATTTGCTCAACATCGCGATCCAATAGCTCCGCCTGTCGTTTTTCGACAGCGGCAGCCACCTCTTTTTTTAGTTCGTTGAGTGCGCGGCCAGCTTCAGCCCTTTTTTCAGGAGGTATGTTTTTTATATCATCAGCAAGTGCGCGCAACTGGTAAGCCCTCAAAAATTCATGCGGGGCATCACTCGTTGCTATGTGCGTCAACAATTCTTCGCGAACTTTTTCACTATCTGTCATCTGTAAAAATTATAGTGTATTTTACGACTGATTGCCAGAAGCGATAATATACCAAATTAATGCACCTACACCGATTACGACTATGACTATCCACAGCATGGCTAGGCCTGAAGTTTGTTTCGTATTCTTCATATATGCCGAATCGTCCACCCCATCCGGTAAATCAGCTGGATTGGGATCCTTTTTCTTGGCTTTTTCGGTCAACTGTTGAGCTACCCTTTTTTGTAGTTCGGATCGATTCTCGTCTTGTTTTAAGATGATTCCCATGCAAATCATTATACATTCTTTAAAAATAATAGACAGCTTCAAGGGTTATGTTATACTAGTCCCATAATTCTTATTAAGGAGGGAATTCTAATGGCTACGAAAAAAGCCGGCTCGGCTGCCAAAAAGACCACCCGGTCAAAAAGCCAATCAACAAAAACAACAGTAAGCGCTCCTGCGAAAGTTTCTAGCAAGAAACTAAGCTTGCGCAGTAACGACCTAGCAACCACGTTTATCGGCGAATTCGTCGGTGTATTCGCGCTAGTTAGTGCGTTTCTAATCACAAAAGGCGAACCGCTATACATGGGATTCGTACTAGTAGGTTTGGTCCTCATGGTAGGTGTCCTATCTGGATCACATCTAAACCCAGTAATCACAGTTGGCGCGTGGGTTACACGTCGACTCGACCACCTAAAGACAGTAGTCTACCTTGTTGCTCAATTCCTAGGTGCAGGTGCAGCATTCGTCCTACTAACTACATACCTGAATGGTGCAGCAGGTGACGCAGCTGGATTCGCACAGCCAGCACGTGAAGTATTCCAACTAGCTCCGCTAAGCGAGACTACGCAATGGTTCGTATTCTTCGCTGAAGTAATCGGCGCCAGCCTATTCGCTTTTGCATTCGCAGGCGTATACAAGGCTTCTGTCGACCGCGTTACACGCGCTTTGACTATCGGCTTTGGCTGGATGGTAGCAGTTCTAGTTGCTAGCGTTGTCGCTGGCTACGTAGGCGCACAAGTTGCAGTTAACCCTGCAGCAGCAGTTGCGGCAACCGCAGTTGACTGGACACAGATTGAATGGATGGCCGTTGCAGTATTCCTAGGCGCCCCACTAGTTGGTGGTGTAGTAGGATTCGCGCTTCGCGATCTAGTTGAATCAAAATAGTTATACGATAGCTATTCGATAAAAGTAATCCCCGCAAACTAGCGGGGATTACTTTTTACTAGATATGCTATCCGTAAAAGCCCAGGTTAGTCTAATCATCGGAACTTGGTTTGTCTAGTAGCAAAGGCTCTACGCTACTATCACGACCAGCTATCTTGACGATGTCTTTGTCAACTTTGCCCAATTCTTTATGAGCACTATTAAAGTGATTGACAGTAGTCCCTAATGAATTACCAAGTTTTTGCATGAACGTTTCGAAGCGACCAATATGCTGGCCCAACTTGCCCACCCTTGTCTGTATGTCTTTGGCTTGGTCTTCTATCTGTAGGCTGCGTAATCCTTGCAAGACAGTTTGAAGATAAGCCATAAAGCTAGTTGGACTAACGATGATTACTCGCTTATCGCGGAACGCGTACTCGATCAAATCCTTACTGCTCACTCCTACACTATTTATTAACAAATCATAATACAGTGATTCACTTGGTATGAACATAAAGGCAAAGTCCATGGTGTTCTCGCTAGGACGAATATACTCGGCGGTCTCGTCTATTCTACCTTTCAAATCTGCCTTTACTTTTGCGAGTAATCTGTCTCGCTCGGCTTTGTCTTTCGTCTCGACCATACGATTATAATTTTCCAGGCTAAACTTACTATCGATTGGAAGTATCTGACCTTTTTCTAGGAATATAACCGCGTCAACAATCTTGCCATCGGCAAACTTGTACTGCATTTTATACTGCTTGGGCGGTAATACGTTTTCCATGACACTTTCCAGATAGAATTCACCAAAGACCCCTCGCTGTTTAGGGTTTTGTAGAACATTTTGAAGCGTCTTTAGTTCTGTCGCGACGTCAACGACACGCTTGTTAGTTTCATCCAGTTTAGCCAAACGTTCCGTGACGTCAGCGACCAGTTTGGCACTTTCACTTAATTGTTTTTGAACGGACTTTTGAATAGAGTCGTTGTTGCGCTCTAATTTATCACCCATACTTTCTTGCAATCTCGTGATAGTTCTATTCAATTCCGTCACGTCTGTCTTTATTAGGTCAACAGACCCACCCTTTTGCATCTCTCTCATCCGTGACAAAAGTTGCATCACTATGCCAGTAAATACAATCACTACGGCAGCCAAGGCAAAAATAAATACAGTTGTATCCATGTGGATATTATAACATCGTGACTAGACGTACTAGCACGACCGCGGGAATAGTAATCAAAAATACAATAATCAATGAACGCGGCCTCACAAGCCACGAAAATAGTGAATAGAATACGGCGTACAGTATTCCATACCAAGCAATAGCCTCAAACCAAATCATTTCCGACGTCCAGGTAGCAATAGACCACAGACAAATTAGTGACGCAATGACCACTAGTATTGGTCGGTATACCTCCATCTTTACTAAGCCCAACAATCCAACTACGCTCGCAAACAGTGATGCGATAATCGCCGATGTGTCAGATGTCATCTGGGCGCATGTCTCTTTGCTAGCCTCTCCACACGGTATGGCCGACAGCAATACGTCTCGCATCAATACCATGACAAGCCACATTACGACCCCAACCACAAAACCAAGCACCGCAACCTGTATCAATTGTTGTGGTTGCAACTCAATTACGCCTCCCCACCGAGAAGACGAGTTATTTACATTGTCATCTGTCATTTCGAAGTTATTTTACCATAACCCCGCACCCCTATAAAGCATGGGCGTTATGGTGACTATTTTGATTTCTTGCCAGATCGATTATAAGGGGCGGTGAAGTACCAGATGGCACCGACAAGTGCCGCGAACACTCCCCCGACCACATCCAGAGGAGTATGTACCAACGCCAATACTCTACCTAAACATACCAAGATAACTAGTACTAGCAATATTGAGGAGAGTGTACGATTTCTTGTTTCGAACCAGACCGCAAGTAAAATAGCCGTGACGAACAGTGCATGATCCGAGGGAAATCCTGGATTATTCATAAATGACGCACCCGGTTCTACACCCAATAGTTCGAAGGGCCTTTCGGTTGCTGGCTGATATATAGTTGCCATGAATTTTGCAATTAGAAGCGACGTGAGTCCAGCCATCAATATACGTGAATAGGCTGTGTACTTTTTTTTGTTTGGGACCAACGCGACAAGGGCATAGATAGCGATGGCAGCCACTATAAAAACGGCGCCGTCTGCTATGAACTGTACAAGGATTTGCATATAGTCATAGTATACGCTTTTGGTTCAAATCATGCTACAGTGGTTATGTATATGAATAGGAGCAGGGTAATAATCGTTGTTGGCATAGTCGTGCTGATTATTTTTGGTTTAGTGGCTGCCATACTCAACATTACTAATCCCAACAACAGCTCAGGTCAAAGCCTCTTGGGTGGCAGCAACGATTCATTCACGCGCGTAGACGCCTGTGACATACTAACCAAAAAAATAGTGACCGAAACATTTGGGGGCGAAGTCTCTGGAACTACGCCCGTCTCTGGAGCATCATCAAACCCGGAGATGTTAGTAACTACATGTAGCCTAACGTCCAACACGGGAAATAAAACCAACGGTACGGCAGTGTTGTTAGCACGTGTAGCCCTTAGCAAATACGGTGCTGGGAACAATAATCAAGAATTCGAAATCAACAAACCCGAGGGCGCAGTAGACGTAAAAAATCTAGGCGATGATGCATACTACGTTCCATCATTCAATCAGCTGAACATTCTAAAAGGAAACAACTGGTATATATTATCCAGCTACGTCGAAGACGTGTTGGATGGTACTTTGGACGAAACTGTTAGTCTAGCCAAAAAGCTCGACTTTAAATAGTGCCCTAGGCGCCGAAACCCTGCAGTAGGTAGTAGACCACTACGCCAGGCCATACGACAGCCTCAATAAACGCCCAAATGACGTCTCCGCCGTGTTTTGCGCCTTGTAGGAAATATACAACCGCTCCAATGTAAGCTACGAAGCCTACGAATCCTAGAGTCCCATTATCTGCTATTACTTTTACTGTTTCTTTTTTTGCCATGTGATGGTTCCTTGTTTACCACTGTAGTATACCATAAGCATTTTTTACTTAAAATTTTGGAATGGATTATCACTAGTGCTAGCTTGGTAATATAACCTTGGCGTCGGGATTCGTGAAGCTCTTACCGTCGGGTGTACTGCATCGTTCAGGATAAGACTCCATGATAGGATATCCCGCATCGACACAATCTTGATAACTATTTATGGATTTGTCTGCATTTCCGTTGTTTACGAATAGTGATATCAGTGATCCTAAAACCACCACAAAGACAACTATTATCAACATGTACATCATTATATGCTTGGCGTTCATCTTGCTCATGCATAAACTATACCACAATTAGAAAGCACCCCCGCAAGTAGGTGCTTTCCCGAGGGAAGCTCTTGTTTACGAGGGTGTTCGTGGTACCGAAATCTCCGGAGTCACGACTTGCGGCATAATCTCGACTTTCTGAACCAGATACTGTATGCCAGGACTTGTGACACTATCGTCATCTACGTCGAAGGCGACCACTACTCTGTCGCCAACGCGCAACATGGCACAGTTGTTCACCTTTGCCGTGTCGCAACTGTAGGAAACTTCACCGGCATTTACGAGGTTGAAAATCAAGTTACTCGGCGGATTATTCCCCTCTGACACGGGTGATGGCGAAATGCGCCAAATTACACCAGTACTCACGGAATCGTCATCACGCTGAATCTCCCCCTTTGCATTTGCCCCCTCACCGTCAGTTACTTCCGATGACGATTCAGTACTGCATCCAGTAGCCACCAACGCGACGGACAAACCGGCGCAAAGCAGTGTGACACCTACATATGCGCGCATAGCGCTCTCCTATCGCTCGCTCCCGATGGACTCAAGAGATATTATTATTGTAATACATTAATGCGATTCTAGCAATTTTAGTATTTAGTTATGTTGTATGTACACTAGGCGCTATAGGTGTTATAATCTGTCAACGAAACCAGATAATTCCTTGATTAGTGGGATGTGGCCAAGTGGTAAGGCAGTGGGTTCTGGTCCCATGATCGGGGGTTCGAATCCCTCCATCCCAGCCAAAACAAGGACGACCCTCGCGGTCGTTTTTGTTTTGGCCTTTGCGGAGGCAGGCTTGTTACGAGCCTAGTTTTCGTAGAAAACGATTCGAACCCAGAAGGGGGTGCGCTCGCGAAGCGACCGCGTGCGGTCATCCCTCCATCCCAGCCATGCAAAATGTCGGACAAATATGTCCGACATTTTGCATTTAATGGACGTATCCTTTAGATTGTTATAAAATATTATTATATGGCGAATATATTGCTACTAGAAGATTATCCGAGTTTGCAAAGAATTTTTTCGACTATCTTAAAGTCGGACAACCACAAGGTATATGCGGCATCGAACGGACGCGAAGGTCTGGAATTGGCAAATCAACACGACATCGATCTAGTGCTTGTCGATATATTGATGCCTGTTATGGGGGGAATCGATTTTTTGAAAGAATATGATATCAAGAATAATCACCCAGACGTGAAAGCTATCGTTTTAACCAATATATTCGACAAAGACATAGTAGAACAAGCCAAAAAATTGGGCGCGAGTGACTATATCATCAAATCAGATATCAAGCCTAGTGATATCATCAGAATTGTAAAAGATACACTGAGCTAGCACCTAACCCTTATTTTTTATCGGAAGTACTACCGTAAATGTAGACCCCCTACCGACACCTTCGGAAGCAACACTTATCTTTCCATTATGTAGCTCTACGAGCTTCTTTACCAGATACAGACCCAGGCCACTACTCTGAGAGATATCCGAATTAGGATTGTTAAGCCGTGAGAATTTGTTAAATAACTTATCGATGTCTTTTGGATCTATACCAAAGCCTTGATCTATAAATGCTACAGTTGCGTTCTGCCGATTATATTTAATCTCAATTGTCAGTGTCGTTCCATTCGGAGAATACTTGCTGGCATTAGCTATTAGATTTTCAACTATCATATATAGCTTTTCCTTGTCGCCATCAATCGTCCGTGATTTTTTAGGTGCGTTCAACACTACATGTTGATCGCGCTCAATCAACACGGGTCGTATTTGTTTGACAACATTTTTTATCAATACTTCCAGGTCAACTTTTTCTAGCGATGGCTTCATGTTGTGCGTTTCTGCTTGGGTAACTGCAAGAATCTGATTAACTAGCTGTAATTGCTGTTCGTTTTCTTTATACGCCGACGCCAGGAGTTCATTCCACTCATCAGATCCAGGCTTTGCGAAGCCGTCTATTAACATCGACAGATAGCCTTTTACCGAGCTAGCAGGGGTACGTAACTGGTGTGATGTTAACATAACAAATTCATTCTTCAGCTTGTCTAGATTTTCTAGATTCTCTGCCATATTGTTGAATGATTTTGCGAGTATTCCGTATTCGCCCTTTGATGATATTTTATTTTTTTCCAGATCAACACGAGCACTCAAGTCGCCCCTGCTCATGGCCTCCACCGCTATAGACAATATAATCAATGGGTCGGTCAATATTCGTGACGCATATTGCGCGACAAATACGCCAATGACTAAGACGACAAATATTATACTAATTGACAATGCGATGACATCGTTTAGTGAAGCGAACGCCTCTGATTGATCGATTTTTACCACGATGCCCCAGTTAGTGCCTTCTATTGGCCTGGAAACCGATAATATCTCTTTGCCGCCATAGCTCACCAGTTCCATGCTAGTTGCCGACTCGCCACTTACAGCGCGCGCTATTGGATCATTTTGATTTGAACCATCAACTACGCGTTTTAGGGACGCGTTTTGATCAAAACGCAGATTAGTAATGTATTGTACGTCTCCATTGCTCAACTCTCTCGCCAGTATTGTCTCGCCGGTTTCACCTAATTTCTTATAATCGGAAACGACTTCTTGTAAAATATCAGCCTTGTTTTCGATGACAACGACTCCCACGGGCCGGTCTTCGAGCATGATTGGCCCAGACATAATCAATTCAAGCTCGCCATCATTAAGCGACAAGTTGTTTATTGTGCTGTTTTTATCCTTATACAGCTTGAACGCATCGGCGTTTGACACATCCCTGCCTATATAGTCCAGGTTCGACGACGCGATGACTCTCCCGTTCAAATTGAGTATGGATATATTTTTATACTGTTCATTGGCCTTGGTTGATGCCTGAAGGGATCTAATTAGTGTATCTCTATCTTCTTCACTTTGGGTATCGTTAAATCGCCCTACCGACTCTGGCAAAGAAAGCCTTGTAGTAAACGCAATCAAGGTTCTCTGATATCGGGCTGTTATTTCTTCTATTCTGTCCTGTTGTATATCAGCGGTATATTCTAAATTTTTTCGGGCATTATCCTGTATATTGTTTTTGAATCCGAAGTAAAACAGACCACTCACAGCGAGTACGGGGACTAGAATTAAACCCAAGAACCATAGAATCACCCTTTGGCCAATCAACATATTATTGCGCCCCCGCCTTTAGCGTGACTCTTTTTTTCTTGCTCAACATCTGCTGCCTCATCTGGAGAGCTCCGCGAGCAATCAAAGCAAATCCAAGACCGATTATACCTAGCAACACGTACACGATAATCAACGTCGGGCCTAGGCCAAGTTCGCCGGTTCTAGATGCGCCTAATGATTCAAAGATTTGCGTTAAGACCGTAGCGGCAACTATCATTAACATGCCGTTAAAGAAGTTAATTATGCCCCTCCTAGAGGTCGACATTGAATATCTAGAGTAATGCTCCATATTTACTATTATCATCAGCCCTAATGCCCATGTCATTACCACTGGTATCATAATAGTGCCAACTACGAGCTCGTCAGGCATATGATATGTAGCTATAGCCAAACTATCGACTGATGTTTGTCGTGCAGGATTAGAAAAGACCAGCAAACTATAAAAAGCACCGAATAACCCCACGGGTACTCCAACATTTAGAATTTTGGTTGCTAGCGGAATCTTTTGCTTTTGCATTCGTAGTAACCTAATTGAACCCCAGAATATAAATGCAAAACCAATAAGCTTAACGAACGTGGACTCGTAATTGCTGGCTATTACATATTCTGCGGCGTCTACGCTTCCACCTATAAATCGGTACGCGGATGATGCTATAGGTACCAATATTAACTGCAGTGCCAGTATTGAAAGACCTATCGTAATCAAGTTGTATGCTTCTCTTCTTGTCTGTATTTTTATGTTACCTACAAAATCATGGAATCTACTCCAACCAGCCACCGCGCAAAACCAGATAAGGAACAAAGGCACGAACACAGAGAGGGATAATAGGATAAGCGCGAACATAGAAATATCGTACCGTTCAGCGTTTTTAATACTCTCGGGAGATGACAGCGACAGAGTAACATAGATAATCCACGCTATACCTAGCGTGATTGTATATCCGTTAATGTATTGCTTTAGCGATACCATATTATTGTATTATTATACCATTTTACGTTTTTTGTGTAAATGTGGCATTTTACAGCCACAAATAAGCTAATTTTAAGTTTCGAATGTAATAATTGTCCTAAGTGACAAGGTTGTTACCCATCACTAGCACCTAAAAAGAGGACGTATCGTACTAATATACTGCACGATTAGCGTCCTCGCATGAGGCATCCCCGCTCATAGTATCGCCATACGAATAATCGTATGGCGATACTATTTTTGGGGCGAAAAAACCTCAAACTAAAACGCTCCGTTCTTTCGTACAAACGGAGCGTTTAGTATGGAATCTCTTGTATTAGTGTTGCTGGGATATGCGCATCAACTGCATCCTGCTGCCTCCTGTACCGGGCCACTCGATCGTGTCGAACGGTTTTTTGCCCATTAACACTCGTCCGAGGGGACTCTGTGAGCTAACATGTCCTAGGCTAGGATCTGCCTCGATAGTATCCACTATCGTATATATCATGCGGTCACCTTGAGGATCGATGAGTTCAACCTCCGATCCCATGACAACTTTTTTGATATTAGATTTAGATTCCCGCGGGAACGGCTTCGCTATTCTGAGAATCTCCATCTTTTCCTCTATTTCATTTTCTATTGCATCCAGCCTAGCTAGCCTCTCTAGCTTTTCAAAGCGGGCTTCGTGGTTGTTTATCTTGTCTTGGTCATGCAGTTCATGAATAATTTTTGAACGAGTACGCTCTAGCTTATTAATTGATTTTTTGAACTTTTTTCGACCTTTTTTACTCAAATATACGGTTGTTGTTAAAGTTTGCATTTTTACCTCTACTCTCCTCCTACACTTTAGTCTGATTAAAGGTTATCGACACACCACCATAATGACACGCGAACCTTAAATATAATTTAAAAATACATACCCAATGTTTTCATTTATTATCGTGTAAACAAGGCTGGTTATTTTAGCTTTGTTCTGCCTGGTTTACAGTCTCTCGTCTTATTTTTTTACAGGTAGTTCCACGCGAAACTCAGTCGTGTGATTACTATGGCTATATGCAGATATAGTGCCTTTATGCAGTTCCATGATTTGACGTGCCAAGGCAAGACCCAATCCTGCGCCCTCGCCACCATATGCGTCTTCGGCACGGTAATAAGGCTCGAACATATACTTTAGCTTGTCGGACGGAATATATTTGCCCTTGCTATTGACGCTGACCGAAACCATCTTCTCTTTGACCTTCATTTGAATTTCAATTTTCGACTCATTTTCGCTATATAGATACGCGTTATTGATCAGTATGGCAAATACCTCGTCAATACCGGATACGTTCACACGTACGTTCGCTCGTTTTTTGGATGATGTTTTAATCTTTACGCGGCTATGGTCTGGATCGTAGCGTTCAACGGTATTTTTGATTAGGTCGAGCAGATCAATGTTTTTGAATTCTAGGCCCGATGGATCTATAGAGCTGAGTTTTAATAAAGACTTTGACAGGGACTTTAAACGATTAATTTCGTCTAGGTTTCGCCTGAGCTGTTCTCGAAGTTCATCCGCAGACACGCTATCATCACTCAGGGTCACTTCCGTATCCAGTAGCATATTCGCCAGTGGGGTCCTGAGGGAGTGGCTGGCATAGCTAGCGAACTGCGACCTAGCAACATACATTTGTTCGATATCATTCAATGCGCGTCGAGTGAGTATATAAGATAGAGACCCGATACCTAGCAGCATTAGGGTATTTATAAATATTATGATTATTAATGTCCTGGACATAGTCGCATCATATTGATCTTGCATCAACAACGTGAAGTTGTCAGCATCCAATAATTTTTGCGTATTCGGTATTTCTTCTCGTTGCTCTGGCAATAGTTCAAAAAAGATGAAGCTTGACCGACTGGCTGTATTAACATAGATCAACGCGCTAACAGTGAGGCTCATAACCATTACTATTGCTGTAAATATGATTGATATTTTTATTGCCGCGTTACGAAACATATATTGCCTTCCCGAGTCATCGCTCAAACTTTATTATAGTATAAAATAAATTTATTGATTACGCAAACCTGAGGTCCGCTGTCACTAGTCATACGGCCGATAGACATCGTACTCCTTATTCCTCCTTATTAAGGCCTGCACCCTCGCGGTAAGTTCCGCAACCGAGAATGGCTTGACCATATAATCATCTGCACCACTCTTTAATCCTTCTACTACTTTATCCTCGTCGCCCATGCCCGTTAGCATGAGTACCGGGATATTAACCTTATCTCCTCGCATTGATTTGAGGATGTTTAGCCCATCAAACCCCCTGGGCAACATTCTGTCGAGTATAACCATATCGTACGGTCCCAAGGTAGCCAGAGCCATGCCCTCGTCACCACTATATGCGATATCAATGCTATGGTTTTGATTCTCAAGAATCTTCTTGAGTGCTCGTGCTATTTTGTGTTCGTCTTCTACGACTAATATGTTCATACTGAGTACCACTTTCCGTCTCATTACCACTTACAGCATCAGCCAGCATGACACTGCCTTTTACACATTGTGATACTACACGACAAAACTTAAATCACGCTGAATTTTCGTATAGTTACGTTATTTTGTATCAATTTTATAGCCAAAGCCACGAACCGTCTTGATAAGTTTTTTATCAAAGGGTTCATCTACCTTGTTGCGAAGGTATTTAATGTTTACTTCTACGGTGTTATACAGAACATCTGCATCATAATCCCAGACATGTGAAATGATTGTTTCTTTACTGCATGGACGATCTTGATTGCGCAAAAGAAACTCTAACAATGCGAATTCTTTACTAGTTAGATTAATGGGTTTTCCGGCCCTAGTAACCGAGTATGTGACTGTATCTAGTTTTAAATCACCCGCCTTTAATACTGTTCCCGTTTGTGACTTTGGCCTTCTCAGCAATGCCCTAGTTCTAGCTAATAATTCATTTAGTGAAAAGGGTTTCACCATGTAATCATCAGCGCCGCTGTCGAGGCCTTTTATCGTCTCTGAAGATCCGTCCATTCCTGTCAGTATCAGCACGGGCGTATGTATGTGAGCATCTCGCATAGCCCTAACAATTGCCAGTCCATCGTATTCTCCGGGTATCATTCTGTCCAAGATGGCAAGGTCGTAAGGCTCGGTCGTAGCCATGGCATAGCCTTCGTCGCCATCATATACTACATCGACAGCATAATGCTCGCGCTCTAATACCTTACGTATGGCGTTAGCTATTTTATGCTCGTCCTCAACAACTAGTACTCTCATTACTACCTATTATATAACATTTACGAGTATTATGCTAGACGATTTATGTTGTGGCGGTTTAGAATTGGGGCTACTTTTTTCGTAAAGGCCACAGTCCCCAAACGCAATACACTGCAAAGAATAGTAAAATTAATGACAATAATACAGCGGGCCATCCGGCGGGAAAAGCTAGTTTAGATCCAAACATACCGCTGTTTTGTACGATATTATCCGTCCAGAGCGCCAATAATGACAGTTTTAGCCACGCTCCTGCTATAGCCAAGCTACATACCAGGCTCAACCAGCGCATTAAGGGACTAAGCGTCATGCGAAGCAAGAAAGGCAGCGCTAGTACTTCCACTGTCACGATCAATGCCGCTGCAATAGTCGCCGTGTCCATGCCACCCCATAGGTCGTACTGGTCTAACAATGGAATGAACTTTTCAAAAGCGAATAGTTGCAGGAATACCATCACAACTATAACGGCGGAGTACACCCACGCTACGTATACGGCATTAGGACTAACTGGTTTGGGAGCGGATTTAGCAACTATTTTCCTCATATTATTATCCTAGCATAAACGTTGTCCAAAAAACGTTGTTATTTTATTTAAAGTGCTTGCGTTTTTGCCGTAAACACTGTATCTTTAGATTAGCGAAAGTTACAAAAACAAACACATGTTCAAAAAACATAAGTAGCTAATCGCTCTACGATATCCACCACAACATATCTCGAAAACACCCCTATCCATAACGGGGTGTTTTCATTTGACATTATTCACGTTTAGTCGTACCGTATACTCAGTCCAGACAATCCATGGAGGAACGTGATGAAGCTCGATCTGGGTAAGTTAGTTAAGCTTTCCGATGACACCCACACCAGATTCAAACTCAATCTAGAGGTTCGTCATTACGGAACACCGCGCACGTATCGTGAGACCCGAGAGTACAACTATATCAAGAACGAACATCACAGATTGTGCGAAGGGAACGTTTCATTCAATCCCCTATCGATTATGCGACTCCGGCGCCGTACGACGGCCTACCTGCGTCGCTTTGGCGGGGACATCCTACAACAAGCTCTGGAAAACAAGAGAAATGCCCGCCTCCATCACTGACAAGAGTCAGTGTGGGGGTGGGTGCTTTATTTGGCTAGGATGTACTGTCGGCCCTTTGTGAGTTTTCCTGCCTCCATTTGGCAATCTCTGCGTGGTTGCCGCTCAACAGCACTTCGGGCACCTTTATACCCTGAAAGTTCTCTGGACGAGTATACTGCGGGAACTCCAGAGTTTGCCCGTCGCTAAAGCTTTCTATCTCTGCACTGTTCTCGCCACCCAACACACCCGGTATCAAACGAACTATACTATCAACAATCGTCATAGCAGGTAGCTCGCCACCCGTTAGCACATAGTCTCCTACGCTAACCTGTTCATCTACCAGAGTCGTAATCCTTTCGTCGTAGCCCTCATATCGACCACATATGATAATGTAACTGTCGTTGCTATCCGCATAGGCCCGAGCCGACGCCTGCACCCACCTTTTACCTCTAGCTGTCATTAGCAACACCTTGGCGTTCGTGTCATTTTTTTTTGCTTGTTCAACAGCCTTGAATAGCGGTTCGGCCATCAGCAACATTCCATCACCACCACCGTAGGGTGTGTCATCCACCGCCTTTCGCGGTCCTAAGCCAAATTGACGCAAATCAATCGTGGTCAGTTCTACATGTCCGTCTTTTTGAGCCTTCCACATCATGGAATTGCCAAACACGCCCGTGAACATGTCGGGGAATAGAGTGATTACTTGGATTTTTCTCATCTCTACCAGTGTAGATGATATTGACATAAATGTAAATATTTATTATAATATGTATAGCATGTTGCACCGCTACCGGAAAGGAGGGGCGACATGAGTTCTGCGAAAAAAACCGTCAGCAAGTCCGTGAGTTGCAAGTTGATTGGCGATCCCGATGTTGACCAACTGGAAGCACCTAGCGACCAGATTATCGAGGTCATCAACGGGCGTATTCGCACCCTTTCGAGGTACGTGCGACTGGCTTATTCGGCGACCGCCATCCTGACCGTGCTCGTACTGGCGATGTTCTACGCCCTTAGTGGCAAAGACACTACTGCGATCATGGTCCTGTTGATCTTTGAGGTTCCTTTGGTATCCTGCTGCCTATACCTGTTTCCGCACAAGTGGAACATGTGGCGGCAAGCCTGGATCATCACCCGAGATCACATGACGCTTCATGAGCGCTTCGAGCCCAAACGAGGGCCAGCGATCGAGCAAATCACGGACGACGAAGTCCACCGATTTGATTACCTGTTCGAGTCCAACCGATAGGAAAAGCAATGAACGAGTTAAATCCATACAATGCCACGACTTCCGTAAGCTACGGAGACAGTGTCGACACCGTCAGGTACAAGCCGGGTGATGACCCGCGCAATCTGATTCACAACCGTGTCATCGATTTGCACGGAATCATGCTCGCTATCTGGGTCTTTTACGCGTTCGGAATCGCGTTGACCATGGTCGTGGTTGGTTCACTCCTCGGTCCGGTCATCGGGCTGATAGTGGCCGGCGTAGCTACGGCGTTCACGGTTAAGTTCGTTCTGCGCAAGAACGACAAGACAATCGGTCTCATCAACCAGTGGAATCTGGTTCTGTCAGGCAAACCACCGCGAGATGACAAGCCCGAACGCCTAGGACCGGCAATCGAGCAGATCGATTAGCCCACATGGAAAAGCCCGGAGGAGCATACAGCTCTCCCCGCTTCTCCAGTGGGCTTTTTCATATTCTGTTATTTTTGTAAAATTTGTGTTATAATCTCGTAACTGACTTTCATTGTGGATGTCAAAGTACAGGAAGGAAAATGCCATGGCAAGTGGCAACAAAAAGGTGGCCATTGAATCCAATGTGTTTCAGTGGTTCTGTGCCGTAGTCGCAGTGATCATGACAGTCTTGGCTGTGGCCTGCGTCGTGTCACAGCTATTCTATGGCACATATGGCGGATTCGCGTGGCTGTTCGGCTTTGGTGCATTGGTATTTGGGTTCATCGCCCTAGTCAACCTGCATCACGACCAGCGCCACATCGCCTACAAGGTGTTCAACGAACAAGGCCGACGAACCAAGTACGTCCGAACCCAACAACCCCGTCGCGTCCGTTCGTAATACGCGCGACGTCACGGACAACACCCACCCCGGGACCCACCGTTCAGAGCACCGCTCCGGCGGTCTCTGGCGGTGGGTTTTCGCATATAATATTATTTTCAAAACGAAAATCGTCCCTTTTGGGGACGATTTCACACATAAATCTCTCACGCAATATATTGTATATCACGTATATGCTCGCAGTTCAGTTATGTGTTGAACTGGTAATGATTATATATCAAGATCATCCAGTTCTTCAAGCTCTTTTCGAGACTTTTTTGCATAATCCGACTCTTCTTCCTGGTTATCCACAGTCTCCTCTGATACTTCTTCCACAGGTTCCTCGTCAACGGACTCTTCTACGTCTGAATTGTCAGATTCTTGTACCTTTTTGCTGTTTTTGGGTTCGTCATCGTCAGACGACATAGTAACTCCACTGTCTCGTCCATCGGTGTTTACGATTTTTAGATTATACCGAGCATCATTTTTCGTACCAAGAGCTCGCAACAGAGTTCGCAAACTCTGCGCAGTTATTCCTCGCTTACCAATAACACGACCCAAATCGTCGGGATGTACGGTTAGTGATAGCAGGACACCTTTTTCATCAATAATCCTCTCGACTGAAACGTCGTCGGGATGTCCCACTAGTGATTTTACGATGTATTCTACAAATTGCTGATCAATTGTTGTCGACATTTTCGGCCTCCGTCGCTTGTATGTATACCTATCTGATACTCTGCCATTATAACATGCAAACAAAAATTAGCATAAGGGTTTACGAACCATTTTTATCAAAGCCTGCGGTAGATGTAAGACTATTCAGCTTTTTCTTCAGATGGAGCTTCGGCTTCCGCAGGCTGTTCTTCTGTAGTTTCTTCGCTAGGTGCCTCTGCTTCTTCCGCTGGTGCTTCTTCGGCAACAACTTCCTCGGCAGGTTGGTTCTTGCGGAGTTTTTCTAGATTTTTGATAGATTTTTGTTGTTTAGAATCGTGTTCCTTAACCCATTTTGGCAAGTTGACACCCTCTGCCTTTAGTACTTTTACTACCCTAGGAGTTGGTTGCGCACCATTGTCCAGATACTTCTGGGCAAGGTCCTTCTGTAATGTTACTTCCTTGGTGTGTGGGTTGTATGTTCCGACATAGGCAACCACGCGACCACTAGATGGGTGGCGCTGTGCTTCCTGTACGGCAATTCGGTAGACTGGATAGCCTTTACGTCCGACTCGTTGCAAACGAATAGCGAGCATGTTTAATAAATTTCCTCTTCTTTAAATTCAGTTGTTATTGAATTGTTTACAATTGTACCTGATTTTACCCCAGATGTCAATCTGTTAACAACTATAGTCGCTTCCGCAAAAAATAAACATAATATAATGATAGAGATTTATTATTGGTAACACAGAAGCAATGGCAACTCCGCCTATAGTAATTGCGAGAAATTTTTTGTCACTCCACTTTTCTAGTTTAGATATCTTTATCGCACCGATACCGGCATAAAAAACAATAACTTCTGCAATCAACACCGGTAATGCGATAAACACAAAGCCCGACAGACCGCGTCCTCCGGGCATAGACACGCCTAGTGCGTTAGCTACGACACCAGCTAGATAGACTAATATTACCCCCGAAGCAACGAGTAACAATAGTTGATACCTTGCCTTGATTCTTTTGTCTTTATTCTCCATCTCGATACAGCCTCGCTTATGTTACGTGCATTATTATATCAGCCCATCATTTTGCCACCTATATACTACACGCCCAGGGTAGTAACTTATCATGATTGGGGCCCTCCTCTTCTTTAAATCCAGTTGTTATTGAATTCCTTACAATTGCACGCGCTTTTTGTATAGATGTCAATCAGTTAACAGATTAGCCGGGGTGCTTGAATTAGTTATCTTTGCCTCTTCGAATCCTAGCTTTTCTATTTTGAAGAAAGGCTGTTTCAACATTTGGAAAACAATAAGTAATAGTTGAACTGGGGTTTTGGGGTTTTGGGGTTTTGGGGTTTTGGGG